>CAZMVK010000080.1:3411-15794 GCA_964569545.1 uncultured Bdellovibrio sp.
TGTAACCCACAATATGCAGCAAGCAGGTCGAGTTTCTGATTACACAGCCTTTATGCATATGGGCGAGTTGATCGAATACGCGCCAACTAAACAAATTTTTACCAATCCTCGAGAAAAACTGACAGAGCAATATCTAACCGGCCACTTCGGCTAACCCCGGCGTCCATAGTAAAACTCGTTGATCCTTCGTTGCTGTCGTCGGGATGGCCACTTGGCCAATCCCTCCTCGGCGCCTCGGCTGAACGAGTTTTAATATGGACTTTGTTCTGTGTGGGGGGCTCTTTTTTTAGACTTTATATTTTTGTGGTGGGCTGGGTCTTTGTTGGGGCTTGGGACTTTTTTTTGGAGATTTGAATTGTTCTTAGGAGTTATTTTTTTTATTTTGGTCTAGAAAAGATCGAGATTTTGCTGGGTCTTGTTCGATTTTTTCTGATTATCAATTACTCTGATATAGTCAATGACGATTATGTCTGGGAGTTGGTTTGAATACAGTAGTGAAAAAAAGAGCCATTGAGAATTATTTGGACTCGGAAATGCACGAAGTGCCAAAGGATTTTTTTTTCGAAGGCATGCAATTGCATGTCACTGTTTATCTACAGATTAAGCCACAAAATTATCTGGTCATTGGTCGAAAAGGCGAAAGAGCAAGTCTTTCTGATTTACATGTTTATCATAAGTCCAATTCAAGAACTTTTGTTAAACATGAAGATTACAGTTATTTCATTTTAGGTATGACAGATTTAACCAATAAATTTGTTGCCAATAAATCTGTTCCTGCTCAATTGAAAACTCGTTTTGTTACAACCTTGGCAAATCAAGCAGTGTCGACCTTGGTAGATTCTAAGGTAACGACGGCGGCACAGTTGGTAAAGGTCACTAAATTGATAGTGCAAATCAGTCAAAGCATTGAATGGTTTGATGATGTTTATAATTTGGTTTCTACAATGCCTGACAATGAATCTAAACACAGTATGAGCACATGTTTGGTGGCTTTGTGTTTGTGCGAGGAATTGAAAATAAACTTGCCAGCAAATCTTGAAAAGGTAGCTGTCGGAGCGTTATTACACGATGTTGGGTTGCGCCAGGTCTCGCGCGAGATTTTAGAAAAACCACGTCACCTGTGGACAGATTTAGATTTAGCTGAATATCAAAAACATCCAGTTCTTGGAGCTGAAGCTTTACGAAATGTTGCCGACATCCCAACGGATATAATGATGATTGTCAGTGAACATCACGAAAATTCTGTTGGAACTGGTTTTCCGCATCGTAAGCGTGATGTGAAGCTTTCAAATTTAAGCAAGATTGTTTCATTGGCGAATACATTTGCAAATTTAATTGGTGGTGGCGAGGCCGGTCAGCATGCATTTACTGCGGATGAGGCCATTCAATATATTGACAGTGTTTTAGGTCAGCCATTTAATCGTGCGCTGTTTGTGGCTCTGAAAAACATGGTTAATAAACGCTATCTTATGGATCGTAAAAGCTCATAATTGTTTGCTGTCTAAAAGTTTGACAGTCGTTATTGTCATTCATCTGATATTGAATTTGAGATACAGTTAAAACGTTCATTAGGTGGATTTTCAATTCTTTTAAGTAGAACCATTTGGTCTGTTTACTGCAATGTAAACAATTATGAAGAAGAGCTTGTTGGCAATGGTCTGTATATTGCCTCTATTTGTAGTTTCTTGTCGAGATCCAAAAACGGGTTTTCGTGCTGAAGTTATTTCTGGTTTTGATCGAATTGCAATGCCGGATTCAGATTCTATTATTAACACTGAAAAACCAGAGCTGGATGATGAGGGGTTAACCAACGCGCCGGCGAAAAAATTAGAACAATCTGGTTATCAATATTTTCGTTTATCTAACACCTTAGAGTTCCAAAAAATCACTGCAAAATGGGAGCAAAAAGAAAATCGTGATTTTCTCACTGTGCATGGCCATTTGATTTTTGCAAAGAAAGTCGATTTTGGTGATATTGAGCTGCAGGGTGAATTGCAAGACGGCAAGGTTTTGTTGTTACCAACGTCGGAACAATTGCGAGATAAAAACGTCATCAAAGCACAAGCTATTTGTTATTCAGAAGATGATAATTGCTCAGAATTTTTTATCGATGTATTTTTACGAGTGAATAAAAAAGTATTTCACGATCAATTTGTGAAAGATGAAATCAATATGAAAACTGAGGGCAAAGCTCAGTTACAAAAAACAAAAACTCCAGTGGTAGAAAATCCCGTATCACCAACCACGCCGCCGACAACGGGTGGCAGGTCGGCTCCAGCCGGTGGTAAGCCTGCCGAGCAAGTCTCTGTTCCTGAGGATGCATTAGGTGAAGAAGAAGAAGCTGGTGATGATGTCGAGGTACTTGCAGATTTCGTGGGGACATCAACTGTACAGGTCGACGAATTGTTTGGTGATCCAGCAAAACTAACCGAATCAAAAAAATCTGATACAAAGAAAAATGAGTCAGCGCAAACCAAGGTATTAAATCAAGCTATTGGCTGCCCAGCTTTGTTTTCAAAGGTTAAAGAGTGTCGTCAATTTAAAGGTCGTTTGCAAAATGCCACAGATTATTATCAATTTTTACAACAACATGCGGATTCGCCTTTCCGTTTATTGTGGGCACCAGATAGAAAAACATATTTTGGAACGATGGATTTGTTAGATTTGATAATTAGAATGGGTAAGTACGTGCAAACATTATTGCCGAATTTCAAGCTGACTGTTGGTGACGTGTCTTATCGAAATGGTGGTGTGCTTGGTCGTCATAAAAGTCATATGAATGGATTGGATGCTGATGTTTCATATTTGGTTAGCAATCCAAAACTTGTTTACCGTGACATTACGATTAAAGGCGGCGTCAGTTCAGATTTTTATCTAGCCCAACAATGGAAGCTTTTTAAAAATATGTTTTCCACTGGTCAGGTTGAGGTTGTATTTGTGGTTGCACCAATTAAAAAAGCATTGTGTGAAGAAGCTAAAAGACAAAATGATTTTAATGAGAACAACAAACAATCGATTGGTTATCAAACTCTTTTGCGATTGCGATTAGAGCCAGGTCACCAAAATCATTTTCATATGCGTGCTCGTTGTAGCGAAGCACAGCCGCGCTGTCGCCAGGTCAATATCATTCCGAAAAATTTAGGTTGCAGCTAGAGTAAACTAAGATGAAAGAAAAGAGAGTTGTGTCGGTGGAGTCTTTTAAAAAATTACCTATTATATTGTATTTGAGAAAAAAAATATTCGAACATAAGTTCTCAAATCATAATAATGTAAATTATTTTAGAGGTGTATTTAAAAGCTTCGCCGAGGCATTAGCTTCCGCTCCGACGACAAAGCCGATTGGATATAATAATCAAACGGCAGCCAAACTCTATAAAGATAGAACTAAACAAATATATTCGACAGATTATCCAGTGCTTTTTTGGATGAAATCATATTTGCCAGAAATCCACAGGGTGTTTGATTTCGGTGGGCATGTCGGGATTCATTTTTATGCGTACTCGAAATATTTAGATTATAACTTTATTAAAGAGTGGACTATCTGTGATGTTGCCGCAGTTGTAGAGGAAGCAAAAGAATTGGCCAAAGATCAGAGTGTCGATCCTGATGTTAATTTTTGTGTTAAAAAGTTAAGTTTTTCCAATGATATTTTAGATTGTGAAAACTACGATCTCTTTCTTGCCAGCGGATCTCTTCAATATCTTGAGTGGGATCTTGATGAAAAATTAAAGAGGCTTTCGAAACCACCAAGATTCCTTATTATTAATTTACTGCCATTACATGAGAAATATAAAACAATTACTTTGCAAAGCATTGGCGCTTCTTTTTGTCCTTACAATGTTCGTCTAGAGAGCGATTTTATTAATGGCTTACAAAATATTGGATATGAGCTTGTTAACAAATGGAACAATGAAGAAAAAATCTGCAATATTGCATTTGAAAAAGAAAGATCTTTGAAATCATACAAAGGAATGCTTTTTCAGTTAAAAAAAGTGGATTGAGGACTAGTCCTCGTCCTCTTCTTCTTCGTCTTCCCAATCTTCATCGTCCTCATCATCGTCGTCATCTTCATCATCTTCTGTGTCTTCATCTTGATAAGCATCTTCGGATTCGATTTTGAAAAGCCAAGAATCATAAGGATCGTCTTGAATCAAAGTTGGATCTTCAACAACAATGCTATTGATTTCGACGATGGTGCCAGAAACGGGAGCGTATAAATCAATGGGTCCTTCGTCAGTTTCAAGTGCGCCACAAACGACGCCGGCTTCAACAGTTTCACCTGTTGGTGGTAGGTCTAAGGTTGAGATCTCTTCAAAGGTGTCGATGGCATCTTCATTCAAGCCAACGGTGTAAATGTTGTCTTCTTTTTGAAACCAAAATGAACCCATGAAATTACGATATTGCTCAGCCATAGTGGACTCCTTAAAACAAAAATAAAAAAGTATTCAAAAAAATAATTTTTAGCATAGATCTAAAATATAGCATTAAATTTTTGAATAAATGCGCACTTGCCCCTACTAAGATCTACTTTTAGATTGTAACTGAAACAATGACGAAGACAATCAAGAAAAAGGCGACCCCTTGCTGCGGATCGCCTTGTGATTGCTTAACTTGCGAACAGAAAACAGGAGGTCCGTGCGGGCCTCCATTATAAACTATAGGTCATAATACAAAAAGAATTCGTACGGAACTGGTCGTTGTTGAATAGGACGGATCTCGCGATCAATTTTATAATTGATCCATGTCGAAATGAAATCTTCACCGAAGACATCACCCTTCATTAAGAACTGACCTTTTTCTTTAAGATTATTTAAGGATTCTTCCAGAGAGCCTGGGATGCTTGGAACTTTGGCAGATTCTTCTGGGCTTAAGCCATAAATATCTTTATCCAACGGATCCCCTGGGTGGATTTTATTCATGATGCCATCAAGGCCAGCCATCAACAGAGCAGCTTGAGCTAAATAAATATTAGCCGAAGGATCTGGTGTGCGGAACTCGATACGTTTTGCATTCGCTGAAGAGCCTGTATTAGGAATACGCATTGCTGCAGAACGATTTTTAAAACTGTAAGCCAATTTAATAGGAGCTTCAAATCCTGGAACCAAACGTTTGTATGAGTTTGTTGTAGGATTGATGATACCACATAATGCCGGAGCATGTTTTAAAACGCCGCCGATATAATATAATGCCATTTCAGAAAGCCCTGCATATTTGTTGCCGGCAAAAAGATTTTTTCCATCTTTCCACAAAGACATATGAATGTGCATTCCAGAACCGTTATCACCAAATAAAGGTTTTGGCATAAAGGTCACGGTTTTATTGTTTCTGCGAGCTACGTTTTTAATAATGTATTTGAACCACATCATTTTATCAGCCATCGCCAATGCATGGTCAAATTTGATATTGATTTCAGCTTGTCCTGCGGTTGCGACTTCGTGGTGTTGACGTTCAACCTCCATACCTGCGCGTTCAAGCTCTAAGCTCATTTCTGTTCTTAGATCATGTTGCGAATCAGTTGGCATTACTGGAAAATAACCTTCTTTGTGTCTTGGTTTGTAACCAAGATTGCTGCCGCCTTCGTCGCGACCAGAATTCCAAATACCTTCGTCAGAATCGATTTGATAAAAAGCACCGTTGTTGGTTTGTTCAAAGCGGATGTCATCGAAAATAAAAAATTCAGCTTCAGGGCCAAAATAAGCGGTGTCAGCAAGGCCAGTTGATTTCATGTAAGCAACTGCTTTTTTCAAAATCTGACGAGGATCACGATTGTATGGTTGCAAAGTTTCAGGCAAAACCACATCGCAAATAAAAGAAACAGTTGGAACCTCGGTGAACGGATCCATTTTAACTGATGCGGGATCTGGAATCACAACCATGTCGGATTCTTCGATACCTCTCCAACCGCGGATAGAGCTGCCGTCAAAGCCCATGCCCTCTTCGAACATCTCGGGGGTTAATTGGCTCATGCCCAATGTAAAGTGTTGCCAAGTTCCGACCATGTCACAGAACTTGAGGTCCACCATTCGGGCGCCTTTGTCTTTTGCAAATTGAATTGCTTGTTGTACTGTCATCTCATCCTCCGCTTGATAATTTTTCTGACAATCTTTCCGTATTTTGTCAGAGTTGTTTTTAATAATATTCAAAAATAAATTTAGATAGCTTCGTCGTCTCTTTCTCCAGTGCGAATGCGCAAAGCACTTTCAACAGGAATCACAAAAATTTTTCCATCCCCAATTTTTCCAGTGTGAGCAGCGGTGCGAATGGCTTCCATGGCTGATTCCACCAGGCCGTCTGGAATGACGATCTCTAATTTGATTTTTGGTAAAAAATCGACGACGTACTCGGCACCTTTGTAAATTTCAGTGCGCCCTTTTTGTCTGCCAAAACCGCGGATCTCACAGACTGAAACGCCTTCGACGCCGATTTCTGATAAAGCATCAACAACATCATCTAATTTGAAAGGCTTGATAATCGCTTCAATTTTTTTCATCGTCTGAAATTGTAACGACAAGCATGTGTTAGGTCAAAATAGGAATGATTGACGAAGAGCGTGGGAAAAAGTAATAAACTCGAGTATGAGCACTAAACCAACGTCCAGTTCACCTGATATTAATGAAGATGAAATTCTCACTGGTCATCAGCCAGAAAAACCATTTGGTATTGATCCCAAAACCACTCCGAATAATCGAGTAGATGCTCTGTTTCGTGTGGCGCTGATTGAACCAGATATTCCACAGAACACTGGCAACATTGGTCGCACTTGTGTTGGTACCAGGACAGAATTGCATTTGGTTGGAAATCTTGGTTTTAAAATCACGGATCGTAATTTGAAGCGCGCGGGTTTGGATTACTGGCAGTATTTGCTTTGGCAACATCATCAATCTTTTGATCAATGGATGGGGCAAGTTGAAAAACCCGAGCGTGTATTTTATTTTTCAACCAAAGGTACGAAGTCTTATTTCGAGGCGGACTTTCAGCCAGGTGATTGTTTTGTGTTCGGCAAGGAAACCAAAGGGCTCGACGAAGACCTGTTGCGTCGTAACTCGGATCGAGTTTTAAAAATTCCATTGTATGGACCGATTCGCAGTCTGAATGTAGCGACTTCGGTGACGGTTGTTTTATATGAAGCTCTTCGTCAGCTCGAAAGTCGAGGCCATAGACTCGGATCGCCTTGATGTTCTGATATTGTCATCATAGACTTGAGGGCTATGATTCAAGCAGTATTACGCCAAGTATTTGGTACAAAACATGAACGTGAAATGAAATCCATCCGCCCAGTGATCGACAAGATCAATTTGTTAGAGCCATCCATTAAGGCTCTTTCTGATGAACAGCTAAAGGCGAAAACTCCAGAATTTAAAGAGCGATTGAAAAATGGCGAAACTGTTGATCAGATTTTGCCAGAAGCTTTTGCTGTCTGTCGTGAAGCCTCTTCGCGAGTTTTGGGAATGCGCCATTACGATGTGCAATTGATCGGTGGCTACATTTTAAATCGCGGCAGCGTTGCTGAGATGAGAACGGGTGAGGGTAAAACATTGGTGGCGACACTGCCGGTTTATCTCAATGCATTGACTGGCCGAGGCGTGCACGTTGTTACTGTCAATGATTACCTAGCCCGTCGTGATAGCGAATGGATGGGACGTCTTTATAATTGGCTGGGCCTAAGCTACGGCGTGATCATGCATAATCTTTCTGATCGTCAACGTCGTGAAGCTTATGGCGCAGATATTACTTATGCGACCAACAATGAATTGGGTTTTGATTATTTGCGCGACAACATGAAGTTTGATTTAGAAGACATGGTTCAGCGCGAATTGCATTTTGCCATCGTCGATGAGTGCGATTCAATTTTGATTGATGAAGCCAGAACTCCATTGATTATTTCTGGTCCTGCTGAAACTTCGACAGACAAATATTTTCAAATCAATCAGATCATTCCGCATTTGCGGCGTGATGTGCATTTCACTATGGAAGAAAAAACCAAAACCGCTTCATTGACGGACGAGGGAAATTCCAAGGTTGAAGAGTTGTTAAAAATCGAAAATCTTTACGAACCACAAAATATCGAAATTCTGCATCATATTTATCAGGGTTTAAAAGCCCATTATTTATATCGGCTAGATGTCGAGTACATGCTTCAGGGTGGCGAAGTTGTCATCGTTGATGAATTCACCGGGCGTTTAATGCCAGGTCGTCGTTGGAGTGATGGTTTGCATCAAGCGATCGAAGCCAAAGAGGGCGTCGAAATTAAAAACGAAAATCAAACTTTGGCGACAATTACCTTTCAGAATTTTTTCAAAATGTATAAAAAGCTGGCGGGGATGACAGGGACTGCAGATACAGAAGCTGTTGAGCTTAAAAAGATTTATAATCTTGATGTATCAGTGATCCCAACCAATAAACCCATTCTGAGGATTGACGCCAATGATTTGGTTTACAAATCAGAACGTGCAAAATTTAATGCCATTATCAATGACGTTAAAGAAAGACACGAAAAAGGTCAGCCGGTATTAATTGGTACGGCCAGTATTGAAAAATCTGAAGTTTTGTCAGCGGCATTGAAGGCAGCCAAAATTCGTCACGATGTTTTGAATGCTAAGCACCACGAACGTGAGGCAGATATTGTTGCCTTGGCTGGGCGCAGGGGCACGATTACTATTGCCACCAATATGGCGGGTCGCGGAACTGATATCGTTTTGGGTGGTAATGCAGAGGTTATGGCCAAGCAAGAAGTTGGTCACGAAGAGGGGCCGGATTTCGAAGCGGCTGTACAAAAATTCAAAGAAAAATGTGATGGCGAAAAGAAAGAAGTTCTAGCTGCCGGTGGTTTGTATATTATCGGTACTGAAAGACATGAATCTCGACGTATCGACAATCAGTTGCGTGGTCGTTCTGGTCGTCAGGGTGATCCGGGTGAGTCGCGTTTTTATCTATCGTTAGATGATAATTTGATGCGAATTTTCAATGGCGAAATGATTAAAAAAGTCATGAACAGTATGAATGTTCCAGAGGAAGAGCCTATCGTTGCAGGTATGGTAACCAGATCTATCGAAGGTGCACAACGAAAGGTCGAAGGACACAATTTTGATATTCGTAAACACTTATTAGATTACGACAATATCATGAATCAACAACGTACTATCATCTACGGTATGCGTCGTGAAATCATGGAAGGCAAAGATGTTGAGCGCAAGTTTTTAGATTATTTGGGTGATGTTGTTTCTGATGTTTTAGAAAAACATGCGCCAGAGGGAAAGCGTCAAGAAGAGTGGCATTTGGAAGATATGAATACTGCTCTGTCACAACAGTTTGGTTTGCGTATTGAATTTGAAAGTTTTCCTGTTATTAATCCCGAGACAATCACTGAAGCTGCAAGCAAAGCTGTTAAAGATGTTTATGAACGTCAAAAACAAAATCTGACTCAGTTTTTTGCGCAAATTCAAAAGATGGTTTTATTGCAAGCCATTGATCATCGTTGGAAAGAACATTTGGCAATGATCGATCATTTGAAAGAGGGCATTGGTTTGCGTGGTTATGCTTCTAAAGATCCGGTGATTGAATACAAAAAAGAAGCTTTCAACGCATTCGATACAATGTTGCACGCAATTAAGATGGATGCGATTGAGAAAATGTTGAAAGTCCAAATCGTAGCTTCTGAGCAAGAGCAAGTGGTGCAAGAGATGGAACAAATGATGAGAGCTTCGGATTCTGAAGAGCTTGAGTTTCATGGAGCAGACGAAGAATCCACTGGTGGAGGATTTCCTGCGCCGCCAGCGGCAGCTGCTCCGCAAAAGCAACGCATGCGAATGACGTCTAGTCCGTCGCCAGAAGATCAAAAAACATTGAACCGAGCTGATCGTCGAAAGCAAGGAAAGAAGTAACTCATGGCAGTGCTCTGTCCGCAATGTGGAACTGAGCTAGCAAAAGATGGTGCTTTGGATTTTGGCATGGCGACTTGTCCAAGTTGTCATGCAGTTGTCTTTATTGATATCGAAGGAAATGCTCATTCAGAGCCTCTAGGCAGTTTTGCTGAGCCCTCAGATTCTATAGAGCAAAATCAATCACTGCAAACTGCGGGTGATCTTGAAAGTTACCAACAATTCGATGGCGACTCAGAAGAGTATTCAGCAGATCAACAGCATGATAAACAATCGTATCAGCAAACTGATGAACATCCTGATCAGCCGAATCCGCAATTGGATTCAAATTTTGAGTTGCCTGCTGATTTGCAGCAACAGCCAAATCAAATTGAAGATGAGCAATCATTGGTAGACTCGCCGATTGGTAATTATGATTCGCCTCAAGAGTATCAAGAAATTGCGATGGATTCGGGGGCTGATTCGGGCGAGAGTATGACCGAGTTTGCAAATTCAAATACGGAAAAAGGTTCTTTGAATTACACGATTGTGGTTTCTGGGATTGATACTCACGAACTTCGTCAAAAGATTCAAGAAGCATTTGGCGCTCCGCAGTTTCAATGGAATGTGAATGAGTTGATGCAATCAATTTTAGATGGACGCTTGGAAATTAAAAATGTGAATGCAGTCAAAGCTAGTCGAGCGGTTGATGTGCTTAAGAATTTACCCTTGCAAATCAGTTGGAGCCAGCATGTTTATTAAAAATTTAAAACTCGTGAGTATATTAAACTCTTGTTTGTCTTCTTTGATTCATTTCCTGATCTTGTCGATATTTTTATCGAGTGCGATTGTTTGCCCGATCTCAGTCCTTGCTAACAGCGGAGGAGGGGAAGCGAAAAAGGAAGAAGAAAAAAAAGAAGAGGGTGGCGAGAAAAAAGAAGAAGGCAAAGAGGGTGAGAAAAAAGAGAGTGAGGGTCGCCCAGCATGGATGACGATCGAGGCTAAAATTCAAGAGCTGGCCGCAAAAATAAAATCTAAAAATGAAAATATTGAAAAAATGATCGAAGAAAAAAATCACTTTCCAGAGCACTCTTCTGAGCTTAAGTCTTTGATCAAAGAAATAGTTAAAGAGCACGTCGATATGGAAAAGCTTGCTCAAGAATATGATAAACAAGTGAATATTTTAAAATACAGATTTCCGGAGAGAAACGCCAAGAAAGACAGAAAGTACGAAAAAATACCTGTCAAATCTGTCGAAGAAATCGAAAAAGCTGTTGGTATTGATGCTAAATTAATGAAAGCCATGCGCCGAGCCCGTTCGCAATATCGCAAAGACAAAAATGAATCACCAGATAAGGCCAGTGAAACACCATTGTCGCCAGCCTTGGATGGTGTAAAAGAAAAGTCCATCGAAGAGCAGGGTCCGATTCTCTTGCATAAATAATTAAAAATTTGTCGGTCTATTGATTTTTAGGTGTCTATTGAACGGGCGCGTATTGTGGTAAATAGGTGGGTTCTGGTAACTCGGTCGTGCTTTGAGTGCTGCGAGATTCTGGCTTTTGTTTTTTATCTGTTGATCTTGCGGAGTCGGGAGTTTCGGTTTTTTTTCTGCTAGCAGCCGCTGCGTTCTGCAGGGCGATGTTTTGTTCTTCGTTAATGCGGTCTTGTGTCTCGGCAGAAATTAAAGGTTTGATTGGGTCGCCAACATAGGTGCTTTTGCCGTTCTCAAAGTAAATTTGTTTTTCCAGTTGTTGCTCTTGTTGGATCGGATTCTGAGCCTCGCTGTTTTGGATAAAATAAGTCCAGCGATCTTGGTCATGGCGACGTTCGGTTCTTTGTGGGGAATCCATGATTTCTAAAACTTGTCCCTTGTCCATGCCGATTTGAACTTGCTCAAATTGTTTTTTCTGTTCGATGCTGGTGCAGGCGGAAACAAGACTTAGGCTTAAAATGCAAACAAACAACTGAGCTCGGCTCAACTGCTGATAAGCTTTTGATTTTATCGACTTCGATATTTTCGGTTTCATTGTCTATATATATGTTAGCAAAGTTCTTTGCGTTTGTGTGACTTCCTTGTGGGCTGGCATGTAACTGTCTTAAAATGAGTCATTTCGCAATTTGTCATGTTCGGGCATAATGCCCTCAGTTCTTGCCGATCATTTTATTTTCATTTAATTTGAACGCCGAGGAGATAACCCTGTATGTCAGAAAATAATAATCACCATAATAATGGTGGGTTGTATGCTTTTATGTTTTCAATGGTCACTGTGTTTTGCTTTTTCATTTACATCGTTGCGATTCATCCAGGTGTAGATCTCAAAGAAAACATCAAAGATCCACAATTGGCAACGACACAAGATGTTGCAGCTGTTGATGTGTCGAAGATTGCTGAGCCGTGGGTTGCAAATGACGATATGGTTCAACATGGGCAAAAGATTTATTCTCAGAACTGTGCAATGTGTCACGGTGAAAAAGGTTTGGGCGACGGTCCTGCGGGGCAGGCTTTGAATCCGAAGCCACGTAATT
>CAZMVK010000081.1:0-15763 GCA_964569545.1 uncultured Bdellovibrio sp.
TTTAGATACAAAAAATTATTATAACTTTAGAAGTTCTGATTCCGCGCCTGGATTTATTTGCCGTTAGATTTTCAAAGATTAATGATTTAGGCCTCTGCAGACCCAATCATTTCCAAACGTTTTGTCGAATCAATTCTTTTTCGATTTCAGTTTCTTCGTTCCATTGGGAATACCACGGACCATCGTAACCCGATTCCTTTGCAAGCGCGAAGACACGACCTTGATTTAATTTAGTTGAAGACTTTGGCTCAATCAAAGCAATTGGGTCTTTGTAGGCTTCATCGGGAGAGATAAACGACCATTTCCTTTGACTCATTTCAGAGATCCCATATCCGTCATTTTATTAGATCTCCCTAATCTGTCGCCTGAGAAAAGGATCGATGTTGCCTAGGGCTTGATGAAATAACCCTAAAATCAATCCGAACCCTATAGTTGACAAACTGTCCTCTATATGAGACGCTCCTTAAATGGCGAATATTCGGTCTGCGATATACTATTTTGATTCTAAAGTGCAGAAAGAGCCCGCAAGAGAATGGCTGGAGAGCCTTCGTGATAGATCCGTCCAGTCGCGAATTTATGTCAGAATTCAAAGAGCCGAAATGGGAAATTTCGGAGATCACAAATCTGTTGGCGACGGAGTCATGGAACTTCGTATGACTTTTGGTTCTGGTTATCGATTGTATTATGCGCTGGACGGTAACGATATCATCTTGCTCTTAATGTGCGGTGATAAATCTACACAAAGTAAAGATATTGAGACCGCAAAAAAACACTGGAAAAATCACCAGGAGGAATAGATGGCACGCGGAACAAAGGTCAAAGTCGATTTAGAGAGAAAACTATTAGATCCAGATTTTGCTGCCGAATATTTGGCCGCAGCCCTGGAAGAAAATGACGAGGAATTTCTGTCGGAAGCTCTCGCCACGGTGGTTCGATTGCATGGAGCTAGCAAAGTAGCAGAAGATGCAGGAATTGCCAGACAGGCTATCTACAAGATGCTTTCGGATGAAGGAAATCCATCGTTTAAAAACGTGTCTAAGTTGCTTGAGGCAGTTGGACTTGAACTTACAGTTAGGTCTAAGAGAGATGCTTCTTAGTTTGTGGCCATTACAAGAATATTTGTTCTCGATCTTTCGAATATAAATTTTCATTTCAAATTTCAAATAGCTGACTGGTTCGAAATGGCTGGCACGAGTAGATGAGTTTGTAACTGATTGCCTCACTTGTCCGTCTTGAGACTATAAAAAAAATATTTGCCCTCAGTAGGATGAGACATTATCGAACCGGACTCACCCCATAGAATCTTAGTATGTAGAATCAGCTACTTACAGAGTTAAACCATAAAAAATGGTAATATTTTAAAGAAGTGGTAATATTATTTAAAAAATTGTAATATAGTAATATCAGTATGTTACAGATATAAACTAGCAAAAATGGGATTTTTATGAAGCCTACCGCCTTTGAATATAGTAAAACCAAAATTGATCAGGCAGGAGAGCAATTAAAAAATAAGTCTGGGTCTGATGACGATATAACAAACGCTTTGGATGTTTTATCTAGTTGGCGCGCCTATCATGCGATCCCGCTCGATACTTTTGCGACAGTGCTAAGACAAAGAAGTCAGAAAATCAGTGCTCATGCTGTCGTTGCGCAGAGATTAAAAAGAACACCATCGATTCTGCTTAAACTCTCGAATCACAAAACAATGCGTTTATCAGCCATGCAAGACATCGGGGGATTGCGTGCTATCTTGGACACCAATGAAGACGTTTATAAGTTGTTAGAGATCTACAAAAAATCAAAATCTAAACATTCGTTATCTTCATTAGACGATTATATCGAAAAACCAAAAAAAGACGGTTATCGAAGTATTCACCTTATTTACAAATTGGCGAAAACTCCCAATCTGTTTTTAGAAATACAATTAAGGTCGCAACTACAACATATCTGGGCAACTGGCGTGGAGGTATTTGGAACGCTAAAAAACAGTTCCTTTAAATCAGGGCAGGGCAGCCGAGAATGGTTGGATTTTTTCTCTTTATTGAGTTCAGTATTCGCAATAAAAGAAAATAGGCCGCCACTAAGGTCACACGAGGGGAACTTGAAGAATGACATTATTTCTCAGGTCCAAAAAAAAATTCAAGAATTGCAGGTGATAGAAAATCTTAGCGTGTATACAGCCGTATATAAAACAATCTCAAAAAATACGGCCAAAGGACGCAAGGGGCATTACAGTTTACTTTTACTGAACTCCAGAGAGAATACGGTTTCATTAGAGACTTACAGTGCCAATCAATTTGAAGCCGCAGCTCAGGCATACTTGAATTTAGAAAGAGCGCACTTCGGTGATAAGCAAATAAATATTGTACTTGTAAATACCGGGGATATCAAAAAACTTGAACTAAGCTACCCAAACTATTTCATGGATACAAAAACTCTGGTTCAAAATCTTTCATTAATTGTAATGGGAAAATTTTTATAAATACTTAAAAAAATTGGCGGAGAGCGAGGGATTATTTTGAGTGTTTTCTCAAAACTCTTCGAGCCAAAGATATTCAGTGTGAATTGTTATTAATTTCAACATGTTAAACCAAACCAAGCCCACCCTTGATCTGTTACTCATTTTGAGCAAAGCAGAGCTGTTTTTAGCCATATTCTGCCACAATCCTGCCACAGAATTGCAGATAATAATGCGCGGTTAACTAACCTTTAGCGCTACTTCAGGATTCGTCTTTTTATATAAAATAATCAACCTGTCTGTAGAAAAATCATCCAAATGATTTCGCAAAAGCCATACAAAAAAATCTGAACTACTCACTCAATAGCGTGTATCGAAAATGAGCTCTCTGCGTCTTTGGTAACACCATTTAATTTGTCACCTCCGATTAGCTTATCTGCGCTCAAAGACAATAGAGACTGATCGCTTAATTTTACAGACAAATTATCAAATGAGATCTCAGCCCCTTGAAGAAACAAGGTCTGATCTTTCTCCATTGTTATAGAGCCACAAAGTGTAATTTTACGAAAATATGCATCATGCATTTGAACAAGCTGGTCAAAAGTTAATGATTTAATCTTATTTTCATTGTCTGTAATTTCAATATTTCCCTCACAAGTTAAATTCAGAATTTGTCCCGACAATTCGCAAGGTGCAAACAACCCACTGTATTTATCAATAGACTTTGCATATAGCGAATTAGAAAGCTTCGCTATAAACTTAACTGCTCCGCCGGAAAAAATGCTATTTCTCTGATCTTCTTGTTTTGAGATGCTGTCAGAATTTAGAGTCAACACAACTGAAGAATAACTCCGACTATTTTCACAAAGGTTATTAGACACAATAACTGTTTCTTGGTCAGCGCTCTTAACCTTGTCCTCGGGCTTTATACAACCAGTGATTAAACTCAAAAAGACCACCGGTACGAGCGTCAAATTCTTAAACATTAAAACCTCCAGTTTCCGCACAAATCGCCACAAATATCTTTTAAAATTTTGCCGGCTTGTTCGGTAACACTATTTGTAAAACTTGATGATACCTAATTGCCCACTCAATTGAAAAAATTGCCTATTATTTGTACTTTATGGGCGACAACAACATGCAAGTCAATTGCAGTACAGAAACATGAATGTCTTATGTAATTACTTTATAGTGTATTTTCCATCCACTACTTGAAAAGGCTAGCGTAAAGAAAATCCGCTTTCATGATCTAAGACACACGTTCGCAAGTTTGTTTATGATGAAAGGTGGCAACATCTACGATCTACAAAAAATCCTCGGCCACTCATCGGTGACAATGACTCAGGTTTATGCGCACCTTTCCCCCCAACACTTACAAAAAGCAATTCAGATTGTGAACTTTCAAGCAGATGGTCTGCCACAATCCTGCCACGGCGATATTTCAGAACAGTCAAATTTAGTTGTTTTTCAGAGGTAAAAAGTGAATTTGCAATATAGAATGGCGGAGAGCGAGGGATTCGAACCCTCGAGCCCCGCGAAGGGCTGCCAGTTTTCAAGACTGGTGTATTCAACCGCTCTACCAGCTCTCCGTCGACCGTTTTATGGTTTTTGGCGAGTGGTTTCAACGACTTTTACGTATTGTGCGTTGTTTAATTTTTTATGTGCGAGAATTAGGCAATAATCTCTGTGTTTAAATATTTTTGCAGAGCTTTTGGTACCAAAACCGTTCCGTTCTCTTGTTGATAGTTCTCTAAGATCGCGATCAAGGTTCTTCCGACCGCTAAACCCGAACCATTCAATGTATGAACATACTGTGGTTTCTCACCATTCGGGCGAAATCGAATGTTCGCACGACGAGCTTGGAAATCCTCAAAGTTCGAACACGAACTGATCTCGCGGTAAGCCTGAGCCCCAGGCAACCAAACCTCAAGATCATAACATTTAGCTGCACCAAAACTGATATCACCAGAACACAACTGCATACGTTTATATGGAAGCTCTAGATCTTCCAATATTCTCTCAGCATGACCAGTTAATTGATCATGCAACTCATATGACTGATCAGGATGTGCAAACATCATCAATTCAACCTTGTGAAATTGATGCTGACGAATCAAACCCTTTGTATCGCGACCATGAGATCCGGCCTCGCTGCGAAAACATGGCGAATAAGCACAAAATTTTGCCGGCAAATCTTCTGGTTTTAAAATTTCACCCGCATAATAATTTGTCACCGGAACTTCGGCCGTTGAAATCAAATGATAATCTGTACCCTGAAGATGAAAAACCTCTTCAGTAAATTTCGGAAACTGACCAGTTCCAACATATGAATTGGTGTTCACAATATAGGGCGGAATCATTTCCGTGTAACCATGCTGTTGAGAATGCACGTCCATAAAAAATTGAATCAATGCTCTCTCTAATTGTGCAGCCCGACCCTTTAAGAAAGTAAAACGTGCGCCAGTTACTTTTCCAGCGCGTTCAAAATCAATAATTCCCAAACGCTCGCCGATCTCCCAATGCTCAAGAGCTTTGAAAGAAAATTTGCTGGGCTCGCGCCATTTTTTTATTTCTCTGTTATCAGCCGCAGATTCTCCCTTGTGAACACTTGCATGCAGTTTGTTGGGTAAGGTCAAAGATAAATTATAAACCTCAACCTCTGCCTCTGCAGCGCGAGCTTCCATCTCTTTGACTTCAGAAGAAAGTTTAGACATTTCTTCCAATAATTGTGTGGCGTCTTGGCCCTCACGTTTTAATTTTGCAATTTCTGCTGAAACTTTTTTCTGATGAGCTTTAGAACTTTCAGCTTGAGTGATTAATTCTTTTCTTTTTTTATTCAAATCCAAAAGTGATTGCAGGGCCTCCAAAGAAGCTCCACGCTTTTGCATGCTTTGTTGATATTCTTCAAGGTAGCTTGGCTGACCCGGAGTTTCGCTTTTTCGTTCTAACAATTTAATATCAATCATGGATAACTCAAACTCTCTATTTTTAAAATTAAGGAAATAAATTACAGCGCGCTATTAATGAGGCGCAATTATTACGGCGCTACGGTGATGTAGAGTCGCAACAACAAACCAACCAAAACGCAAATCAAATCAAAAATGAGTACCGAACCCAAACGCCAAGGGCTGATCATTTTCCAAACGATACCGACAACAACGGCCATAAAGAAAATAAAAGAAAAGGTTCCGAAATCCATCAACACTTGTGCGACCAGCGCCATGGTTAAACCAATCATCAAAGACGTGATAGTTTTCAAAGACAGGGCTATCAACGACACCGATGAGTTTTTAACTCCATCTTGTACTTGTCCAGCAATTTGACTGACTTTATCTGATATACCCATATGTCCTCCAGGTTTGTGAAACTAATGAAAGCGATTAAAAAAGTAAATCAATTCTTGTGTCAGTTAATAATAAAACTATTTTCCCCGACTAATCTGCAAAATTCTTGCTTCTATTTCTTTCTGATCAGGGGCATTAGGAGAAAGGGCTAGATATTTGTTATACGAAGCCACCGCCGCACGCATGTCGCCCTTGGTTTCGTAAATGGCGCCCATTTCTTTATAGATTTCAGCATACCCAGACTCTTGCGAAGAGGCTATATTCAACATGCTCTCGGCTATATCCGGGCTGCCTGATTGACGATAACATCTTGCTGCTTTGACATATAGATCTGCCCCTTGATTTCGCACCTTGATCGCCTGCTGATATTCACCTGCACATTTTTGAAACTGCTTCGTCGCCGAATACACCTCTGCCGCCAAAATATACGAATCTGCGATATTGGGATTCAACTTGCGCTCTTCCATACTTGAAGCCAACGCTGCTTCATATTCGCCATTTAAAAAATAGGCTCGCCCAACAAAATAATTCAACCGCGGATACAAACCATTAACGATCGCCGCACGCCTGAATTGAGTGATCGCATCCTTGAATTTACCTATATCCAAATACAAAGTCCCCGCA
Source organism: uncultured Bdellovibrio sp. (assembly GCA_964569545.1). Lineage (GTDB taxonomy): Bacteria > Bdellovibrionota > Bdellovibrionia > Bdellovibrionales > Bdellovibrionaceae > CAZMVK01. The sequence continues at coordinate 6,427 of CAZMVK010000081.1, forward strand.
CGAAACAAACCCTCTGCATCAGAGGGATCTAACACAGTCGCATTTAAATATTCTTTTAAGGCTTTATCAAATATGGCTTGTGCCTGATAACATTCGCCCAAACCTAAACGAGCTTTTTTATTTTTTGGATCCGCATCAACAATTTGCTCATAAATTTTTTGTGCTTGTGAGTATCTTTCATTTTCGCGATTTAGATCTGCCATCGCCAATCTAAAATCAATCGTATATGAAAATTTATTTAACAGGTCTTTCAAATAAACAAGTCCCGTCTCTAAACCTTGAAACTGTGTCAACACGCGCGCATAAACAATTTGTGCAGCACTATTCGTTGCATCCAGCTCAATGGCCCTGACTGCATACTTTTGTGCCGACTGATAATTTCGAGCCGCAATATGAGCTTTGGCCAGCAAAATCAAAGTTTCAGAATCATTCTCATACATCTTATAAGATCTCTCTAAATAACCGACGGCATCTTTAATATTGTTTCGGCGGTATTCAACCAAGCCATAGCCGCGCAAAACTTCATAATTATTTGGAAACTTTTGCGATGCCTTGTTTAAAATTTGCATCGCTGGCACGTAATTCGATCTTTCAGAAAAATAATCCGCCTGCAAAACATAAGCGCCGACAAGCTTTCCGTCTGCTTTGATTGCCTTATTTAACCATTGAATGGCCTCATTACTCTGATTTAATTTCCACAAACACTGCGCGGCCTTCATTGCTGCGATAGCGTTTGTTGAGTCCAAATCATACGCCGCTTTGTACTCAGCCTGTGCTGACAAACAATTTCCCGTGCGAACATGCTGATCACCAAGAAACACCAACTCATTATTGCGAGAAGATTGTGAGTTGATCGTTGCTGAACCACCAAGCCTAGTTAACAACTCTTTTATTTTTTCATCCATAGGACTTAAAGCATAGGCCTTTTGAATTTCCTCTAAAGCCTTCGTGCGATTTTTCTTTTCATCAAATATTTTTGCCAAATAATATCTTGCCCGAGCCTCTACCCCGCTTGGGAAATGGCCCTTGCCCTCATTGGAAAATAAAGCTGCTGATAATAATTTAAATGCTTCTTCGGTTTGGTGAATGCTTTCGTATAAAATAATTCCCAGATCTATTTGCGCCAAGCCATGTTTTGGATTTTTGCTTATAACTTTTTTAAGAACTTCAACTGCTTGCGAAGTTTTTCCCTGTTTTTGATAATAACCAGCGGTCAAATAAAGAGGTCGCACCCAATCGGGCCACAACTGCTGTGCCTTTTCTTGATAAAGAACTGCTGTATTCATATCTCGATCTTCAAACAAGAGATCGGCTTTTAAATAATATAAAACAGGTGCGGTCGACATCGCCGGCTGATTCAAGGCAAACTCGACAACCCCCCTGGCCTCTTGATATTTTCCCTGAACCAACATGCGCATCATTTCGCAATAAAGACCGTTGATACCCACAGGATCCAAATTTTTAGTTGATTTAACAACGATGCCAATTGTTTCTAAGTCTTTCGAGTCTTGTTTCACATAAGGCCAAAGCTCATAATATACCAAACAAAGCATTCCTCGTGCTTCTACATTTTGCGGAGCTCCTTCGATCACAGAAACAAGTTGGCTCTGGGCAGATTGATAATTCACAAACGTGTCTTTGACATAATTTGCAACCGCCAGTCTGAGTTTATCTTTTACCTCATTACCGCTAACTGTTGCCTCGATTAAACTCGAGCTAATTTTAGGCCGCAATAAATTTGGCTTAACAAAAGGACTTACGCCACCGTCGTCATCCATCAGCCAAAATACTGTGGGAATAGTTATAATAATCAAGGCTAGTAAAAAATAGAAACTAACATTTTTTTTCGCATTAGTTGGCGATGGACTGGATTCACTTTTACTATTTTGAGGCAATAAAATCTTAGCCGTCCCAGTTGACACAATATTGTAAGCATTTGCGGCCGAAAGATTAACACCTGCCGGTACCGAGTTGGCATTTAAGTTCTCATGCTGTGAGTATACAGATGACTTTAGTTTCTTTTTTGGCGACTGGACAAACTGATCCGCTTCGTCTTCATTGGTTTCATTTTTTTCAAAAGCACCATCGAACATACTATTGAAATTTTCATCTGATGCTGATTCATTTTTACTGGAGTCTGCTTTGGGCGGTGGACGAATAATAACAGTTTCTGCATCAAACTGTTCAGCGCGAATTGGCTTTGAAGAAGAGGCCGTTACTTTTGCTTTTAGTGCCTCGCCCTCTAACACCTCTAATAGTTTATCGTAAAAATCAGGCATGGACGAAATCGCATTCCATTTGCCATCAGGAAATTTTTTTATTTGTTCGCCACCAATAAAGGCACCCTCAGCAATCATTTTTAAAATGGCTTGCGTAGTGAAAGGCCCTATCTGTTTTCCGCTCTCAAGTTTTATAACCCAACGCGTTTGTGATTCGTTATCTGGCATTTTTTTATTCTACGGGGAAACAAGCAAGACATCACGCCGAGACTGTAGTTCCAAATAGATCACAGACCAAAGTACTAAAGTGGAACCGCAATACCCACCTTGGAACTATTAACGCTTTGTTTCGTTTTCCCGAGTGCAACCTGAACACTTCTCAATAAAAATTATTGTTGGCACAACCGTTGCTCTAACAGTCAAAGTAACTTGATTTTCAGGTTACAAGATTTAGGGGTTAGGGCTTATGAACAAATTTTTCTCAACACAACAAATTGCAAAACCATTCGAGAAAAGCTTCATTCAAAAAGCACTGGTTTTAATCTACATCGTTTCGATGCTAATCATTTCAGCAAATGCAAAAGCTGATATTCGCATCACTCCGATCATGAAAAACCAGGAACAACTTCAAATCAAAACATTTTCTGGTGAAATTGTTTTGAGCGGCGACGGAGAACTTTTCTTAGTTACTGCTGACGAACAAGCTTACAAGTTAAAATCAAAATCTGATTTGTCTGATTACAACGGCAAAACAGTTCAGATTGCTGCTCATGAAATTCAGTACCACGCAGGTCCGGCTTTAAAGCTTGCTGCTTTTAATCCTGATCAAGATCCACAAGATCAAGTTGGTGACGAGCAAATTCCAGTACTTTATGTATTTGGAATCAATGAATTAAATATTAATTAGTCTTCGAAAGTCTCAGCCCACCCCCTCCCACAGGGCTGGGACTTCAAGTTCTAATCAAAAAATTGAATAGCTTCTGAAGAGCCTCGTTCTCCCCCTCCATTTTGAACGGGGCTTTTTTTTGCCTAAAATTTATGGGAGTTGATTACGGAATTCGGTGAATTTTAGCACCAAGAGATGACAGTTTGTTTTCTAATTTTTCATAACCACGATCTAAATGATAAATACGACTGACCGCAGTTTCGCCTTCGGCAATCAAGCCAGCCAAAACCAATGAAGCACTTGCGCGAAGATCTGTTGCCATTACAGGAGCTCCCTTTAAGCCTTTTTTCTGACCACGCACAATTGCTACTCGTGTTTTTGGAGTGATGTCTGCGCCTAAACGAATCAATTCCTGAACGTGCATAAAACGATTTTCAAAAACTGTTTCAGTTATTATCGACGTTCCCTCTGCGATGGTCATCAGTGCCATGTACTGCGCCTGTAAATCTGTAGGAAATAATGGGTACGGATTTGTCGTAATATCAACTGCGCCCCATTTGAAATTTTTTGCTGTAGGCAAAACTGTGACAGAGTTGTCTTGTACTTTAAACTTAAAACCTGCTTCTTTCATTTTTCCAATCAAAGAATCAATATGATGTGAAACCATTTTTTCTACTGTGACCTGTCCACCAGTTATCGCTCCGGCTATCAATAAAGTTCCAGCTTCGATTCTGTCTGGCATGATCGAGTACTCTGCCGGTTTTAATTTATCAACACCTTCGATGGTGATCACTCCAGTTCCGTGACCCGTAATTTTGGCTCCCATTAAAATTAAATATTCAGCCATGTCTACGATCTCGGGTTCTTTGGCTGCATTTTCTAAAATCGTTGTGCCGTCTGCTAACGCTGCTGCCATCATTAAATTTTCAGTGCCGCCAACGGTGCTTGTTTCAAAAACGTAGGTGGTACCTTTTAATTTTTTTGCAAAGGCTCTGACATAACCCTCTTCTAAAGAAATCTCAGCACCCATCGCTCGCATCGCATCCAAATGCAAATCAATCGGGCGAGTTCCAATCGCACAACCACCTGGCATAGACACAATTGCCTCTCCATATTTGGTTAACAACGGACCTAAACATAAAATACTGGCGCGCATTTTTCTGACAATGTCATAATGAGCTTCCATGGATTCGGCGCGTTTGACGTTTATTCGCAGGTCATCATCATTCCATGACCATTTGCAACCTAAAGAACTTAAAAGTTCTAAGGTCGAATCAATATCTTTTAATTTTGGTACATTGTGAAAAACATGTTCGCCATCAGCCAACAAAGTAGAAAACAAAATTGGCAGAGCTGCATTTTTAGCCCCGCTGACTTGCACGACACCATTGAGCTGAACTCCGCCCTGAACAACCATTTTATCCATGTTTAACTCCAATAATATGTCGATCCAAACTTGATAGATCTTTAACTACTCGCACATCCGCGAAAACATCTAATGTCTGAAACCAATTTTTCATTTCTAGGCCCTGATCACAGCCCATCTCAAAACCCATCATAGATGTCTGTTTTAAATGTGGAAGCAATTTTTCTGACCAATTTTTTAAAAAATGTAAACCCTGATCGGGCGCAAACAACGCCGTTTGTGGTTCGAATTTTTTTACAGTCTCTTCTACTCTGACATCTTGAATATCAATGTACGGCGGATTCGCCAGGATGAGATCAAACAATTCACCATTTAATTTTTCCACACAAGCCGCTGAGCCAGCATCTGCCTGTATCCAACGAATGTTTGTTAAATTAAATTGTTCCGCATTTTCTTTGGCAACAACAAGAGCCTCTGCAGAGATATCCACCATGGTTAGATTTCCCTCTGGATATTTTGCCAACACAGACAATCCAATGCAGCCGCTGCCGCAGCCAAGATCTAATATATTTGGTTTTGTAATTTTATTTTTTTCTAACCACTCAAACGCTTGTTCGACTAGAAGTTCTGTTTCTGGCCGCGGAATCAACACAGCCGGGGTTACTTTGAATACGTGATTATAAAAACCTTTTGTCCCAACAATATAGGCAACGGGCTCATGCAAAGAACGTCTTCGCACCAATTCACGACACACCGAAAGCTCTACATCTCCTACGGGCTGATCAAATTTCAGATAAAGATCCATTCGGTTTTTAAGATTTAATCCGTGAGACAACAAAATCTCTGCATCCAAACGTGCTGACGGAATTTTTTTATCTTTAAAAAATTGCGTTGTTTTATCTAAAATTTCTTTCAGCATCATGGGCTAAGCCTTTGCTGTTTGATTTTTCAATGCTTCCGCTTGAAAGTGAGCCACCAATGGATCAATTAAAATTTCAAACGATCCAGCCATGATTGTCGACAACTGGTGAGTCGTCAAACCAATACGATGATCGGTAATTCTTGTCTGCGGAAAATTATAGGTGCGAATGCGCTCTGAACGGTCGCCTGTACCGATTTGTTCTAAACGAACCTCTGAAGCTTGTTGAATTGCTTTTTCATCTTCCATCATTTGCAATTTAGAATACAAAACTTTGAATGCTTTTTCTTTGTTGGATGTTTGTGATTTACCCTCTTGGCAATAGACGACAACATTGGTTGGCAAGTGTGTTAAACGAACTGCGGATTCGGTTTTATTGACCGACTGACCGCCAGCACCACTGGATCTCATCACGTCGACACGAACATCATTTAAATTAATTTTAACTGTGACTTCTTCAGTTTCTGGTATCACCGCCACCGTCACGGTAGAGGTGTGAACTCGGCCAGCAGCTTCGGTTTTTGGTACACGTTGAACACGATGAACGCCGCTCTCATATTTTAACTTACTAAACACAGACGTTCCAGAAATGCTCGCACAGACCTCTTTAAAACCACCGACATTACCATCTGATGAAGACAGCAATTCAACTTTCCATCCCTGTGACGTAGCAAAGTGTGTGTAACCACGAAACAACTCTTCAGCAAACAGGCTGGCTTCATCGCCACCAGCGCCGGCGCGAATTTCTAAAATAATATTTTTGTCGTCATTTGGATCTTTAGGAATTAATAATATTTTGAGTCGATTTTCCAAATCAACAAGCTCATGCTCCAAAGTTTTTAATTCATCTTTGGCCATCTCACGAAGCTCTTCATCATTCTCTGTAGCTAAAATTTCTTTATTGCCCTCAGCATCGGATTTTTTCTTTTTATAAATTCTGAAAACTGTAACTACGCTTTCAAGGTCAGCAAGCTCTTTCATTAATGCGCGATAGGCAGTTTGATTGCTGGCGACGTCAGGTTTTTGCAATTGCATATTGACCTGTTCATAACGAGATTCGACTTCTTCTAATTTTGAAAACATCGCAAATCCTTTATCACTTTAATTTGCCTTAAAATAAAAGCAAATTGCTGACCTATTTGAAGCTATCCTAAAAATAAAATCGACGCGAGAAATTTCAAAATGAATTTCAATCTGATATCAAAAAAAATGCGGCCTTATGACCGCATTTTTAATTTTAATTTTTATCCTACTTTTATTTATCAAAATTTAGAAAACACAAAAGTCTGAAAACAAACTGTAATTCAGTTCTTCAGAAAGTTGCCAATCTAAGCAGAGAATAAAAGCAGATTATTTTCTGCCGTATTTCTTTTTGAAACGATCAATGCGACCCTCAGTATCCATTACACGTTGTTTGCCTGTGTAAAATGGGTGAGATGCACTAGAAATCTCAACTTTCAAAAGGGGATACTCTTTACCGTCTTCCCATTTGATCATCTCTTTAGATGACATAGTTGATTTGCCTAAAAACGTGAAGTCACATGACATGTCTTTAAATACAACATCGTGAACTTTTGGGTGAATGTCTTTTTTCATAAATTATTCCTTATGCTTATCGAAGAAGCAGGGTTTAGCATAGTGACCTACTTCTGTCGAGACCTTTTTTTAAGAACCGCTTCCGCCGCCGCCCATAGCTTTTAGAAAGTCCGTATTAGTTTTAGTCGCCTCAAGTTTGTCAGATAAAAATTCCATTGCATCGACAACATTCATTGGTGCAAGAACTTTACGCAAAATCCACAGACGATTTAACTCGCCTTTTTCAATCAACAAATCTTCCTTACGAGTGCCCGACTTATTGATATCCATACATGGAAATATACGTTTTTCCATCAACTTACGATCCAAGTGGATCTCGGCATTGCCGGTACCTTTAAATTCTTCAAAGATGACCTCGTCCATGCGCGAACCCGTATCAATCAGTGCTGTTGCAATAATCGTTAATGAACCGCCCTCTTCGATATTTCTGGCAGCACCGAAAAAACGTTTAGGTTTATGTAGAGCATTAGAGTCCACACCGCCTGATAAAATTTTTCCTGATGGCGGAACAACTGTATTATAAGCTCGAGCCAATCGCGTGATCGAATCCAACAAAATAACCACGTCATGTTTGTGCTCAACCAATCGCTTTGCCTTTTCAATAACCATTTCAGCTACTTGCACGTGGCGAGTTGGTGGCTCATCAAATGTTGAGCTGACAACCTCACCCTTAACAGTTCGCTGCATATCGGTGACCTCTTCTGGGCGCTCATCGATCAACAAAACTATCAGTTTTACTTCTGGGTGATTGTGGGTAATCGCATTGGCTATGTGCTGCATTAAAACTGTTTTACCAGTTCTTGGCGGAGCAACGATCAATGCGCGCTGACCTTTACCCAAAGGAGCCATCAAATCCACCACTCGAGTTGTTAAGTCTGCCGGGTTGTGCTCCAGCTTTAAACGGCTGTTTGGATATAATGGCGTTAAGTTATCAAATAAAATTTTATCTTTTCCGGCCTCTGAAGTTTCAAAGTTTAATGAATCCACTTTGAGTAGGGCAAAATATCTTTCGCCCTCTTTTGGTGGACGAACTGTTCCTGTTATTGTGTCACCCGTTCTTAAGCCAAATCGACGAATCTGTGATGGTGATACATAAATATCATCAGGACCTGGTAGATAATTGTAATCTGGTGATCTTAGAAAACCGTATCCATCTGGTAGAATTTCCAAAACACCTGAACCGTAAATATCACCCAAGCGAGCGGATCTTTTCAGGATTTCAAAAACCAGATCTTGTCTTCTAAGGCCCGCTGCATTTTCAATTTTAAGTTTAGTTGCAAGCTCGGTCAATTGCGCAATGTTTTTAGATTTCAAATCTTTAGAACTCAGCCAGCTTTTTTCCTCGTCGCTCAAATTGATGCTTGTGAAATCAATTTCCATTTCCGGTGGAGCTTGCTGATAATTTCCGCTCTCGCCAACACCCTCTTCATAGTTTTTTCCTGGATTGTTATTATGGCGGTCATGGCGGTCATGGCGGTCATTGCGGTCGTTTCTGTCGGCGCGAAAATCACGGCGATTGTTATTATTATTATTTTTATAGTTACTGCTGTTGTTATTGCGCTTATCAAAATAACGGTTTTTTGAACCTTGATGATGTTGGTGTCTATTTTGACCACCACCGCCACTTTGTTGATTATTTTGATTAGTTGGCGATCCGCCTGCGGCTGGCGCACCTGGTGCCGTAGCTGGCGCTGCGGCTGGAGTACTTTCGTTATTTGCCGCTGGGGTCTCGACTCTTGGAGCGGACTCTATTGGTTCAGATTTTGGCGCCACTGAAGCTGGAGCTTCTGGCTTTGACTCTTGAGGAGCAGCTGCTGGGGCCGCGGAATCGCTCGCCGGAGTTGCGGCTGGTCGTCTACCACGTTTTTTAACTACTTCTACTTCCTCTTTATTATTGTCATTGTTATTAGCCAAGCCTGTTCTCCTTAAATTTTCTTTATTTTGATTTTTTAATTAATTTTTTTATTTTTATAAACATTTAGATTGTGTGGGTTATTGATAATTTGATCAACCGTCCGAACCGTTTTCATTGAATCAAAAACTTATCGGACTAAACAAACTCTCTTAACTATCAAAGTGCTAATTGTTGTGAGTTAAGATGCTGAGCAGACTTCCCGTTATTTTTACAAACCTGTAAAACGGGGCCCTGGAACGCGTTGACTTGCCCTGATATTGAATTCAGCAGGGGCTTTTGTCAATGGTCAAATGCAGCAACATGTTATTGGGCTTTAAAACAGTACCGCAGCGACTCAAAATGAGAAAATGAATTTCAGGTAATTCAATTCGTATTGATTTTCTCAGCGGTTCCTAATGAAATCCTGAGCCACGTGGGGCGCGGCTCTTCAGTGTAT
>CAZMVK010000082.1:0-15678 GCA_964569545.1 uncultured Bdellovibrio sp.
AAATTTAAATCACTTCTTCTCAAGATGATACGAACTCATCGAAGGTCTGGCTACGCCCAAATTGAAAATGATATAAAAATCAGCTGTTTGGCTGCGGCTCAAAATAAGTCATACGGAATTGCTGACGTTTTTAAATGGCATTAAACTTTTTTCCTGGACTGGCCGAAGAACATATGTCGTTGAAAAATCAAAAACAAGAGGAGATCGTCAATGAGCCAAAAGAAAGTCAAAGTTGAAATCGAAGGTAAAGTATTTGAATATCCAGTGATCGAAGGAACTGAACAAGAAAAAGCTTTTGATATTTCAAAGCTTCGCGATCAGACCGGTTATATCACCATGGATAATGGTTTTGCTAATACCTCGACTTGTCAGAGTGCGATTACATTCTTGGACGGTGAAAAAGGTATTTTGCATTATCGTGGGATTCCAATTGAGCAATTGGCAGAACGTTCTAGTTTTTTAGAGGTCTCTTACCTTTTGATTTATGGTCATTTACCAACAGAAACTGAATTGAATAAATTCACTCATGATATTCGTTATCACACCATGGTGGATGAAGACTTGGCAAAAATCTATGAGGCCTTTCCTCGTGATGCACATCCGATGGCAATATTAAGCTCGGTGGTTTGTGCCATGTCGACTTATTATCAAGATTCATTAAATCCAGCAGATCCTAAACAAGTTGAAATGAGCATCATTCGTTTGATGGCGAAATTGCCAACGATCGCTGCGTATTCTTATAAAGCTTCTATTGGGCAACCGCGTGTGTCTCCGCGCAATGATTTAGATTATTGCGCAAATTTTTTAAATATGATGTTTTCTGTACCGACAGAAAAATACACGCCAGCTCCAGAAATCGTTGAAGCCTTAAATCTTCTTTTGATTTTGCATGCTGATCACGAACAAAACTGCAGCACCTCGACAGTGCGTATGATTGGCAGCTCGGCTGCGAATCTTTATGCGTCGATCAGTGGCGGGGCTTGTGCGTTGTGGGGACCATTGCACGGTGGTGCCAATCAAGCTGTGATGGAGATGTTGCAACAGATCCATGAAGATGGTGGTAATGTTGATAAATATATCGCTTTGGCAAAAGATAAAACTTCTGATTTTAGATTGATGGGTTTCGGTCACCGCGTGTACAAAAATTTTGATCCACGCGCAACCGTGATTAAAAAAGCCTGCGACAAAGTTTTAGCAAAAATGGGGTTGGACAATCCATTGCTTGGCATCGCTAAAAAATTAGAAGAAGCCGCGCTTAAAGACCCATATTTTATTGAGAAAAAATTGTACCCGAATGTGGATTTTTATAGCGGTATTATTTATAGCGCCTTGAACATTCCAGTGAATATGTTCACAGTGATGTTTGCATTGGGCCGCCTGCCAGGTTGGATCGCGCATTGGAAAGAAATGAATGAATCCGGTACTGCAAAAATCGGTCGTCCACGTCAGGTGTACACAGGACCAGTGAACGGCAATTACACGCCGGTGCAAAGACGGGAAGAGGTCAAACCGACGTCAACCCCAGTGGCTGTAAAAAAAGCAGCTTAGCCAAGTTTTTGTCTGGTGGCTGAAAAATTGTTTATCTAGATTTAAGAGATCTTTAAATAGTTTTGCACAGTTTTTTTCAGTCTTTTCACGGTCACAATAATCTGACCTAATCTTCGTCCTTATCAAAGGGAGCAGTTTAAAACTTGCTCCCTTTTTTTATTTAAAATCTGGAACTGATTTTTATAAAATCTCTCAGTAAACGAATGCTAAAAATAATGTAGAACTCATCTCAAAAAAATCTCTGACCGCAAATTGATAAATTTATCAATTTCCATTGCCGAGGAAATTTTGGAAATGAGTGCTAATAATTTATTAAGAGTATTTTTATGACAGGGTTGCGACTATGGCTCGCAATTTTAAGCGGACTTCTTTATCGACAAATGAAAAGTTTTTTTGTTGTGCTGTCTGAGATGATTTTTCAGTATGACCTTTGACCCAATGGATTTCTGGTTGGATTTGGTCATAGAGCAAATAAAATTCTTTATATAAATCAGCGTTAGCAAGCTCGGTGTTTTTGCTTTTGCTGATGAAATTTGTTTTCTCGAGATGTTTTCGTCGTCTCATGAGTTCAGATAAGGTCTGACAGTCGGTGAATAGAATGACTGGTTGTTTGGATTGACAATGATTAGTCTTGTTAGACTGTTTCTGAAAGTCTGCCTGACTATATGCTTGGCCGTCTATTTGTCCGTCTTCTTGGAATGTTTGTAGAGCCAAAATCACGCCCTTGATTTCTGCTCTGATATTGTTTGTTTCGCGAATTTGTGTGAGATTTATTTTTGCCTCAGCGGCAGAGATATGCTGATGATCATGTTCATTTTGAAAAATCAAACTGCCAACAACAGCCACTTGAAAAATTTTACTGAAGCTTGCATCACAATAAATATACGTGGGATCAAGCTTCATCAGTTTTTGTGCGTTCTTTGTCGTCAAATTTAAATTTTGCCGTCAAAGTTTCTTTTTCTGCACCGTCAAGATAGGTTTTGATTTTGCGATAGGTTCGTCCATCGGCAGGGGTCACAAAGGTCATAGCACTGCCTTCACGTCCCGCACGGGCGGTGCGACCAATGCGATGAAGAAAATCTTCGGATTTGAATGGCAAATCATAATTCACAATGTGCATGACGTGTTCGATATCTAAACCACGGGCTAATAAATCAGTGGTGACCATGATTTGAATTTTCTGTTCACGAAATTCTCTGAGCACGCGATTGCGATGTCCTGGGTTCATATCGCCATGAACAAAATCACAAGACAATTCATGGTGAGTTAAAAACCGACCAAGGCTGACGCAGTTTTGTTGACTGTCAGCAAAAATCATGATGCTGCCCTTCATACGTTTAAGTTCGTCCATCAGGCGATTGTTTTTTTGTGGTTCAGTCAGAAAGAAAACTTTTTGCGATAGGGTGGCAACTGGTTTTTCCGAATAAGAGGCGCGAATCATAACCGCTTCGTCTTTCATAAATAATTTGGCGATAGGTTCTGATTTAGGACCAAAGCTTGCGGCAAACATCAAGGTCTGCCACTCGCCACGCAAGGTGCTTTTAATAAATTCGAGCTGGGGTTTAAAGCCTAGATCCAACATGCGATCAGCTTCATCAATTACCAATACGCTCAAGCCCTGCATCAACAATTTATTATTACGTAAATGTTCGCTCATACGTCCTGGGGTTGCGATTATAATACGAGGATTTTTTTTGAGATGACTGGCCTGGCTGTCTTTGCCTTTGTCGAATGATGATTTAGCAATGCCAGCTGCGATCAAACACAATGACATGGGCATTTCAGCACTGAGAGCCATAAAGACGCGATGAACTTGTTCGGCATTTTCACGATTAGGGGTTAAAATCAGGGCGCGTGCATTTTTATATTTTTCAAGATGGGTCATTATGGCTAAGGCATAGGTCAAGGTTTTGCCACTGCCAGTTTGTGCGATACCAATAATGTCTAAGCCATCTAGGGCCGCTGGTGTGGCTTGGCTTTGAATAGGGGTTGGTGTTGTCACCCGCATTTTTTCAAGGGCTGTCAGCAGGGTAGGGTTTAGGCCCATTTCAGAGAAATTATCTATTTTGATGGTGGATTCGTGAAATTTCATAAATGTCTCTGTAGCATATCTGAGTTCAAGGCGATAGCAGCAAATTTGCTATCGCCGAAAACTTATGAGGTCGTTAAGGTTGCGGATTAGCACAGTCTACGGTTTCTGCTGTGACTGAACCTTGGCTCAACATTTTTTTAGGTTTAACATCAAACTTGATCAAACCTGCAGAACAGTTTTTTTGCAAGATTTGAGCAACATCCAAGGTGTTGTCAGTTAACCTTTTTAATTCTGAAGCACGCAAATCAAAGGTGTTTTTAAAGTATTGTAACAAGGGACCGTTGCTTTTGAAATCTTTTGCAAGATTGATCACGGTTGCATAGGTATCTGCATTCAAGTGTCTTAGGTTTGCAACCATAGAGGCTTTCAGTGCAAAATTGGCATAGGCGCGTGCGCCAGCATCATTGTCTTTGATTGTTGTTTTTTGAATCAAGATAGGTTTGAAAGCCGCAATCTCAGCTGGTGCTTGTGTTTTCAAGGCTTTTTCGCGAACAAGTGTGCTGATGTCGGCTTTTTCATTTTGGACTTTGCCATCGGCATCTACCCACAGCCAAATCCAGTTGAAATCGATATTTCCAACGCGATCTTGTTGGCTAAAAATGTGATCGAAAATTGAAATTTCGCTGAGCTCTTTCATCCAATAAGTCATTTGTACTGGGTTTATTGGCTGTGAGCCTAAATCTTTATTCATGACTGGAATTTTGCGTGCAGAAGCTTCACCGGCTTTGATGGCTTGGGTTAAATCTTTTTCGCTTCGAAGTGCTGCATAGGCAGCTGTGGTTTGGAATTCCACACTTTGCGGAGCACCCCATGCGGCTTTTCGTGGGCTGTTTATTTCTGAGTTATAACGATCACCATTGCCTTTGTAAAAGGTGCCAAAGAACTGTTCACGGTCTGGTGTGAAAATGTCATCAACAGGTTTATAGGAATCAGGATTAACACATGCATTTAAAATAATTTTCCATGCCGTTCTGTTCATCGCACTTTGACCTTTAGCTCTTTGAGCAACAGAGCATACTAATTTTTTATCAATGGTGCGGTAAATAGCAGGTGGAATATCGACGGTAGAATTGAACAGTCTCGACATGTGGTAATAAATCATCGAAGATTTTGAAAATGTACCGCTTGTTCCTGATTGATTCATTGTGATTTTAAATTTTCCAAGAGCTTTAAAGCCATTACTTTGTCGACAGTTCTTAGCTTCAAATTGCTGTCTGGTTTGGCCTGTGCCCTCCAGTTTGTAAACAACAAGGGCGGCACTGGTGCTCCATGTTTTTGGACAGATTGCAAAATCTTGGCTGTAAAGATCTGATGAACAAAATCTTTGTTCTTTTTCATTATCACCATCAGAATATTTTCCACCAGGAATTTTGTCTAATATTATGCAATGTTCAGTTTTGCCAGAGGGTGTTTTTAAATCATGAACCTCGCCGCTGATCACGCCGGCAAAAGCTGAGGTGCATATTGATGTTAATAATAATGTGAACAGAGAAGAGTTGGTAAGCTTTAAAAATCTGGTATTTGTTTTTCTCATCATAAGTAGCGCCTTTGTATATAAAGTGTATGTAAACGTTAATTATCTAAAATATTGTTTTGGACAAAAATTATTTTTTTGTTCTTCGCTCAGCTCGGGAATATCAGAATATTTTTTGAAAGCTCTCAGTTGGTTGATAACTTTTGCATATTGAATCGATTTAGGAACATTGCCTTTCCAATATTCAACGGCTTGAGATGAAGACCAATCGCAAAACTGCACCAGGGCAGCGGCGGCGACATATCCCGAGGCGTGAACACCAAACCAGCAATGAACAAATGTTCCTTGTGTTTGGTTTTCGCTGGCATCAATGGACTTTTTAATTTCTTGAAATACATGTTTTGGATTGCCCATTGAGGCCACTTCGTAACGAATGTCACCAGCATCACAGCTCACAGTTTTATTTCCAGAAAAACCTTTAGAGTAAAAATAAAAAGCTTTGGTGATGCCATCTTTTCTAAGCGAGCAAAGCTGTGCATTACTCAAAGGATTGCGGTTGGCAGAGGTGTTGCTAGATCCTCCGCGAAAAAGAATTCCTGGCATCACTGTTCTGACATTGTAGGCGCCATCTTTATTGTGAGCTGTGTAAAGATCCACATTTTGTACCGCAAAACTAGTCAATGGCACAAAGACATTGAAAGCTAAAAGAAATTTTATAATTGTTATTTGTGGTTTCATTTAAATCCTTTTTATTTTGTACCGTGAGTTCTTGTCCAATTGTCTATTTGTTTTATCTGATTAATGGCTGGTTCCTTTTCGAATTCAATATTTGTTCGCCCAAGATTTATTCGCAATTGATGTGGCTAAAATCTGGATTTTCTTGCGTATAGGCTTCAGGGTCGGCATCCAATTGTAAGCTACCGTTTTTGCAGTTTTCAATTAAGGTTTTTTTAGCCGCTTTTAAATTTTGTATGAATGATTTTCTATCTTGTAAGAAATCAACCATTCGGAATTTTAAATCATTGATGAAATGGTTTTGAACCAGGCTGGTATTCGTTTCAACAAAGTTAGCAAATGCAATAAATCGTTGATAGGTTTCAGCACTCATATGTCGCAGTTTTGAAAGGTAATCAAAAGCTTTCATTTTGTTGCTGCGTTTTTCAGTATTAACTCCGCAGTCATTATCTTTTAGCAAAATCATGCGTACCAGAAAACCATTTCTTGGCTGCATTGATTTTAATTCTTCAGCTGGCACCTGAACCAGTCCTGTGTATGGGTTTTTATAATTACCAACTCGCACTTTGTTTTTCAGAATAATTTCGCTGTTGGAATCATAAAATTTCAAATCGCCATTTTCAACCACAGCCCATTTAAATTTGTAATGAATATTTCCGATGCGATCATCTTGTGCCAGTAAATAATCAATCAGCACCATGTCGGAAACTTCTTTGATTTGCAGTGCTATAGAAATACGGTCCAGCATTTTATCTGAATTGATTTGTTTTAGAAGAGAAGTGCTGTTGCTAGCTTTTAAAAAAGGTGCTTGTTTAGCAAATCGTTCATAACGTGTTGAATAATCACCAACGCCGCTAATCTCTGTGTAGGAGTTTTCGTTTTTTGGATTTTTAGCCAGGTGACCATAGATGAGACCGTCTTCTGTGAATAATAAAGGCGATTTCGGTGGTCCGTATAACGAGCTGAATGAATCCCAATATTTTGTCATTCGTTTTTTTACATCCAGTTTGTAAGCTCTATCGCGAATTTTTTGATGTTCTTTAAAATCCATTGTGCGCAAAACCACTTGTGGAATATGTCCAATATCTAGAATTCGACCTATTTCAAAAGCCGCCAGTCCTGAGGGCGAATAGCTGCAGGTGACACTTTGTTTAAATTTTGCGATGACACTTTTAAAATCATCGTTATAACCACAATGATTTTTTTCAAAGTCGGCTTTGCTCATTCCATCCGGAGCTTTTTCGATTAAGATACCAGGATTCGTAGAATATAATTTTGGACAAATTGGTTCTTTGTATAAATCCAATGCGCAAAGTGCTTGTTGTTCTTTGAGATCTTTTTGATTTTTGCTGTCGTCTTGTCCCATGACCAATCGAGCCGGTATGATGCATTTTTCTGTCACATTGTTTGGTGAAGTAAAACTAAACGATGTGCTTGGCAGCATGCTGATAGTTGTATCCAGAGGTGCAGCGAAAGAGGCTGATGCCATCGTCACTAATAAAGTCGCAATTAATTGTTTTTTCATATTAAAAGACCTATTTCGTTGAATTTGTTATTCTTATTTCTTCTGACCGTTTGGCAGAATACTTGAGTGGTGGAAAAAATTCGCCTGTTAGTATTTTTGACAGGTAAAATAGTAGAAGAAATTGTTAAGATTGTTCTTAATAATAGGTTTAAATTCATTTTTCAAAAAAACTGTTTTTTTCAAGTCGTTGTATTTTTTAATTAAAACTCAGCTGTTGTTTGTTCTATTGACGATAGGCTTAAAAACGTCACCGATGCTGACTTAGGGCGATCAAATGAGGACACACCCTAGATCGAGCTGGACGGTCGGAAGAGTTTCTCAAAAATCTGCTAGACCTAAGCCAGTCAGAAGCAAGTTCCAGTGTTACTGGAAAATTATTTTGTTACCATATTCAGATGCACTTAATTGTATTCTTATTTTTTATGACATCAATAACTGTGCACGCACAAAATATCACAGCATCGTTCAATCCGGCGTCAATTGGCGAGAATCCTGCTGCTGCGGCAACGCGAGATTTTGGTGTGATCAGTCCATTTGTATCAGTAACTAATATCCGAACAAATTTATCAAAGTAATATTAACTCCAGCGATAAGGCTGATTGGACCCGCGAGATCAGTTTGCAAAGATATGAGTTCGTTATTGCTGGTCGTGGCAAGTTTTTAGTTCCAGAACTTTATTTGTCGTACAATGTCGGCAAGATCACAACCTCGCCTGCTGATAAATCGATGCAAACAAAAGACGACATTGGTATTTTTAATAATTTGTTCAATCTAGCTTATCATGTCAGTCCCAAAATAAAATTTGGAATTTCATTTTTTTATCCGCAGTTAAAATATAAATCTGAAGTTCAGTTCGGATCCAGTTCGGATAGTGGTTATCGTTACGGCAATGAAGTAAAAGAACTAGGAGTTGGTTTAGGAACTACGTTTTTTTTAGTTGAAAGTTTTGCGGTTGGACTTTTTGCGCAAAACATTCAAGAGACGATTACGTATATCAGTGAGAGCTCAAGCTATTCTTTGGCTGATTACAACAGCTCATCAAGTAAAAAATATGAACACAAAAAATTTGGTGGTGGATTTTCATATCAAACTGGAAACTCAAAGGGCGGCGGTTTTCGTTTAGAGGCCAGTTACGCAAAAATGATTTTTGCTAATAGCATAATGTATACAAATCCTGATGAGGACGTGAACAATAAAACGAACACATTGATGCGAGTGGCTTTAGAGGCCACAACGATGGGCTTTACGGGTGGGGTTGCGTACAACCGAATTGAGGGACGGTATATCAATTACAGATTTATTGCGGACAGTGTAATTTCAAGCTTTCCATTTTTTGATAAACCTGTTGCATTAACCAGTGGATTTTTAGGTTTTAAAACAAAAAGTGGTAGCAGCTTTGGTGGGTATGTCAACTATGCCAGTGGTGATTCTAACATCCGTTTGATGAGTAATGATACTACGGCCAAAGTTACAGAGTACAGCGTAGGCCTGGGCTACGCGTACTCGTATTAGTGTGAGGTATTAAAACAAATAACGCCTGTAGGCTGCGCTGGATATCAATCCCAGGCCGGTCATGGTTGTTAGCATACTGGATCCGCCATAACTGAGCAGTGGTAATGGAACGCCGACAATTGGTAACAGTCCGATAACCATGCCCATATTCACAAACATGTGCCAAAAGACGTAACCAATCACGCCCACGGCGAGTAGCGCTCCGAATTTATCACGAGCGGTTGAAGCAATGCGAATAGCAATAATAAACAAAATACAAAACAAGCCCAGTGTCATTGTGCTGCCCAAGAAGCCATGTTCTTCGCTCAGTACGGAATAAATAAAATCTGTGTGACGCTCGGGTAAGAACTCTAGCTGGGATTGTGTGCCCTTGCGAAAACCTTTACCGACAAATTTGCCGCTGCCAACTGCAATCTTGGATTGTATGCTGTTGTAGCCGCTGCCGCGTGGGTCATTATTTGGAGATAAAAAATTAGTCACACGAGCTCGTTGATAATCGCGCAGTGCATATTTCCAAGCCATCGGCAAAAGAATCATTCCCGCCAAGGTCAGAGTGATCAAGATATTGCGATGGACTTTGCAGAACAAAATGATGGTTCCACCGATTGCTAACAACATCATGGCTGTGCCCAAATCTGGTTGTTCGACGACCAAAAGAAAGGGAGCGCCGATAAATAACATAGGTACAAACAAATCTTTCATTTTCAGGCCCGAACCTTCGGAGCTTCTGCGTGACATAATTTTGGCCATGACCATAATCAAACACAGCTTCATGGTTTCAGAGGGTTGATAATTGAAAAAACCCAAATTGATCCAACGTTGAGCACCAAGAGCTATTTTGCCGTAAAAAGTAACGTATAATATAGCACCAAGATTGAGAAAATAAACGGCATAGGCGAGACGGCTAACGATCGAATAATCAATGAGGGTGGCGATAAAAAAACAACTCCAACCAGCGGCCAGCCATACCAATTGATTGATAAATAAAGGTTCAACATCTGCCGAGTGCGGTCCATGTGTAGCGCTATAAAGATTGATCAAACCCACGACATTCAGAGCTAGAATGACCAGAACAAAGTTCCAATCGATTCTTTTAAAAAATGTTCGTTCTTCGACTTGCATTGAGAGATCCATTATTCACCTTCTTGAACGCGAGGAGGTTCTTCTGCTTTAACGGGTTTTTTAGCTTGCTTAGTATTTTTTAAAGCTTCAGCAATAATTTCTGGATGATATTTTTCAAAATAAGCGCGAATTGTATCACGAACCAAAGGGCCGGCAGCGGATCCTCCGTGACATCCATGCTCAGCCAATGCAGCAACTGTAATCTCAGGATTTTCAGCCGGAGCCCAGGCAATAAACCAACCATTGTGGCGTTGATTGAATGGTCTTGTTTCGCAACGAGTGTAAATGTCGCTGGCAGAGAATGCCATGACCTGAGATGTTCCAGTTTTTCCCGCCATTTGTACGCCAGGAATTTTTAAAGAACGAGCCGTGCCGTGCTCGCCGTTGACGACTCGACGTAAGCCTTCTTTGACGACCTTAAAATTTTCAGCACTGATGAATGCGCCGTTGGCCTGAGGTTTTTGTAAATCACGTACCAACGTTTCTTGGTTTTCCATTAAGATTTTTCCATCTTTGTCGGTGACTTGTTTGATGATGAAAGGTTTGTAGACCTTG
Organism: uncultured Bdellovibrio sp.; assembly: GCA_964569545.1. Classification (GTDB taxonomy): domain Bacteria; phylum Bdellovibrionota; class Bdellovibrionia; order Bdellovibrionales; family Bdellovibrionaceae; genus CAZMVK01. Next base: position 10,564 of record CAZMVK010000082.1, read on the forward strand.
CCTTCTAAGCCAACAGCATTATAGGCAATAGCCATTTGTATGGGTGAAGCTTGTACAAAACCCTGTCCAATGGCAATACTGAGATTTTCTCCGCCTTGCCATTCTTCACCCAGAGCTGCTTTTTTCCATTCAGCTGATGGCATCAATCCGGGGATTTCTCGTGGTAATTCGATTCCAGTTTTTTGTCCAATACCGAATTGAGAAATATATTTATGCATTTTATCAATACCAAGAGCGATGCCCATCTTGTAGAAAAAGACGTTGCTGGATTCTTCCAGCGCTTGCACCACATTGATATTCCCGTGACCTTGTTTTAAAGAATCGTGGTACAAACGTTTACCAAAAGCAAAAGAACCAGGGCAATTGATGATGGTTGTGGGTGTGATAACTTGTTCTTGCAGAGCCGTCAGCGCCATAAATGCTTTAAAGGTAGAGCCTGGCGAGTAATGATCTTGAACAACTTTATTGCGCAGTGGTTTGTTTGGATCAGTAACCAGTTTTGCCCAAAGCTGCGAACCAATGCCTCTGGCAAATTCATTGGGGTCATAGCTCGGAGCACTGACCCACGCTAATATCTCACCATTGGATTTCATCGCAACAAGAGCGCCAATACGATCATTTTCTTTGAATGATTTGTATGCGGCTTCTTGCACATCTTTATCAATCGTCAATATGATATTGTTACCAGGAATTGGCTCTTTGTCTGAAATTTGTTCTCCGTAGATATTTGGCGTGTTCGAGGTGGTTTCACGTCCAAAAGCATCGACCTGAATGAATTGAGTGCCATCTTCGCCACGGATGTGTCGTTCCAAAACTTCTTCCAGGCCATTTTGACCAATCAAATCCCCTTGTTCAAAGCTGATTTCACCTTTAAAATTTTTATTGTAAAGAGGAATCTGTTTTTTAGAAATTTCAGCGACGTAACCGAAAACCTGCGCACCATTTTCAAGCAATGGATAATAGCGCACCACGGATTCGCGAATATCCAATCCCGGAGTGTCTAGACGAATATGTTTTAAACGAAAAACTTCGTCACGGCTAAGGTTGTCCTTGAGTTTGATCTGTCCAAATGGGCCATTTTGTTTGCGAGATTTCTGCACCTTTTGTACTAGCTTGAGTGGTTCCATACCGATGATCGGGGCTACGGTGTTGGCAATCGCATCGAGATCTTTAATATATTGAGGTGATAACACGGCTTCAAAACCTGGATGATTTTCAACCAGGATTTTGCCATTACGATCTACCATCATGCCACGGGGGGCGCTGATCTTTATTTTTTTGATACGATTTTTTTCTGAAAACTCGCGCAGCTCAGCGCCTTCTATGACTTGCAAAAACCAAAGCCTGCAGGTGAATAAGACAAAAGTAAAAAGAATTGTTCCATAGAAAAGGCGATAACGGGGTAGGTATTCTTTGGCCTCTTCGGGGTTCGTGATATATTCAGCACTCATAACTCACCACCGCTGCTCTCAGGTAGGGTTTCTTTTTGTGTCCAGCGATCCACCCAAGTTAATAGATAATACATTGGTGTTGCACTCAGAGTGGTAAAGATTATTTCCAATAAGCGATGGAAGAAATTAATTTGCGTTGGATTGTGATCAAGCCATCTAGAAATTAAAATATAAGTGATGTGATAACCTAAGCTGAGCCCAAGGCTGGCAAATAAAAAGTATCGAGTGCTGGGCCAGAAGACTCTTTTTTTAACAAACAACATCAACGTGTGCAGAACCAACAGTGTTAACCACAAAATTCCAATAGGCATTGCTGTAAAAGGTTTGATCACCAAAGCGATAAAATAAATTAGAAAAATGCTTTCTTCCGATCGGCGATATAAAATAAGATAAAGCACTAGATTTAGCCACAACAGCGGAGATGGGAAATGGCCAAACATTTGAAACCAAAAAGTTGTTTGAAAGCCACATAACAAAAGGCTCAGCACAAGCAGTATAAAGAGATTGAGAAAATTATTTCTTAAGAAATTCGACATTGCGTTACACTCCAGCCAAAGAATTTATATAGGCAGATTATCTATTTATTTTCTCTGGTTCGTTGCTTTTCTTTACTTCAGTTGTTGTCTCTATTTTTATATCTGCTGGGTTTGATGTCTCTGTGTTGAGCGCCATTTTCTCTGACATATCTTCATTGGCAGCATTTAAAACGACAAAGACTTCTTCGATTTTATCCGGATCAACAATAGGCTTTAGATCGACCTTTAAAGAAACCGAGAAAGCTTTGTTTTCTACGGCTACAACAGTGGCAACAGGGAAGCCTTTCGGAAAAATATTGTCCAAGCCGCTGGTGACTATGATATCGCCTTCTTTTACGTCTTCAGATTTTTCCACGTATCTCATTGCACAGCTTGAATTGTTTTTACCTTCAACAATTCCACGAGCTCGACTGCGTGAAATAATACCATCCACCACAGAGTAGCGATCCGTGATCAGTAGAACTTGCGAAGTGAATGGTTCTGGTTTGAATATATAACCAACTACGCCGTGGACTGTGATTACGGCTTGGCCAGATTTTAATCCATGGCGAGTCCCTTTGTTGATTTGAATTGTGTTGTGATCGCTGACTAGATCTTTGCTCATGATTCGAGCAGCAATCAAATCCATTTTACTTGCAGTTTTGAAATCAAACAAAAGATGAAGCCGATTGTTTTCAGATTTCAACTCGGCCATTGCCTCAAGGCGTGTCAAAAGCTCAAAGTTTTCACTTTTAAGCCGAGCACTTTCTCTTTTGAGATTGATTAGGTCCAAGTAAAGTAGTGTGGTCGAACGAACTCCGTCGCTAAAGGCATAAAATCCTTGTTGCGTCATAGAAGCTAAAAAGCTGAATGGACGATCATACCAGCCGGTATTCAGCGTATTTTGTTGAGTGTTAATGCTAACAAGCGGCAGCGAAATCACAAATAGGATTGTGATCAATTTTTTTAAGTTGATGTTGAGAAAATTCAAGATGCACTCCTGTTTTCTTAACGCTAGCAAAAAGATGAGCCGATTCCAAACAGTCTTTGTAAGAACTTATCCCAATTTAGCGATTTTCACTTCGGAAGAATTTATGAGATGAGTTCTAAAAAAATTGATTGAAAACTTTGGTGCTTCAGACAGATACTAGTCACTGATTTTTTCAAGGAGTTCGCATGAGTCGTATTGAACAGTTTCGCCGACAAGTTGAAGGTGCATTTCAAAATAACAAAGGTACTAAAAAAAGTACCTTTAAAAGTATTATCGCTATGGTTCTGTTTGGAGCGATCATACTGGTGTTTGTGCTTTTTGGTGTTGGCAGTCGTATTTCAGGTGGTGCAGGTGGATCTGCTGCACAAGTCAATCAAGCCATGATTCCAATTGCAGACCTAAGTTCTGAAGTTGCAAGGTTGGAGCAAATGTATGCGCCAATGTTTGGTGGCAGCGGCATGGGCGATGCCCAGCGTCAGTTTTTGCGACAACAGGCTCTTGAATCTTTGATTTCGCAAGAGTTGATTTCTCAAGGTGCAAAACGTGAGGGTGTATTAACCACGGATGCTGAAATTCAAGAGATTTTGGTTAAAGAGATTCCTGCTTTTCAACGTGATGGTCGATTCAATCGGGATCTTTATTTTGCAGTGTTGCAGGCGAATCATTTGAATGCGGCTGATTTTGAAGAAAAAATCCGCAAAGAAAAAGCGATTCAAAGAGCTCGTCAATTATTTGAAGTAACCGCACGTCCTTTGGATTTGGAAATACAAAAAATTCAAGCTTTGCGTGAGCATCAATTGAATGTGTCTTTTGTTCGTCTTGATAAAGAGACTGTGACAAAAAATATCAAAGTATCAGAGGCAGATGCTCAAGCTAAACTTGCTGACGCTGAATTTATGAAACGTGTTGAAGCTGATTTCAAAGCAAATAAGGTCGAGTACTCGATTCCTGAAGAGGTTCGTGCGCAACATATTTTGATCAAGGTCGATGATAAAACCACAGAGACTGATGCTTTGAATAAGATCAATGAATTGAAAAAACGAGCGGAGAAAGAAGACTTTGCAAAATTAGCCAAAGAATTTTCTCAAGATGAAGGTTCTAAAGTTAAAAATGGTGATTTGGGATTTTTTGGTAAAGGTCGTATGGTTCCAGAGTTTGATGCCGCCGCTTTTTCTCAGTCAATTGGTGAGATTGGTGCTCCAGTTAAAACTCAGTTCGGTTATCACTTGATCAAGGTTTTAGAAAAACACCAGGCTCAAGAGAAAACTTTGGATCAGGTCAAGGTTTCGATTGCACAAAAAAATATTGCTTCCGATCTTTTTGAAGAAGACATCAAGCAATTGGACAATGCTTTGTCGCAAAAAAACAAAGATCAAGTAGAAGCATTGATTAAGAAAATGAATGCAAACTGGGAAGAGACTGGATTTTTTGATTTGAGTGTTGATGTTGTTCCTAAGCTTGGCAGTCAGCAAGCAAGTAGTGAGGCTTTTCGCTTAACTTCAGCAGATCCTTATGGTTCAAAAATCGTACGAGATGGTGCTCAGAAATTTGTTTTGAAATGGAAAGCTGATAAAAAAGACGCAAGCTTTCAGCCAGAGGGTCAGGTCGCTTCGTTGTCAAAAGAGCGTATGTCTGAGTTGTTTGGTGCATGGGTCGAGCAGTTGAAAAAATCAGCTCATATCGAGCGTAATAATCAATTGTTCGCAAAGTAATAGGGTTTTGACGGTGTCAAAACTTTCGTTTTTCCGACAGAGATCATTGCTCTGTCGGGTGGGGCAAGTGCTGCAGGCCTATGAGTGGTCTGCAGGTTTTTTTCGAAGCTCATCTCCTGTTTTAGATGCCGAATCTGGCATGGTAGTTAATCTCACTATCGTTGATCAATGGATGCAATCTGTGATCACACAAGCTGCTGCTGATGTATCTGGTGAATTTTCGCAATCAATATTTAATAATGAAAAAGAGTTGCTTCAATTTTTACATTCCAGTTTGCAAAAGCAGATGAGTGTTTTGGCAAGTTCTGTTGCAATTTCCAATATCCAAATAAAAGATTTGTACGGTTGGAATTGGCAATTGCAAATCGAAGATGGGGTTGAGGTCATCAAGGTGAGTTTGCCTTTTGTTTTTCGCTATCAGGCACTGCTTGGCTCAACAGAACAGG
>CAZMVK010000083.1:0-5923 GCA_964569545.1 uncultured Bdellovibrio sp.
GGTGATGCGCTGACAATTTCTTGGTCGGTCAGTGATGTCGAAGGTCTTGATAACAATCCGATCAATATTTCCTACACAACCAATAATGCAACGTGGAAAGATATCACAACCAATTTAGATATTACCACAGCCGCTAATCGAACTTGGGTTGGTGGTCTGTCGGGGAATCCAACCACTGGCAGCGGTACGATCACAACATTTAATGCTCCAAGCTCAAGTTATTTTCGTTTGCAAGCCGTTACTCGTGATTCGGCAGGAAATACTTCGACTGTTGTTACAAGTCAGCCTTTTAATACAGGAAATTGGAGTGTCTATGCTGGAAGTAAAAATCGAGGCGACGGAGGTACAGGAATGGCGGCCTCAATTTATGGATCTGGGCTTTATTCACAATTTGCGATAAACCCCAAAAATGGTGATATTTATGCAGTTGATACAGCAGGCTTGCGTAAGCTTGATGCTAAAACAGGAATTGTTTCTACCTTCATAGTGCATGGAACTTCAAATTTCCCGACGAATGGACCACTTCCTGCTTCACCTGTATTCTCTATTTCAAGCGGATATTTGAATTTGGCTTTTGACTCAAAAGGACGACTTTATATTGGCGAGTACTCTGGTACTTATTCGGTGGTGATTTATCAGATAGATTTAGATAATTCATGGGTCCGTAAATATGCCGGAGGAGGCTTAGATGATGATGGTGGTGGAGTAGCTACTTCGCTGCAAATTGTATCGGGTGGCTACAATTTTGATGAGCTAGATTCATTGTATGTATGGACCTACTGTGGTGGTGTGGCAGTAAACTCTGGAACTTATGCCACAGTTGGTAAGCGAATTGTGAAGATTGCACAAAATTCGGATGGTACGGTTGGGGCTACTACTCGAATTATTGGTGATTGTACTTTTGGAAGTTTAACCTCAGGTAGTTCGGCTTACTCTCAGCCTGCATTGTCAGGTTCAGTTTTCGTTGGCTATTCTACGATTCTGCCTTGGGGCAATGGCAATAAGATTTTGGTGTTACCGTATAGCGCCGCAAGATATAAGATTATTAACGGGATTGCCTATAGTAGCAATATTTCAAATCCCGGTAGTATCGGTCTTGGCGTTTATAATCCTGTAGATGGATATGTTTATCGAAATAACAGTACCGGAGTTGAAAAAGTACTGGTCAATGCAGCGGGTGCAAACGGTGATACTGCAACTCAGGTATTCACTTCTAATTCGTCTGCAGCTGGTTGTTCTTTAGATGGAGCAGCGACAACCGCCTATTGTGGGTTGGTAATTACTCAATTTCAATTACGCTCTGGGGTTCTATATTTTACTGATGGATCTGGTAACAATGCGAGTTCTAATTATTCTATTCGTTATTTTGATGGCAATAATCAGCTGCGAACAGTTTTTGGTACGCCACCTTTTTATGGTGATGGATTAAATAAAAATTTATCTAGAGGTGCTTTCTCTGGAATTTATTATAAAAAAGCGACTGAAGGTAACCAAGCTGCTTTTCCCGAAGGGCTCTATTTTGCAGAATCAGCAGGCGTAACTTTTGGATATATTCATCCGACGACTGGATTGATCAATGTGCTGTGGGGGAATCAAGTCCGTTTGGCGGCAACGCCAGTTACGGGAACAACAATTTCAAAAAATCTAAGTATGGGAAGTCCATATACTGGTGGTAATGGAAAACCTTTGATGTTTGATAGTTCTGGTCTTCCGTGGATGAGAGCCAACCATGATGTTATTTCAATTGATGCGAACAATAAAATTGTTCGCAGAACAAATCAGTCGGTCAATGCTAACATACAAACAGCCGCAAGCGGAGTTAATCCAGCAAATTACGGACTTTCTCCATATGCAGGTTCACAAAATTTTGCATTAAAAAACAATGGTTTGTTTATTTTGCCGAGTTATGTTGCTGTTGGGTATGATCCAATTATTTCAATTCGGTATATGGATTTTGCAAATTCCATCACCCCGATTATTTTAGGCGGAAATTATTTAGCTAGCACCAACTCGGCAGCTAGTGCTGACATCACCACCGCCGGTGCCGTGGCAGCAGCTCCGCTGTGGACGAGTTGTCGTGCAACAGCTGCTTGTTACGTTAACTATCAGTCATCGAACGATCGTCTTTATTTCGCTGAAAATGCAAAAATAAGATACATTACAACGCCGGATAATACGACAACTGCAACTCTTGGAACTCTGTTGACTCTATCTTCTAGTTCATTTTTAAGCTATGAATTTACACCAGATGGTTCTCAGCTTTGGTATTTTAAAGCGTCTGGTGGGCTTTATTGCTATGATATTTCATCAGGAAAATCTTGGTGTGATAATACGACTGACCATTTTTCTATTCGCACGGCGGCAGGCTTCGTTCTCACACCCGGCCCTAATCAAATGACATTTAAGGATAATGCAACCATGTTTTTGTCTACATATAACGGTGAGATCTTGCAATTCAATCTGCCGACGACACCGTAAGTATTTTTTAATCAAACATTTTATAATTCAATCAAGTGTAGTTGAACGAGGGAACTGAGATGTTTCGTCGAACTTGCTGACATTTTTAAATGACATTAAAGAGCCATAAGTAAGTAAGATCCTAGCTAAGCCCACTTAAGAATGAATCCAACCAATTTTTAGCTGCAGGAAGTTTATCTCGCTGAGGGGCCGCACCCTGAGCAAAATCTGGACGTCCTCCACCCTTGCCACCCATGTGTTGCGCGATCTCTTTTAATAAGGTTCCTGCTGAAATCTGTTTATTTAAATCCTTGCTGACGCTGATGATGATCGGGTGGCTATCTTGGCCTTGGCCTACGATCACAACAACACCAGAAGAAATTTTATTTTTCAATTTATCAGCGATGTCAGCAAGGACTTCGCGATCATCCAGCTTTAAATCTGCAAAAATCATTTGAGCTTTTTGTCCAGCACAAGAGAATGTTTTTGCAGAAGCTATCAGCTCATCTAAATTGATTTGTCCACCTTGGATTTTTTTAATTTCTTTTTCCAGATTTTTAATTTCTGTTTTTTTGGTTTCGATAAAATGTGCGGTGCTTTCAAATTTTTGATCAATGATTTTTTCCCAAGATAAATCAAGACCTGCTGTTTTGCGAGCTTCGCTGAAATCTTGATAACCATTCAATAACAAATGACATGCAGTTTCTCCGGCAAGGGCTTCGATTCGACGAACGCCCGAGCTGACTCCTGATTCTGATACAATTTTAAATACTCGGATCTGCGCTGTATTGTGAATGTGCGTTCCGCCGCAAAGTTCAGTGGAAAAATCACCCATCGATAGCACGCGAACTTGGTCGCCATATTTTTCGCCGAACAAAGCCATAGCTCCGGTTTTCAAAGCCTCGCTGTGGCTCATGACCTGGGATTGTACGGTGATTGCTTTTTGAATTTCAGTATCAATTAATTTTTCAATTTGTTGCAGTTCAGTTGAGGTCAAAGCTTTGCCGTGAGTAAAGTCAAAACGCAATCGGTGAGGATCAACCATTTGTCCGGCTTGAGTGACATGTGTACCTAAAACTTTTCTTAAAGCCGAATGTAACAAGTGGGTCGCTGAGTGGTGGATCGCAGTGGCTCTGCGTTCGCTGTCTGAAACTGTTAGCTGTGCATGGCCTTGGTTATTGATTTCGCCCTCGGTGACAACTATGTGGTGTAGAAAAATATCATTGTGTTTGGTGCAGTTCTCTACCGAAGCCTTTCCAGTTTTAGTTTGAATAATTCCTTGATCACCAACTTGACCGCCGCCTTCAGCGTAAAATGGAGTTTTCTCCATTGCGATCAAACCATGTTCTCCTTTTTTAAGACTGGTTACAGACTGTGTCCCGTTGGACAAAGCTAAAACAGTGGATTCGTCTTGCAATTTTTCATAACCAGTAAAGACAGTTTGCTTTTTCTGATCAACAAGATTTTGTGCCAGAGTGATGATGTGAGCTTGATCTGAAGAAATTCCTCGCCCTTTCCAGCTGGCCTTTGCTTTTTCGCGAGCTTGGTCCATGTGTTTTTCGAAATCATTTTCATCGATTTCAAAACCTTGCTCAGCTGCAATCAATCGAGTCAAATCTGCGGGAAAGCCATAGGTGTCATAAAGTTTAAAGGTCAACTCGCCAGAAATTGTTTTTTGTTTTTTGGATTTCAAACGTTCCAATTCTTGATTGAGCATGGTGGTGCCGGCCTCAAGGGTTGACATAAAACGTTCTTGTTCATCGCGAATGTTGACTAAGATTAAATCTTTGCGTTGAAGCAGTTCTGGATAAAACGGGGACATGGTTTGGATGAGAACTTCGGCAATTTGTGGCAAGAAAGGCTGACCATTTGCCAAATTCTGGCTAAAACGAATAGCGCGACGTAAGATACGTCTTAAGACATAACCGCGTCCTTCGTTGGATGGCAGAGCTCCATCAGCTAACAAAAACGATGATGATCGAACGTGATCAGCAACGACTCGCAGAGCTGCGATTTGTTGTTTGATTTCTGTTGAGCCCGAATAATTTATACCTTCGGTATTCATTTTTTCGAGTTCTTTTAACAAGTGAGTTTTGCCAGAGATCTCTGTAGATTTTTGAATCATTGGCCAAAACAAATCCGTATCATAATTGTTTAATTTTCCTTGAACTGCAGCGACAACACGCTCAAGGCCAGAGCCTGTATCGACAGAGGGCTTAGGCAATGGTTCCATAACACCCGGAGCGCTCTCATAGAATTGCATAAAGACCAAGTTCCAAATTTCGACAAAACGATCTTCACCATTTGCGATGCTCTTGAATGGATCGGTTTCTTTGCCGGCGTGTGGGCCGTGGTCATAAAATATTTCAGTGCAAGGGCCGCAAGGACCGGTTTCGCCCATGCGCCAGAAATTATCTTTTTCGCCAAAACGGAATATACGTTCGCGAGGTACGCCTTCTTGATTGTGCCAGATGTCGGCGGCCTCGTCGTCGGTTTCAAAAACAGTGACGTAAAGACGCTCTTTGGGAATTTTCAAATCGTTAGTCAGAAAATCCCAAGCAAAATGAATGGCATCTTTTTTAAAATAGTCACCAAAAGAAAAATTTCCCAACATTTCAAAAAACGTATGGTGACGAGCGGTAAAACCAACATTTTCCAAGTCATTGTGTTTACCACCGGCGCGGACACATTTTTGTGAAGTCACGGCACGTTTGTAATCACGATGTTCTAGACCTAAGAAAAGATTTTTAAATTGGTTCATGCCGGCATTTGCAAAAAGCAAAGTAGGATCATTTTCAGGTATTAACGAAGAGCTGCTTTCGGCTGCATGATTTTGTTTTTTAAAATAATCAATAAATCTTTGGCGAATTTGGCTGCTGCTTAGAAAAGGTATGCTTGAAGATTTATTCTGCTGAGTTGTCATATAAAACCTTTCTGACTATTTCTGAATTGAATCCACGTGATATTAAAAATCGAGCGATCTTGGCTTGCAACTGTTCTTTTTGAAAATCTAGAGACGCATCCTCATCGGCATGGCCAATGTTCATATCGTTCGACAGCTGTCTTTGTCCAGCTACTTGTTTTTGATAAAATTGCGGAAATTTTTTGCTAATAAGTTTTTGAATATTTTCAAGTTCGTCATCTGTTGAGGCGGTGATCGTGGGTAGGCCTTTTTCTTCCAAATATTGATTGATGAACTCAATGCCTTTGCCTTTTCTGCGTAACACTTCGGCGTATTTTTCAGACAACAGATAGGCTTCGTCTGGATTGCTGGGGATCCATTTTTTCTCTTTACCAAATTTGATGGCTTGGTCAATCTCGTCACTTGAAAACTGGCCCTCTAGCTTGAGCCTAATTTCCGTTTCTGAGTGCTCACGATGGGACAATAGGTCCATCATTTTATTGCGAGCTGAAGGCGATGATTTTTTAGTCTGTTCCATTAACATTTTATAGACATAATTGGGGT
>CAZMVK010000083.1:5933-12437 GCA_964569545.1 uncultured Bdellovibrio sp.
CACCAGTCATCCTGTATGCGGATGAAAAAGGGATTTTTTATTTGTAAAGCAGTAACCCAGAGTTATTTGTCAGCATCTTAAACGAGACGCTGTACGCAGGATCGAGCAGGATGAGAGCTTTAGAGTTATAAAGACTGAGCAGCTTAAGTGAGATTATAACAAGGGTGTTACCGCGAGTAATGGTAAAGTTTTAATAACAACTGAGATTTTTATCTCATTATCAAGGAGGATCATGTGAGTAAATTTTTAGGAAAAACCACGGTTTCTGTATTAGTAGCTTTTTTATTGGCGTTTGCGTCAGCACCTAAAGCTCATGCCGCAGGCGATGCTGGTTGTGGTCTAGGCAGCCTTATCATTCAAAAAAATTCTAAATTGATGCAGCTTTTTGCCCTGACGACCAATGGTACATTTTCATCACAACCTTTGGGAATTACTTCGGGAACATCTGGTTGCTCTGCAAGTGGTATTGTTAACAACGATAAACAGATTGAATATTTTGTTGAGGTCAATCATTCAGATCTTTCAGTAGAGATGGCTCAAGGTCGTGGCGAAAAATTGAATGTATTAGCTCAGCTTTATGGTTGCATGACTCCAGAGTCACAACAGGCGTTTTCAACAATGACTCAAGAGTTTTATCCACAGATCGTTTCTGAAGCTGCAGTGCCTGCTGATAAAATTGTTAATAATTTAAATAACAAATTTATCGAAAATAAAAACGTAAGTTCTATGTGCCATGTGGCAGTTAGATAGTTTTAAGAATTTTTCTTTATCGATTAAAATGCTTTTTCAAAAGCCCAGGTTATGCTTGGGCTTTTTTTTTCTGATATTGATTTTTTCCTTTATTGTACGAGCTGATGAACAGCCCTCTCCTGCTATTTTTAAACAATGGTCACAAGACACTCAGTGGCTGGCCTTGTTGCATGTGGATTCTTCAGGTGTTTCTAAAATCAAGGGTGGAGATTTTTTCTTAGCAAAAAATGGTGCCCAAGATCCATTGGCAGAGCTTAAGGAAACATATAGCCAAATGTTCGAGATGAACGCTGAGATTGGTAAAAAAACGCAGTGTCGGTTCTTGGCGCGAAGAGATTTTTTTGTTCGTCATTCAAAGCTGAATTTAAAGACTTCATTATGGCCCTGTGAAGATAAACAGCAGTGGTTGCAAAAGCTAGATGTCGATCAGGTGTCACTGATATTTGCCAGTGGTGATATGAATTCGGCGGCTTCAGTTTTTGGACATTTATTTTTGCGTTTTGAAAACTCACAAAAAAGTAAAAAAATGAATCTGCTGAATTATGGCGTTAATTTTGCGGCAAGAACTGGTGAGACGGACGGGGCCTTGTATACTCTTTATGGTCTTTTTGGATATTTTCCTGGGGCCTATGTCATGTTGCCATACCATCAATTGATTTTAGGCTACAGTCATCTCGAGGGACGTGATTTGTGGGAATACAAATTGGATTTAACTCCAGAAGAAACGCAAAGATTGGTTTGGCATCTTTTGGAGCTGGATGGCAGTTATGTTGATTATTATTTTTTGAACGTCAATTGTGCGACAGAGATTCAAAGTATTTTGCAAGCAGCACGAATCCGTCCAGGAACAAATGTCATTACAAAACATTTCCCGTATGCAATTCCATTAGATGTTCTGAAAGAATTAAAACCAATGATTGTCGAGACAGTGTATCGGCCATCGTTAGAGACAGAGTGGAATCATATTTGGAAGAAAATGTCTTCTGCGGATAAACAGGTTTTTTTGAAATGGTGGAGTTCATTAGCGAGTGGTGAGAGTTGCCTCAGTTATAAAATCAGCGATGAAGTCAGTGTTGAACAGATTGAAGCTAGGCAAAAATTTGTTCAATTAAAAAAAATTGAGAATGCAAATGTATGGTCTGAATTGGATTATCGACTGTCGATTGAAAGAGCAAAAAAAGGAAAAATTAATTCTCTAGCTTTAATCAAGCAAGATGATTTGCTCATTCCAGCTTCGCCTTTGGCAAGTATTGGATCCAGTCGTTTGGGTTTGATGGCTGGGGATCGGAATCAAAAAACATTTTCAGCTCTGCAATATTATGCAAACCTCAGAGATTTGTTGGCTGATGATGTTGGCGTACAAGCGTTTCAAGATTTACGAGTGTTGGATTTGCAATTGAATTATGAGCAACAGAGGTCTTTACGTTGGGAGCATATTCACTTGCTAGATATGTTGTCGACTCGTGCGATTTCTCCGGTTCAAAAAGGTTTGAGCTGGGGCGTTTCGCTTGGTGCCGATGCCATCTTAGATGATAAATCAGAGCTCAGTGATAATTTACGCAGTTTTGCCGATTTCAAATTGGGAATGTCATTTGATCTTTTTGATCTGGCGAATGCAAAAATGCGTTGGGTGAATTTGGTTTTAGCCAGTCCTGCACAGGATTATCATCAGGATTTGCAGGCTGTGTATGGATTCCAATCGATGCTTTTGCTGAAGGCTGTTGAGTGTGGTCAGGGTCAGTTAATGTTTAAAAATCAACATGGGGGCGGCTTTCAACAGCTAGATTATAAATTTGAATATGTGTTTAACAACCCTATTCGATTGCCTGATAAACACTGGGATCTGCGTTTTTCATGGCTCCAAAAAAATATGTTTGATCATCGACTGCCAAGTTTATCGCGTGCAAATGAAAAACAAATTGTTTTGCATGCTGTGGCTTTAAATTATTATTTTTGAGGTAGTTCTTGTCATATAAAAGACTCATTTGTCTTATTCTTCCTTTTTAGTTTAATGAATAAATTTGAGTAGATGTTTTCTTTAGATAACTTTCATATTGTTCGCGTTCTGTATTCGTCGAGTACTTGTAGTCTAATTCTTCCTTTTTCTTTCCGGAAATTCCTAGCGTATAGGTCTTGTTTATCAGGTAATTATGGTACATAAGCATATGTAATTATTGAAGTATAATATTTATTGCGACATTTAATATTATGTCGTATTATAAGTGTATGAATGAAAAACCATTGTCTGCTGAAATAATGAAGCTCGCTCTTGATAAGCTGGATACAATTCTAGATCGCAAGGTCCAGCTAATCGTTGGTGGTGGTGGCTCTATGATTCTTGCCCATCACTTTCCACTTGCAACAACTGATATTGATGCAATTCCCAAAGGAATTGAAATACATGAGTTGGATGTTTTTGTTAAAAAAGTGGCTGTCGAGCTAGGGCTTCCCGGGGATTGGCTTAATCCTTATTTCGCTACTTTTTCGCTGACGCTTCCTGCTTCATTCAAGGAAAGACTGGTAGAAGTATTTCATGGAAAAAACTTGGAGGCCCTTGCTCTTGGTAAAGAAGATATGTTGATCATGAAGTGCTTCGCTCACCGTGCAAAAGATGTAGGTCACGCCAAAAGCTTGATTAAGCAAGGAGCTGATGTTGCCATGGTTGAAGATCACATCTCGAGTTTGCTGGAAAGGAATTTTCGTGATGCTCAAGAAGCTTTAGATTTTCTAGATGAACTTCTCGAAGATTTATGAAGTCCATTCCGCAGCCAACTGATTTAATTAAGGCCTATAATCAATTACAGCAATCTTCAAACGAAGTTCTCGATCTAAAACATCTCATGCAATATTGTGAGTGGTCTCGCTTCGATCCACGATTATTTGAAATACTCGCAGTTTATTTCTTTAATAGTTGGAAATCAATTTCAGCAGTTTTACTTTATTATGAGGTAAAAAAATCATCCACTCCACAAACATTGGCTGCCATCTTAGAACATACAAAGATTTTGCTAGAAAAGGATTCTGTACTTTATTCCAACTGGATGGCTACTGTGCTTTCAGAAATTCAACCTGTTCCATTTCAAAGTTATTTTATTGGCCTTAAGCCATTTGCTGCGGCTTCAGTTCGCAGAGCTTCGCTGGCCCCCTGTATTCCTTTTGAAAATTGGGGTTTTGCAGAAGATGAAATTCTTATTCATGGCATAGTAAATTACCCTAGCGGTGCATTCTCTAAAAGTGCGAGAAAAAATATTTTAGAATTTTTGTGTAAGAAAAAAAAGAAATTTCAGATTCAAGATTATGTTTTTGCTTGCCGAGGTTCCATATCGATTCGCCAAGCTCAGCGAGACATAAAAGATTTCAAATTAACTCGCTCCGTTGGCAATACCAAGGCTCGAGTTTATATTTCCAAGTATTTATATATCACTGCTTGAAATAAAGTCCCAGTTAAAATTGTTCATACGGTGTGATATCACGCTTGCGCTTGCTGCGGGTTTAAACCTTTTTGATAAAAGGTTATCCAAATTTGAGCCTACTATTGCGCAATACATATGAATATGATCAGGCGTTGGTCCAATGTAAACGGTGTCAATCAATTGTCTACTTTGAAAATGCAGTAACTTTATTGGTTTACCAGTACTGTTTAAAATTAAATCTTTTATGCCACTCAAAGATAAAAAACACTGTGAATCAAGATTATTATTTTCAATAAACTGTAACAATTCTTGATAAGGTAAATTATAGAAATTAATTTTTGTCGACAGATTAAATGGTAGCCAGCTAAACTTTTTCAAAAGACGAACGACTCTATTTTCACCTATACGAGGATTCATTGAAATTGCATATGCTCGACCACATTTGAGATAATTAGTAATAAGATTTTTTTTAAATATTTTTGATGGGATCTTCTGACCTAAATAATCGGGATGAACTTTTAAATCACACAAATACCAAGCTTTTATTGTTTTTCCATTTAAAAGTAGAGTGCGCACAATTCCTGCCGCACAGGCGACAACCTTGTTTTGATGAAGAGCCACACGAAAGGTCATATCTCCTAGTCTGTCAAAAAATGAAAAATAATTTGTACCATGATTAATCTTAAAAAATTCATCTCCGAAAGGATAGTCCGCCAAATTTTCTAATTCTTGAATTTGTTTAGCGTAGAATTTTTTTGATTTTTCATCGAGTGTTATAACTTCTATATTCATGGAATATAATCAGCTGTCCTTGACGGCGGCATAGGGCTGTCCAATATCCATCTTCTTTTTCTGGATCGCCAAAGGCCCAAATATAAATCATTGAAAAGCGTTGAGCCTAATCTCAATCCTTGCTCTATATGATATCTATTTTCTTTGGATTTTAAAAAAGGATCTCGCAATATGTTGAAAAAATCATCAGAGTGTTTAATGTCTAATTTTTGATGAAGTTTATAGTGAATCATCTTTTCTTCACTCATCCAGCCGCGAGAAACTATACCATTTCCAATTAATGCCGAAATATCAGAAAACATGCGTTCAATGATTCCAAGCATTGCAACTCCAACTAAAAAATCGTCCAGCACAGTCGTGCCTGCAAGCGTTGTGTTGAACAGTCTTAATTCTGGCCAGAGCCCTCTCAAGTTAACATCATCTAGTTTAATTGCACCCAATCTGTTCAGAAATTCAACAAAGGTATTTCCGTGCCCTTGACTTAGGTGGCCTTCGCCATGCTCTTCCCAAACATTTCTGAGAATTTCTATGCGAAGCTCAGGTAAGGGTATTTTTGCAGCCAAAGCTGCCATGGGACGACTGAAAAAAATTACTGCAAAATAAAACTGTATTTGCGTTTCAATGAAGTCCTCTTTTTCAAACTGGCCACTATTCAAATTTTGAAAGTATGGATTTGAAATATAGTTCGTTTCCTTAAGAACATTTTGAATGAGATTATCTATTGTCATTTTTTAAACCCCAGCTGAAGCGATTGATAAAATAAGCTTTGATCTGCACTATGTAATCGTTTTGCAATGGAATTCTGCCAAACAAATTCTGTTTTAAAATATTTCGTAAAGTTTTTATTGCTATTCAATTGTCTAAATAAAATTATTGAACCAGGTTTTAATTCCTTCGAAAGTTTATTTGCGAGTAATGAAATTTGATCTTCAGAGCTCCAATCAAAAATATTAGACAATCCCACAAAATCAAAATTTGCGTACGAAGGTACGTCTAATGCCAGTTTGTTTATGAATTGAAAATTAATCTTTTGTGGATAGCTTGAGAGATACAGTGGTAAAGATTTTTTATTATTTAAATAATGACCTAAAAAAATATGGTGTAGGAAATAATTATTGCAACGAGTTTTTCGTAACAATCCCTTTTCAATCACAGTTCGAAAGTATTTTGGATATGAGCCCTTGGGGGCGTGTTGTATCGCTAAATCACCAAACATTGTTCGCAACAATGAATCAGAAAAAAACAATTCAAAGGCTACGGTCCAATAAGGATGCTGAAATAAATGTTTCCAGTTAGCTACGGTGCCATGGAGTATAAGTTTATGAAGCTGTTTTTTATCAGCAATAAATTCAAAAATAAAACTGCGGAATTGTCGAAATAAAGATTCAAAATTTCCTGATTCAATCAGGTTTGATTCTTCGTTATCGGGATCTTTTATTCCAAAACATTTTTCGATGATTGTTTTGTTTTGAGTTCTAAGTATTTTTGTTTTTTTCTCAATGAGTTTAATTTGGAGTTTGTTTGGTTCGATCAGGGTTAGAGATATATT
>CAZMVK010000083.1:12447-15559 GCA_964569545.1 uncultured Bdellovibrio sp.
GCCACTTGCTATTAGAATTGGTTTTATAATATTATATTGTTTGAATAGTTCTATTTCTACCGTGGCATCTTCTCGAACGACTGCGAACTGTATCTCATTTTTTTTCAATACTCTCACTTTGATTTTCCTTTGTGAAAATAAATCATGTTTCGCAAAAGTGTTGGGTCGCTGGGTAAATTCATAAACTCTTTTTTCTTCCATACAAATGTAATTCCAGCTGCCCAGAGGATAAATAGAGCGAGTCCATGAAGCTTAAAAACAAAGTCTAATCCGTAAAAAAATGGAATAAATAAAAAGCTCGGATACATAATTCGTATAAGCCAAAAAATCATGAAATGTTCGTCGCGTTCTGTCTGCGTCTAAGGATGCAAAGCTTTTTTCAATTTGATCGCTGGCAATCCAAGCACTTAAAGCAAAGATTAGTTTTGGCATGTTCCAGTAAAAAGCCAAAATAATGTACGCAAGATAATATAGCTTACAGAGCCAAGAAATATATATGCCAGAGTTACCCCAGTTGATTTTTTTCTTAAGAATTTTGCTGCCTAAAACTAAAATTACAACAGCAAGAAATCCTGGACCCCACCAGATCGTAATGATCGATCCAAACCAATCTTTGTCCAAAATAGACTTATAAAAAACTATTGGTTGCATAAAGGTAAGAGGAAGCCCAATCGCCTCTGTGAAAACCATACTATCTTTCGCTTTTTTCACATTGTTCAAGCGAACTAATATAATTTTTATTAAAATCACTAAAAGGAAGGCCATAAACCAATAAATGACTAAGTTCATCTGACTTTCCATCCAATAAAATGATGGCGAGTAAAAATTAAAGTGCATATTGAAATATTAGGGAAGTTGAAGGGGATAGGCAATTGTTTAACTTTATATTTTAAAGTAGGCAATACTTAAGACAAGTCGCAGAGGTTCAGAAAATAGACTTAGATTAAAGATCATTTGATAAGGTCGTTCAGGTTAGCTAATTCGACAAAAAATCTTTGATTTGTGCTTGTGCTGTAGCGTGCTGTAGCAGCTGCAGGTGTTCGTACTTGGAAATGATTTTTTTAACCACGAAGGGTTCAAAAGCATCTGGCAAGCGTGAAGAAAAGCTTGGTACTGTCAGGTCTCCATCGGTGGTTAACTTGCTGAGAGGCAAACGTGGAAATTGTTTTTTTACTTCTAATGGATAATATAACAAATTGTTTTTGTCTGTTGAATGAGGCAGCCAAATTCCTTTGTCGACGGTGGCTCTGCCTGTTCCCTGTATATATAAAATCTGTGCTGCTGGTTCTTCTGTGATTTCATTATTTTGTATAGGGGCATCCATCAGTTCAATTAATTTTCGTGATCTTTGTAAATGAAGATCTGTGAACGTTTCAAATGCTAACAAATTTGATTTTGGTAAATTTATTTTTTCTGAGAAAAATCCCCAACGATGTTTTTTCCAATTGTTAACATCATGTAGATTCAGGCTGTGCTCTTGAAAATTTGTATCAAAAACCAAATCCATCCCGCTTGGTGGAAGAAGATAATAGCTAGATTCAAAACTGCAAAATGCCAGAGCTGATTGCAATTGATCATTCAGGCCCATCTGCAGACCTTTATGCATATTGCGAAACATCGCCATCAAACCACGATAAGGGGCCGCCGCTAAAATGACTTTTTGTACTGAACGCAGGCCATGCCAATTTTCTTTTGCTGAAAAATAATCCTGATCGCCATATCTGAGATAATAAGCCGCAATCAGCGAGCCGAAGCTATGGGAAATAATATTGATCTCACACAGTTGATTGCTTTGTTTGTGTTCTTCTTTGATTTCTTCAACAAGGCTGTGCAGTTTTCTGACGGCGTGAATTGGGTCCATGCGCCAATCCCACGGCAATGTATGAACTTTGTCGTGGTGGTGGCGACAAAGTTTGCGCAGCAAGAGAATGGATTTTTCGTAGGCTTCTTCTTTGTAAAAAGGGCCAACGATATTTACCTTTTCGACTAATTTTTCTGCTCGTAAATTCATGGTTCCTGGAATGGGAATGTCTGGGATTTTTAAAGCCAAAGTTTTTTTGCCAAACAAAACATCACGCGCGCTAGGCCACAACAGTTGGTTGCTCTCTTCTTCGACAAGAGTAGTGCCATAGTATCCTGGAATAAAAATAAAAATGCGTTTCATCTGAGCTGCTTATTGCTTAAGTTGCGTCGTTTTTAGGTTCAGAGAGTATTCTGATTTGATTACATTCTTTGCGCTGAAAAATCAATTACTAAACATTCTGCTGAAAATCTAT
Organism: uncultured Bdellovibrio sp.; assembly: GCA_964569545.1. Classification (GTDB taxonomy): domain Bacteria; phylum Bdellovibrionota; class Bdellovibrionia; order Bdellovibrionales; family Bdellovibrionaceae; genus CAZMVK01. The sequence goes on from CAZMVK010000083.1 coordinate 14,724, forward strand.
AATAGCGTTATCCTAACGGTAGCTTTCGCAAGTGAGTATAAACTCTAAGAGTGCGTAACTAAATGATCGGAGCTTTGTTTGCTCTCCTCGAGGCAGCCACTTGGCTGGCCTGTTCGTCGGCGCCTTGGCTGCGATTATTTTGTTACGCACTCTAAATATATATTAAACATCTTCTTGATTGATAGATTAATTCTGATTGGTATACGATGGTTTTTTGTATGATCAAATTTTTGTTAGGAAATTTGTCCTGATATTTTTTTTGAAAAAGTCTTTGAGTTTGTTTTGAAAGGTAATTGATGAAAAATTTCCTGTTACGTTTGGCAACTTTTTTTGGCGCTGGACATTTTCCTAAAGGTCCCGGAACTGCGGGAACAGTGGCTGCAATTCCATTTGCCTATCTGATTAATTTTTTTGGTCCTTTTTTTTCGATGGGAATTTCAATTGCTCTTTTTCCGATTGCTGTGATGGCTGCTGATGCCTACGAAAAAGAATACGGTGGGCATGATCATAAACAAATCGTGATCGATGAGGTCTTGGGATTTTTTATTACTATGACTTGGTTGCCTTTGACTTGGCAGTCTTATGTTTTGGGTTTTTTATTGTTTCGTGTGTTGGATATTTTCAAACCATTTCCTATTGGGTATTTGGATCATAAAGTTCCAGGTGGTTTGGGTGTGGTTGTAGATGACGTTGTTGCTGGAATGATTGCCAATGTTATTTTACAAGTTGTTTATGCAAAGACAGCCTGGCTGGGAGTGCAAATTTATTTATGAACCATACTTATTCTGATGCTGATTTAGAAAATATGATAACCTGGCAAAATTTGGCTAGCGAGT
>CAZMVK010000084.1:0-8587 GCA_964569545.1 uncultured Bdellovibrio sp.
CTCCAAAATTTTTGCTGTGCACTTGCTTGTGCTTCAAACATCGAAAGTCCGTCAATGTATTTTGCAACAATTTGTAGTGCATACTGACGCGCCAAAGAATCCTCACGATAATTTAAATCAATAACCCAATCTGCATGCCAATCTGGCGGTGGCATTTTATCTTGCGGACCAGCTGCCCAGATAACCACTTTAGGTGCCGGAAGAGACTCTCCACTTGATAAAGGTGTACGCAACTTTCCAGTTCGTAACGAAAACAATGAGGCCAGTGGCAATAATTTTTTGATCACTGGCAACGTTCCACCACCACCCCAAACATAAACTGCAGTGGAGCTTTCATCTTTGCTCAACAAACTTGGCAAATGTGTTTGTAAAGCCTGCTGTAAACCACAAAAATCTGTATTGTGGCTATGCCACACATCTCGAGAAGGACCATCATTTGGCAACCTAAATAAAGTATTCGCGCTGTTCATTTGCTCAGCCTCAACGGATTTTTTTTGTGCGATATTGAAAGCCAATTCTTTCAACGGTGCGGTCACTGCTGCTGCGGTTAAACCTAAACTCTGCAAAAAAGTCATAGCAGATTCAAACTGTTCAGGATCTATATCAATATTATAAAACGGCATTTGCCGTTGATAAAAAAACTGATGATGACGAATAGGGCTGCGACTGTGAGCAGTTGGCAACCCTAGAACTGCTGCAAACGCAGACGAGCTTGTTTCATTATTATTTACTTTATGAGAATCATCATTCAGGTTTGACTGACTGAGAGTCTGAAACAAGTACGGCTGATCAGCTGCAGATCCCACATCACATCGAAAAAAATTCATTTTTTGTTTATCTTGCATATACAAACGAAACCAACGCCAGCATCCTGGATTTTTCAAGCTACGAGGCAAGATCGAACGATGTATGGGATCTTGATGTTGCCAATCCCAAAGGATTTTCAACTGTTCAAAACTTTCACATACTGGTGACAATTTAAAAAATGTGTTTTCTGCCAAACAGTTATTTGGAAAAGCTTTCCGTTCAATGTAATTCTGCAGCTGCGTAACGCCCTCTTGTGCTGACTGCGGTAGCTCATGTATGGATAAAATATTTGTTTGTTCAAAGGGACATGGTCCCAACTCTAAACCCCAATCCCAATTTGAAATTTTATTTTGAACAATATATTTCCCATAGTCGTCTAATTGTTCGTCGACTGTTTTATTTAAACGAAAACTAAAGAGGATTTTTTTTGCGCCGAACTGATCAATAGCCTGCTGAATTTGCTCTGCATTCAACAAATCATTGCGACACTCGAATAAAACTGGATTCATTCTTTTTAAAATTTCAAATCTGTCCTGACGAAAATGTTCTGGCAACAATGTTAAAACTGCCTGCAAAGATAAATTATTCAACGAACCTGGCTGAGGCAAAATAAGCTCAGAAAATATTTTCTTTTCAACTGAATATCGGCTTGGCAATTCTTGTTCGGCAATTAATAGCTGATTAAATATTGGGTCTGCATCATCCAGGCCCTCTGGTATCCAATTCTGAAAACTGGCTGCATTGGTAAACTTTGGTTCACGTACAATGCAACGATTCTTATATTCCTGCAAAGCTGTTACATTTTTTTCTAAACGTGGGCGATTTAAAAAAATTCTTCCCAACACATCTGTTTCTCTCCTTAGCCAAATTTTAACAATATTTTCTGGCAAAAGATCGACATCAAAGCCCGCCCCCAGAGAAAGAATAAATATTTTTTTGTTATTATAAATTTCAGTAAAAACTTGCTGTTCAATATGGCGAAATTTTTCTTCTCCGTGTTCTAAAAAAAACTGACCGATACTTTGACCTACATGTTTTTCAATCTCACAATCTAAATCTAAAAAACATGGACTCAGTTCAGGAAAATACTTCTTTAATCTCGCTAATAAATTGCTCTTTCCGACACCGCGATGGCCGATTAAAACAATGGGCTGAGATAAAACAAGGCTCATGGATTTATTCCAATGGCCTGCCAAAATTCAGGATAAGATTTGTTGACCACTTGTGGATTTTGAATTTGAATACCAAAACCCTTAAGCTTGAGCAACCCTGCCGCCATTGCTATGCGATGATCATGGTCGGTATCAAACGTAAAATCTTTAAGTTTTGTTTGCTTACCGTAACCAACAATATGCATACCATCATTTTTAACAGTACAAAAAATTCCTGCTTTTTCAAACAGATCAGAAATTTTTTGAATACGATTTGATTCTTTGTTCTTAAGGTGTGGCGCACCGATCAGCTTGGATTCGCCTTTTGCAAAAGCACAAACTACCGCAAGCACCGGAAACAAGTCCGGGCAGTTTTGTAAATTGAATTCAATCGGATTCAGCTCTTCATCACTTTTTTTAATATGCAGCTGACTGCCAGATCCATTTACTGATTTTTTAAGCTCTATTTTGGCTCCCATTTTTTTCAAAATATCTATAAATATATAATCAGGCTGTAAACTGTTGTCAGTAAAACCATTAATAACCGCTGAGCCCGCTAATGCGCCTGCGGAAGCAATTGCAAATGCAGAGCTATAGTCAGGTTCCATCACAACGCTGTCATTTGCAATTTTCTGTCCTGCAGGAATTCGCCAGAAATCATTTTTGTGTTCTATTTGCAAACCCAAAGACTGAAGCATTTGAACAGTCATTTTAAAATAACTTTCAGAGACTCCGGTTTTAATATCTAATTCCAAATCAAATGGTAAATCCCAGCTATTCAACAACAATCCTGTTGCAAATTGGCTGGAAGAATCTCGTGGTACGCGCACTGGAACCAATGGCTTTTTCCAACCCTCACCATGAATTAAAATTTCGTCTTTTATTAACTGACAATGCACTGACAACTGTTCCAAGATATAAGCTAGATCTTGCTGAGGTCTTTCAAACAATCTTTTGCTACCAGTCATTTTATAGGTGCCTTCAATACGCGAAGCTCTGGCTGCAATAAAACGCAACACAGTTCCTGCATCACCACAAAAAATTGGTTTTTTTTGTATCATCGATACAATTCCCAATTTCATGTTTCTCACATCTTCACAATTCGAAGCTCCGATGATTTTTAAAGATGGCGAGTACGTTTGGCAAATCAGCGCACGATTGATCATAGATTTAGACGCTGGCACATTACCTATAAATGAAAATGGTTTCATTTGCTCTGCCTTTTAATTTCAGCAATCAACTGATTCACAGTGACAGTTTGAACACAACCTTGACCGATGCGACGAAGAAAAACAAACCGAATATTTTGTTTAGCTTTCATTTTTTTATCTTGCATCAAAGCAGCCTTAGCATTTTTGATTTGCCTTAACTGCATAGCAATAAATTCACCCGTTGGAATGTTCACTGACAAATGCATAGACATTATTTTATCGAATTCTTGAATAGATAATATTTTTTTTCTTAAAGAATATTGTAGAGAAAATCCCAACCCTGCCGATACCGCTATGCCGTGAGGCAAATTCAACTGTGACTCAAAAATGTGACCAATTGTATGACCAAAATTCAGCAGATGCCTGATGCCATTTTTTTCAAAAGGATCTTTTTTAATGATTTTATATTTTGCCTGCACCAAGCTTGGCAATTTTTTCCATAAATTTTCAACCGTAAGTAAATAAACACCCTCACCGGCATCGATCGACTTCCATAATTTTTTACTATCAAGCAATGCGATCTTTAAAATCTCACCCATAGCCTCCTGTAAACGAGAAGCTGGCTGTGAACACAACAATGGCTTGATCAAATATATTTCTTTTGCAAAATGAAAAGTACCGATTTGATTTTTGTATCCGGAAATATTCAAAGCATTTTTTCCACCATGAGCAGAATCAATTGCTGAAAGCCAAGTGCTAGGTATATGAATTAAATCCACTCCGCGCTTTAAAACAGAAGCTAAAAACCCTGCAAAATCACCCACTGAGCCGCCACCAATAGCTACAATCTGCAATGGCTTTTCACAATTCGCAGATATTTCAATGATCTGTTCTAGAATTTTAGAAAAGGACGATATATTTTTTAATTTTTCGCCAGCGAAAACTGGCAGACGATTTGGAAATTTTTCGATCCATTTTTTGCTGTCACGAAATTGACTTTGATTTTGCGTTAAAATCTGGTCATAGATAACGATGCTATTGGCCAATTTGAAATCACTGTGTTTAGGCCAGGTCTGACAATAATGAATTTTTGTTGCCGTTTTTTTTTGTAGCTTATCGCGCATGCAACTATGTAAACACTAATCATAATAATGCACAAGGGTTTAGGCTGCTTACCTAGTGTTATCTTGTTTGAATTCCAATTCATCATCCATTTTAAATGGATTCATTTTAATAGGATTTTTAACAACTTTTTTTTCTGCTTTTGCCTCAATATAAATGGCACGACTCTCAGAGGCCGGAGACCTAGCACCTGAAGATTCAGCATTTAACATTTGATCAATTTCTATCTTAGAAGACAGAGCCACGCCCTCGGCCATCACAAACAATACAACAAACTGTGGAACCAAAATGAGACATGCCGTAATTGTTGATTTCTTTTTCATAAATACTCCAATTACTTATTAAGTAGCAAACTGTGCGCCGACCATAAACGCGCAAACGCAGCCTACAGACTCACGTACTGACAAACTTGCTTATTTTGACTAATACTTTTGCATATCATTTTAAGATGCCTCAAACAGAGACGCGACACGAATTGCATGACAGCTTTGCCAAGCAACACTCGTTTATACAAATATAACAAGTTAACAGGTTTATAATAACTAGAACTCGTTATTGAGCGATGACCAATTGATTGGTGACTGCTTATTCACAGACAAATAGTTATTTATTTGCGAAAATGGCTTAGAACCAAAAAAGCCACGATATGAAGAAAGCGGCGATGGATGTGGAGATTCTATGACTAAATGTTTTTCTCGATCAACAAATGCCGCTTTTTTCTGCGCATAACTGCCCCACAATATAAATACAACATTTTGTTTATTATCATTAATCACGCGAATCACATGATCCGTAAATTGCTCCCAACCTTTTCCCTGATGAGAGGCAGCCTTGCCCTCTTCGACAGACAACACACTGTTCAGTAACAGCACGCCCTGCTCAGCCCATGATTGCAAACAACCGTGAGTTGGAACTTGAACATTCAAATCAACTGACAACTCTTTAAATATATTTCGCAACGACGGAGGAAACCTCACGCCCCTAGGTACAGAAAAAGATAAACCATGTGCCTGTCCTGGACCATGATATGGATCCTGACCCAGAATGACTACCTTGACCTTTTCAAAGGGACACAAATCAAAAGCCGCAAAATAATTTTTTCCGATTGGGTAAATTGTTTTGCCATTTTTTTGTTCGGTTAATAAAAATTGCATCAAACTTTGCATATAAGGTTTGGCAATTTCTGAATCTAAATATGGCTTCCACGAAGAATGAAATTTTATTTCTGACATGACAAAAATTTATGACAAAAGAACTTCAAATGGCAAACATTAATAACCCCATATAAATCTACAATGCGTGCCACAATAAGACGTTTTAAACGATTCAGAGCTATATATTTCTAGACCCCAACTTGACGTGCTTAATAAGCGTAACCATGTTATTATTAAGGTGTTAGTCACACAAACTCATTAACTCAGAAGGAGGCCTTATGACTCCCTTCAAAAGTCATACAAACGCACAACCTGAAAACGACAACAGTGTGTCGCAAAATGAGACAAACAAACAAACTGCTGAATTCAGTGTCGGCGAGAATATTTCTCCCGAAATTAGTTCCTATGTTTTTCAATCTCTGCAAGAGCTTGAACCTTACACCACTCATAACACACAAGTGGCAGTGATTGCGAAAGACCCTGCAAAGCTGGCCTCACGATATCGCGCCGAAGGAATTGAATTCGATTCGAACAAGTTAAAAAAAATGCATCGTATTTCAATAACCTTATCAGAGGACGGCGCAAAACTTGAACAAGAGGCCGTGCATGAAAATCTTATTGATGCTATTCGTATGGCAAAAGAACAAATGATCAAAGTTCTACAAGGCATTCAAGACCAAGTTATCACCAGTCAAGATCGCGCCATGCAAATCAATGCCGCCTTGAATGGACAGATTCTACAATAAAATGCCATCAGTAATTAAAACTGTAGACCAGCTGATAGCTTGTTATATCTAATGAACTCATAGCACTACTCTTTGGAACATACGAGTATACGTTGAGTGTTAATCTTTTAAAACTAAGATTCACACCATACGCAGAAAAGGATCCATTGAGCTCAACAAATCGACCACGATTTCCACAGCTGCTGGTTGGATCACCACCAGCATCTGTTGGATTATCTGTATCATATGGTTTGCAATGATCCGAAGAATCTGAATAGTACAAAGCATATGGATTGATAAAAATATCACCCAAAGACATACCAGATTGCAAACCAACAAGACCACCTATCAAAGTCGGATGCGTTTCATAGTTATAATTAGTGTTAGCACTATCTGTCGTAATGTGAAATGTACTGTTAAAATATGAAGCCGTGGGTCCCAATAAAAAACCCAATGACATGGGAACTATCTTGCTGGAATTCCAAATACTCCAATTCAACCCCGCAGCCATCGAGGCACCTAAGTTTTTCATATCTTTCAAATGGCCAGACGCCGAAGAAGACCCGGGAGAATAAATATCCAAATCTCCACTCAAATAATTAGCAACACCAAATACAAAATATCCCACGCCATTGGCGGCTTTCGAAGTATAACCCAACCCCAACGCCCCACCCTTGAATACACCGTTGTAATGAATCTCTGTAAAATCCTCTGAATTTGCCGTAGCATTTTGCTGTTCTTTTGCCGATACACTCAAGTAAGACCCTTGGATGGTAACGTGACTGCGGTCATAACGCATGCTTGGCAACGGCGGCGTTCCCAATAAAGTTTGAGAAGCCAAAAGCGAAACTCGCATCCCGATCAAAGGATCCAGAGCAGTTTTAGCTTCAACACGACCACACAAAATAAAAATTAAAAATAAAATGCAATGACGCAAATATTCCTCATATCTAAACATAAAAGTATTATTGTGTACTGAGTCCAGCCTGCAGGACAGTCTTGCTTATGAAATCTAGGTCAACGTAGAGTTTCAGCGCGAATCGTCACTACTGACGATCAGTTTGACAGTACTTTTGAATTGTTTATTTGAGACAAAGAAAAATTTAATAGTAAATTTCAAAGCTTAATCTTCGCCAGTTGATATCTATGAATGGTATGCCTCGTGCATTGTTACAAAACATCAAATATTACAAAGGCCTGTGAATGAAAAACATCAGAAATTATTTTCATAAAACCATACAATGTGTGACCATTTTTGCACTTTGTTTTTTTACAGCGATTTTCAGCCACGCGACTACTGTTGATAATACTCCGACGGCAGAATATTTAAAAATAGATTCCAATCCTAATGGCTCGCCTTCTCGTTTAGTTATGTTTGCAAAACGCTATCGTCGCGATGGCGCAAAGCCAATTGTCTTGGCTCATGGATTTTTAAATAATGATGAAGCCATGGATATTTGGGCACGAAAGTTTTATAACTTGGGATATGATGTTTGGGTTTTTAATCATTTAGGTTTTGGCTTGAAAGACCGCATGTCCTATACGAAAAATTATCAACCCGGCGATTATGGTTTCGCTAATTTATTAAATGGCATGGATCAAGTCATTCACCACATTGTTAAAACAACGAACATGAAAGTTATTTATACCTCTTTTTCAATGGGTGGAATGACATTCTATCAATACGTTGCCGGCAGTTACGGTGAAGATCAAAATGGATTACCGAAACGCAGCAAAACATTAGCAAAAGAAAGACAAGAGCTTATTGCCGAAGCCATTACTATTGGCGCGCCAAACTATGATATGAGAGGGCTTGGATTGTTTTTACGAGCGATAACTAAAATTGGATACTTGCTTTTAGATGGACCACTTAAAAATGCGCACTTTCAAGTACCACTGGCTCTTGGCATGGCTACAGAAAAAAATATTGGTATTGGTGGTTTGTTCGCTCTTGGACAAAAAGTTATACGCAAGGAAATTCTAACACCAATTTTAGCCGATGCTATGCATTTACCAAACATGGGTGAACATCAAAATAATTTAAATTATGTTTTTAATTTTAATTTTTCAAATCCTCACACTGATATTTTACGATCTTTTGCGAGAATGTATCGATTTTCTCATCGACTACCAGCACCTGAAATCACGTTTCCTAACCTAGTTGTCATGGGCAGTCTTGATCGCCTAGCTCCGCCTAAACAACTATTGTGGCATCAAAAAGGACTGACTCAACAGGCGGCACCTCATCGTGCAATTTTATTGGGAGGCTATGGACATCTTGACTTGATCTACGACAAAGCCGTGGACGAAGCTCTTCCTTACGTTGATAATTTTATTAAAAATCCACAAAAAGATACTAAGAAAATTTTTTTGTATGAATACAAAAGAAAAGATTTTTTAATTAGTCGACCTGAACATGAATTTTTTGACATCCTTATTCAAATACTTGGAGATAAATATCATATTTTTACTCAAGT
>CAZMVK010000084.1:8597-9587 GCA_964569545.1 uncultured Bdellovibrio sp.
TTAAAAATCCACAGGCTTTTTATCAACAAACACCTGAGATTATTGAGCTAGGAAAATTTCGCTTAAGAGAGCGTCTTTTGGTTGATCGATTTAATTCTTTAGTCAACACAGACATGCAAAATCCACAGTTTCTTCCACAGATTGATTTAATGGCACAACAAAGATCTTGTTTGAAAATTTATTAGAACTCGTAAGAAAATCGCAATTCAACAGTAGAAAACATTGTTTGATGTGTTCCTGTCGCAGTGACTTCGCCATCACTGTATTTGAAATTTACTTTGTGATACTGGCCATACCAATAAAGACCAAGCCATTTATTCATATCTCCGGCACGATTGAAGATGCTTTTTTCTAAACCAATCGAGCCATCAAATGCCAATTGCGGATCAATGCTAAATTTCGCACCGCCAGTGCTTGCTGATGAATCAATTGGATGTTGATAATGCATCTCCCATAGACCGCGTGTTTTGCTATCAAAATATTTTTTGTACTGTGCGCCGACACTGATATCAAGCAACTGAATATTTTTAATAACCGGCTGATTATTGGAATTTTTAAACAACGCCAAAGGCATTTGATGCATTTGCGCACCGATTGACATATTCCACATTGTTTCAGAATTTTTAATTTTGCGAAAGTCATAATGAACACCAGCTGTGTCCCACTGACCACTGGTGTCTGACTTACTGATTGATGAATTGTCAAAATCAATATTGATGGATTTATAGAAGAAATCTAAACCGCTTTCTGCATCCAAAGCAAAGTAACCACCCATATGATAAGTCGGTGCTTTAAAATTATTATAAGAAGTATCAAGATCAGATAACGATTCTTCATATCGGGTATAATTCGCTCCGACTCCTAAAAACAAATGACTGATCTGTGCAAGATCTTCAACCGGAGGCAGCATCGTGATTTTGCGTTTATAGAACTCAGGTTGCGGATCTAACGGATTGTCACACACAGGCTTAGCCAATGCCACAGGCGGAG
>CAZMVK010000084.1:9687-15543 GCA_964569545.1 uncultured Bdellovibrio sp.
CAACAGTTACAGGCTTCACTTCAGCAACAGTTACAGGCTTCACTTCAGCAACAGTTACAGGCTTCACTTCAGCAACAGTCACAGGCTTCACTTCAGCAACAGTCACAGGCTTCACTTCAGCAACAGTTACAGGCTTCACTTCAGCAACAGCTACAGGCTTCGGATCAATCACTGATGCTGGACTTTTTTTAATATGATGTTTTTTATTGTTTTCAACCTCAGGAACAACTTCAGCATTTGAAGTCACGGGCTCAGATGAAACTGTGGTTTTGGATTCATTAACAGGTTTAGATGTTGCCGACGGCAACACAACTTTTTGGCAAGCCAAACAAGCCACTAAAAATAAATCTAAACAAGCATAAAATTGAATCTTTTTTCTAAATCCCATAATTGTTTATCGACTATTCACTAAATTAATTAAAGACTAGTTTTGGTTAAACTATAGACAATACCAGACCATCTACTGGGTCATTTGACCTTGAATGTTATACTCGACTTTATAGCCACCAGCCGTTGTACCACTGACTGACCTGTGTAAAGTTGCACCATGACTGGCACTGACTTCGAAACCCGACGATGTCGTTTGTTTTGTAAATCCACCTGCAGAACTAGACATAATGCCACTGCCAGTATTAACAGAATCTCCATCGCCATCGCTGGCTCTATCGCCTTTAAAATCAACTTGGCTGGTTTTACTGCAAGCCGAAAAACAACTAACGCAGAGTAAAATTACAAATATACTATAATTAGCTCTGGAAAATAAATTATCTGCGAATTTCATAACCCTCCATCAAAGCTCAACCTGATACTCTTCGGTAGAATTTTTCATATACTTTAAAAAACAATCTACAAGTCAAACGTCTAGACTCAATTAAATTTTGTGCTGTATTTACAATACTATTGCATAGAAGTTTTTGTTTAACTTTATGCATTGGATTAAAAAATAAACATGCTAAGCTGGGTCGTGCTTTTGATTGAACAAGCACTATTAAAATTATGATTTCTATTTATACGATTATAAAATTTATTTTGGCAGCACTTATTGTGGGAACTACGGCAGGACTTTGCTCTGCAACTTTGCACTCGACCCTTGAGCATGCCAACAGCTTTTTTCACTCACACAGTTGGCTTATTATTCTTTTACCTTTTGCAGGATATATCAGCGCTTGGGCTTATGACAAACACGGGTTTGCATTTGAAGATGCCACCAAATATTTGTTTGCTAAATTATCTCATCTCGAAAATCCACAGCAAAAAATTTCAGGTTGGATGTTGCCTCTGGTATATTTTGGAACGACCATTTCACATTTCTTTGGCGCGTCTGTTGGTAGAGAATCAACAATGATACAGATGACAGTCTCCGCAACTGAAAAGATCATTTCAAAAATTAAGTTTTTTTCAGCAGACAGATCTCCGATTTTGATAGCCAGTCTTGGCGCTGGCTTTGCGGCAGCCGTGGGCGCGCCGATTGCTGGCTTTATATATTCTGTTGAATTTTTGAAATGGAAAAACTTAAAAATACATTATCTGTTATTATCAATTTTTTCTGCAGCAATCGGTTACGCTGTTACCTTGGCTTTTCACACGCCAGGGATAGTGAAAAAAGTTTCTGTTGAAAATCCTTTAGATATAAAACTATTACTGGTCAGCTTACTGTTGGGTTTAACATTAGGATGCTTGCAGTTTTTATTACACAAAGTGATTATTAACATCAAACATTTACTTAAAAAAATATCACATGATAAAAAATGGCAAGCAGCATTTGGCGGCGCCATATTAGCACTTTATTTTATAATTTTTCAAACGACCGAATCTAATGGCTTGGGCATCGATGTCATTAATAAAGCACTGAATGGAAATGCCGATTTTTTTACTTTTATTAATAAATACTTTGCAACTGCATTAAGCCTTGGCGTGGGATTTAAAGGCGGAGAATTTGTTCCATCTGTTTTTTTAGGTACCACATTTGCCGCAACAGTAGCAACCTGGGTTAAAATGCCGGCCGCAACTCTTGCGTCCGCAAGCTATGCCACAATGTATAGCGCAGCAGTAAAAACACCACTAGCCTGCACTATTCTTACTATGGAATTATTCGGAGTACAGATTGGCGCTTTTGCCTTTATCACATGTTTTTCCAGCGCCTACTTTTCTACATTTCTTGAAAAACATGAGAACAAAGCCTAAACTTAATTCAACATACTCTATCTTTACAGTAGCAAAACTTGAAAATAATCTTATGCACACACTCCTGCGCACATAGCCATAATAATAAGTTTATCAATTATAGAGACAAAATAAGATGTTGAGTCGTTTTGCCTCTGTTACCTATAATCCTCACAAAATCCTGACAAAAAATTGCGTAGAGTATGCTAAAAGCTAATTCCCATAAGGGTATTTAACGGATAAACAACGTTTTCACCAAGGGGGCTATGTGAGTCAAAATTTTATTATTAAACTGAATACAGCAATTTTCTGTGTTTTATTTTCCGCCTTTTGCGGAATATCATACGCCTCTGAGAAAAGTGACATTTTAGGTAGTGAAAACAACCCCATTAAATTATTTTTCACCCCTTCGTCTGATGCCAAAGGCATCACAACAAATTCAGATCAATTTACACGCTATTTAGAAAAAGAAACGGGATTATTTTTTAAAACTTCAGTCCCAGCTAACTACATCGCTGTTGTCGAAGCTTTCGGTTCAAACAGAGCAGATATTGCGGTAATGAATTCATTTGGTTATTTACTTGCCCATTCCAAATATGGTGCTCAGGCCTATCTTAAAACATTAAGACACGGAAAAGAATATTATAGCGGACAAATTATTTATAACAGCAAATCAGGCATTCGCACGCTGAAAGACTTGCAAGGTAAAAAGTTTGCCTTTACAGATTCTGCTTCGACATCAGGATATTTATTTCCATTAAAAATACTTAACGACAATAAAATTAAATTAGGTGCCAGTACATTTGCAATGAAACACGACAATGTTGTAACAATGGTTTACCAGGGACAGGTCGACGCCGGGGCTACTTTCTATTCAGAACCAATTGATGGAAAAATTCAAGATGCTCGCGAGCGAGTTAAAACTCAATTCCCTGATGTCGAAGACCGAGTTAAAATATTAACTGTGACCTCGCACATTCCTAACGATCCGTTCGTTTTCAGAAAAGATTTACCAACGCCTCTTAAAGATAAATTCATTGCAGCTTTAAACAAATATTTACAAACTGCTGAGGGAAAAGAAACCTTTAAAAAAATGTATTCAATGGATGGTGTCGTTCCAGCAAAAGATGCAGACTATAACGATTTAAGAAAAGTTATCAAAGAATCAAAATCTGATCTTGAGAGTTTAATTAAATAATAAATCAACGAAAGAGTATCGTGTGTCAACATCCAGCACGCCCCCGGTTCTTGAAATTAAAAATCTAAATAAGATTTATTCCAATGGACATCAGGCTCTGACGAATATTTCTTTAAATGTGGAACAAGGACAATTTTTAGTTATAATCGGACTTTCCGGATCAGGAAAATCCACATTACTTCGCTGTATCAATAGATTGCACGATGCGAGCTCTGGTCAAATTATGTTCCAAGGAAATGATATCAATCTTCTAGAAGGGGCCGAACTACGCAAAACCCGTTCTCGCATAGGGATGATCTTTCAACATTTTAATTTGATTCCAAGAAAAACTGTTATTGAAAATGTTTTGTATGGCAATCTGTCACGCATTTCTGTTCTAAAATCAATCCTAGGTATTTACAGCACCGAAGATAAAAAAAGAGCCCTTCGATATTTAGAAATAGTTGGCCTACAAGGAAAAGAAAATAATCGCGCCGATGCGCTCTCTGGTGGCCAACAACAGCGTGTTTCTGTTGCGCGGGCACTGATGCAAAATCCAAAAATTCTTTTAGCAGATGAACCCGTAGCCTCTTTAGATCCAGCCACTTCACATTCAGTCATGGATTACCTTGAAAAAATAAATAAAGAATTGGGCGTAACAGTTATCTGCAACTTGCATTTTTTATCTCTGGTTCGGCGTTATGCCAGCAATGTGGTTGCCTTGAAATCTGGTCAAATTGTTTTTACAGGCAGCCCACAAGAAATTGATCAAGAATGGTTTCGAAAGATTTATGGCGAAGAAGCTGTCGAGGTAACCATCAAATGAAGACTCTCAATTACATCAAAGCTTTATTGATTGATATCTGCGCATGGTCCTATGTCATTTTGGTTAGCTGGAAAGTTATTCTCGAAAAAATTATTCAACATCAGCGTTATCCAGAGTTCACTTGGAACCAACCACTCATTTCATTAGCTATTGGCTCAGCCATCGCCCTTATACTAGTTCAAACTCGAATGTCTCTTGGACGTGGTTTGATGGGAATAATGTATGAAAAAAATCATCACAAAGACCTAACTTTTTCGGCGTTTGCTTGGTTTGGATATTTTATTTTATTTTTAACATTCATTGCCGGTTTTCAAATTTCACAAGTATCTTTGAAAGAGTTTTTTTCTTCCGAAGGGCTCGAGGGAGCACGCAGAATTTTCTCAGCACTCTTTAATCCTAATTGGAGTATTTTAGAAGAGGGTGTTTTTGCTGCTGTTGAAACTATTTATATGGCTTTTATCGCAACAGCTTTTGCCATCCCAATAGCATTTGTGCTCGGATTCTTTTCTGCGCGTAATTTGATGGTGCATACAAAAACAGGATGGTTTGTTTATTGGTTGTTGCGATTGATATCAAATCTATCGCGCTCAATTGAGCCATTGGTGTGGGCAATTATTTTTTCTGTTTGGGTCGGCATTGGTCCATTCTCAGGAATGCTAGCTTTGTGGCTGCATTCAATAGCTTCCTTAATAAAACAATACTCAGAGCAAATCGAATCAATCAACGATGGGCCGATGGAGGCAATGACTGCAACTGGAGCTCACCCAATTCAGGTTGTCTGGTTCGGTGTGGTTCCACAAATCGTTCTGCCATATTTGTCTTACACAATTTTCCGTTGGGATATCAACGTTCGCATGGCAACTGTAATCGGCCTTGTCGGTGGTGGCGGCCTAGGAAATTTATTAATGCAGTACCAGGGACAAGCTCGCTGGAATGAAGTCGGCACATTGGTCATCATCATTGCCGTCATAGTATGGGTAATGGATTGGGCGTCTTCAAAGCTCCGTGAAGCATTAAAGTAATAAAAGTGCATGCACCTTTATTGGCACACACACTGCCAGCTTGAATTTGAATATGAGAGTGTACTGCAAAGTCCTGTCTGGGGCGGGTTTTCAGGAAAGCAGGCATTGTAATCACCCTGTGCTGCTCGATAAAGACAAGCTTTGCCCACGCTTGCACAAACATCTGTGCAGCTTAATCCAGGTGCTGGCTCAAGTTGACCAATTCTGGTAAAGTCCCCATCGCAGTCAGTCCAGGCTTTAGCGAGCACCTTAACCGGAGCTGGCTCCTGAGGCGGAGTGCTATCCTCTTGATTAGTAGTTTCATCAGAGAGAATAACCTCGGGTTCATATTCATGTCCTGAAAAGAAATCTTGATTAGAATTGTTCGGGGAGAAGCTAATTTTCGCACAATTTTGAAAACAAATGATTACAAATAAAAATGCTATAGCCGTTAAGCTTTTAACTTGCGACATAGATTACCCCCTACCCCTTCTAATAGTTTATCTTAATTATTGCGGCGAGAGTTTTAAATTATGAATATCTGATTTTTTCGTCTCGTAATGATACATCTCAATCCGAGACTTAAAAAGTGCCAGGCCCTGTTTCTTGTCGCTAACCAGACTTAAAAAGTGCCAGGCCCTGTTTCTTGTCGCTTACCAGCAAGAAACAGGGCCTGGCACTTTCCAGCG
>CAZMVK010000085.1:0-3302 GCA_964569545.1 uncultured Bdellovibrio sp.
AATCAAGCTCTGCGCACTCGAATAAACAGCCAAAAAGCTGTCAGGGTGCGCAGGATTCCACCAAACACGAACATGCCCTTATAGGCCGACATGTGCTCACCAAAGGTCAGCAGGATTTGTCCGCCGATTGTGGTGCCGATAATAATCGCCAAGGCATTGAGAAAATTATAAATTGTTAACACCGGAACTTTTTCGTCTTCGCTGATGTCTTGAAAGAAAATCAGCGACAAGCCGACCTCTACCAGGGCCCAGAACGCGCCGCTAATTAATTGTAAAAACATAATGTAGATTTGATTCGAAGAGATCGCCCAGGTCATCGGCATTGGTGCGATCAGCAACAATCCCAACCAGAATAAATTCATATTTAATTTTTTTGCAGTTGTGGCGTTGGCTTTAAAACCTAAATGCTCAACCAAACTTAAAACTAAAATCTTGCCAATAAACAACATGGCCACGGCGATCATGTACTCGCTATAGCCCATGTGCACTTGTGCTAACATATACGGAGTGACAAATGGGCCGGTAATAAAGACTGCGGCTTGAAATGGAAACAAGTATAGAAAAAATCTTTTCTTTTCTTTGTTGGCAAAAAATATTTCGTAAGACTGTTTTAAGGTCCAAGTTTTTTTCGTAGCAGTTTCTTTTTCATGAGAGGCAGAATGTTTTGATAAAATGTAAGACGACAACAGCCTAGCGATAAATGCGATGATAAACAAAGTGGTAAACACAGAAGAAAATGGCAACAGATCCACACGATTGTGCAAACTGATTCCACCCAAGGTCAGCCCTAATAAAATACCATACTGACTGACTCTGGCGCGTTTGGCAAAAAACTGTTGGCCTTGTTCAGCGCTGACTAATCGACCCATCCAGTAATTCCAGGCAGGGCCGGCAGAAAATCCACTGGCCCAATACACCGTGAGAATTAAAAACATCAAAGCAAAATTAGCAGTGTGAGTGCTGGAGAAATAAATCAATGGCACAAAAGTAAAAGCTTGTACCGCAACCGATAAAACCACCCAATGTTTGGCTGATCCAAGTTGGGCAAGCAATCTTGGAGTTAACAGTTGCAAAAAAGCTCCGCTCACAATGGGGAGAGAGGTGAGCAGGCCCGCAAAGACCTCGCCCATGCCGATGGACAAGCAGTAAGCTGGCAAATAGGTCTCGCCTGCACCCACCATCAGTGAGTACAGGAAGGCATCTATCAGGCTCAGTTTTTGACTGCGTAAACTCATTCGGAAATTATGGTTGCGGCGCTGAATGTGATGTTGTGTTCAGTGTCAGTTTCTCGTTTATGTCTTTTGCTACTTTCAAAAAGGCTTGGGCTTCGATGGACTGAGGATGGCTTTCAACAATTGGGATGCCGGCTTCAGATGCCAAACTCACGCTTGGGTTGAATGGAATTGCTGCCAGTTTCACAATTTTTTTGGCATCTAGATATTGATCCATTTCGCCTTTTGGAAACAATTGAACTTTTTCATTGTTAACCATCATGTAAGACATGTTCTCAACCATTCCTAAGATTGGAACAGCGACGCGTGTCCACATGTCGACAGCTTTTTTCGCATCGATCAAGGCCACGTTTTGTGGAGTACTGACAATCACAGCACCTGCCAGAGGAAGTTTTTGCGCCAAGGACAATTGAATATCACCAGTGCCTGGAGGAAGATCGACGATCAAATAATCCAAGGTGCCCCAGTCGACATCACGTAAAAACTGATCCAAAGCTTTGAACAACATCGGTCCACGCCAAACAACGGCTGAGGCCTCGTCAACGAGAAAGCCAATGCTCATCAAATTCAGTCCATAACGAGTGATCGGTTGCAGTTTTTGTTGCGCCGTGATTTCTGGTTTTTGATTCAAGCTGCCTAACATTCGAGGAATGCTGGGGCCATAAATGTCGGCATCAAGCAGACCTACTTTATAGGGGCCAATTTTCGATAAGGCTAATGCGAGGTTGGTGGCGACTGTGGATTTACCGACGCCGCCTTTGCCTGATGATACGGCAATAATATGTTTCACATTTGGGATGGCTTTTTGTTGATCGAATACATTTGTCACTTGAATCCTCCGTGGCATGTGTTTGATAATGGAAACAATATGTCTAGCCAAGTTTTTTTATGGATTGGTCTCACCTTTGTGCTCTTCGTTGTACTCCTGTTTACATGGGGGCGTCGAAGTCACATTTTATCTCCGAGCAAATTAAATCTAAGAAGCGGCAACAAAGCAACTGGCAATTCGGCAGACAACGCAAACCGACTGCCAGGACAGGTATTTGTGGCGTCTCGTCCCACAGATCCGTTCGAGGCCAAAATGAAAAACCTCAATGTGATGTTCATGTACAATGGGCACAGTTTTGATGCCTATGAGGTGTTAGGCATTCCAGCAGGAAGCTCTTACCAAACAGCACAAAAAGCTTATGAAGAGTTGATGCAAAACACAGATCCAATGATCCCAAGCCCAACCGATATTTTAGGGCGAGGCGGAGCTGTTCAGGGTGGGGTCTCACAGAAAGAGTTCCTCAAAGCCGCTTTATTCGCAATTCGTCAGGGTGCTGGGTAGGGGATTAAACGTTTGTTGGCGGGTCCTTGCCAACGATGCCTTTTAAAAATGCTAGGTTCGAAAAATTATTCGCTTCGTATCCTGTCGCAAGATAAATGTTGTGGAAACCAGTAACATGAAGATCTTGTGCTAAATTTTCACCTTTTATGGGATGACCAAGCTCGTTATTGCCCAGATCAGAATCGATATAGATTCTTATCGCTTTGTCCAAATTCGTAAGATCTTTTTTGAAATCTTCTATATTCAGGTATCCTTTCATTTGATGACCTAAGTTTTCTGCGTTCATTTTCCACGACATTTGAGTCAGATCATCATCGTCGATCAGGATGTAATCTAATTTTGGCTGTTGAGTCACAATTTGCATCGGAACAAAGCCAGCTAATTGCTTTGGTAGAAGTTTGATATGGAGTTTTTCACAGGCATCACGAATGTGGGGTTCTTCGTGACGACTGGTTACTAAAATAGACTTAGAGGAAACGTTTCGATCTTTGATCAAATCAAGACCATTTTCTTTTTGGTTCAACAGTTCATAATCCATCAAAAAAATCATATTGTCTGACAACTGAAAGCTTTTAAAATCCGCAGCTGATGTAAAACTTCGTAATGTGATTCCTGTCGCATTAGCGTTAATTGAATCGAGTCTCCCTTTCCAGATTTGATGGATGCTCAAATCATCATCCACAGCGACCACTGTGGAACCTGACGCTATCTGGATGATTTCTGCGAACCAAGTTGGTGTC
>CAZMVK010000085.1:3312-15355 GCA_964569545.1 uncultured Bdellovibrio sp.
TATGTAGTAATTTCTTGGTAAATTAATTTTAATGGTAGTGCCTGTGCCTTCGCTGGATCTGATTTCGAATTTTCCACCCCATGCTTCGACTGTTTTTTTTGCATGATAGACTCCTAATCCGCTGCCAGATTCAGTTCCATTTTTGCCATGACTGACACCAGGTTGGCCAAGCTTTGCTAAAATATGTTCTGGAATGCCTTTGCCATTGTCGCTGATCGTCAGTAAAGCCTGGCCGTTGTATGCTCTTACAGCTACGACAATTTCACCCTTTCCGTTGGCAAAAGCTTCGATAGAATTATTCACAAGATTTGAAATTAAACGTCCAAATTCGGTTGCATTTGCATTGATAAAAATTCCGAAGGATTCTTTCAAGTCGGCTTCGATCGAAATATTGATTTTGTCTCGAAACTGAATGCGTTTTTCGGAAATGATGCTATCGACAATTGCTGGCAAGAGAAAAGATGATGATTGCGGAGCTTTTAAATGAACAGTTGATGAATCTAAGGCTGCAGTGAATCCTTCGGTTTTCTGAAGCTGAGCCTGCTTTCCTTTGTTCAATAAATCGTTGGCAATATCATTGATCCGCTGAACAGCATTGCGAATGAGTAATCGCCGCGCTTCAGGTATTTCCGAAAGACCATGCATAGCCATACTCAATGCCGAAAGGGGGGATCTAATATCATGAGCGACTTGTTTTGAAATGTTACTAAAGATTTCATTTTTTTGAAGTTGTGCGATTTGCTCTTCTCCAGTTTTAATCCGAACTAGAAAGCCTTGAAAACTATTGGATAGTTTGCTGATCTCTAAAATATTAGAATCTTTATATCCTTCGAATGCATTTGGCGATGCAGACGTGTCCATCTTTGAGATGTTTGAAGCCAAAACCTCGATTGGTTGCGTGATCATTGTCAGAGATCTAGCTACACGAGATTTGACACCCAACAATAGTACTAAAAGAATGCTAAAGCTGATCAGTCCCCACAGAAATTCTCTTTTCAAAATTTGAGCAATATCAACGTCAATTTGAACGCCAACAACATTTCCAGATTGCAAGACTGAAGTTGTTGTCATGGTCATTGTTGAATATCCAAAAGTTCTATTGCCAGCTTCGGCAGCATTTCTGCCATTGATGGTTACTAAAATATGTCCACCGGTGAGGCCAGAGGCTTCGATCGAAGACATGAGTTGATCAATCTCTTTTTGCAAATAGATCAGGCTACCATCTAGGTCTGCAGATTGTGAAATCTTATTGGCAAAAGTCGCTAAAAATGATTGGGTCTGTTGTCGGCTAGAGATAATTTGATATCCAGAGCTTAAAATCGTGAGCGCAAAAATAACAATCAAAGTTTTTTTAAAAAGAGATTCAATCGGTTCTAAAATTTTTTCGCGGATGGATACTTGTGACATTATCTCATCTCAATCATTTCAAATGGTAGAAAGTGATATCCCAACGGATGCGCCGGAACTGATTTAACACGAGGGCCCCAGAGGCCAGAAGTTTGACTGCCGAAAAACATTGGAACGACAACATGTTTAGCTAGAATTGCCTCTTGTATTTTTTGATAGTATTGCAATCTTTTTTCTTGATCAAATTCTTGTGAAGAAAGGTTCAGCATTCTATCAATTGATTTATCAGAAACAAAATAATAATTTCCACTAACTCCGGAGCGAAAATAATTCAGTATTGAAATGCCATCTGGATAGTCGATGCCTCTAGAATTAATAAGGATATCATAGCTTTTATCTACTTTGGCTTTGTTCCATTCTTTGACTTCGACTGTTTTGAATTTTAAATTTAAATGAAGAGGCTCCCATTCTTTTGTTAGAACTTTTTTTAACAGCTCCCCATGTTCCCATGTATCTGGGAGAAGTACTTCAATCGATTTTCCATCAGTATTTGGTCGATTGCCTTTATTTGTAAATGGCGATTTAGACAAAGCGCCACCAAGAACATTTGGAATCAGGCCGAAGGCGGGTGAGAATTCAGGACCCATGGCCTTTGAAACTGCTTTTTGATCCAGTGAAATCGTCAATTGCTTACGTAATTCATCTGATATTTTTTCAGGATTTAAAATTAAAAAATGCTCGCGAGTTAGGTCGGTCACAAATTCAGTCCAGCCATTTGTCACTAGTTTCATTTTTTCACTTTTAGAAACAACAGCCTGATCAAGACTGTCAGTTTTAATGGTATCCACCAAAATCTGCGCACTCGTTTCCTTTGTCAAAAAAATATGAATTTGGTCTGGGGGATTGGTAGTTTCAAATTCGTCTTTGCGCCATTTTTTTAGAATAAGCTCATCTTCGGATTTTTTTATTATTTTATAAGGACCAGCGCCTTCTTTTGGAACCCAAGGTTTAGTTCCGAAAATTTCTGTGTTAACATCATTTATTGGTAAAATCGCACAATCAGCAGTGGCAAGTTGCTGTAGGAATATTGCGTTTGCTTTTTCGAGTCGGAATTCCACATCAAGATCTCCGATAGCTTGCACCCCAAAGGTTTTCAAATCTTTTGCCGTTTTCATTTTTTGACTGCCTAAGATTCCATTTAGATCTGCAGACATACTCGATTCAATAACAAACATTCGAACAAAAGAATTCACAACATGTTTCGCCTTAATAGGTGTTCCATCCGAAAAAATTGCATTTTTCAGTTTTACTTTAAATATTTTTTTATCTGGAGAAAATTCCCATTTTGAAACCAAGTCAGATTTGACCTGCCCATTGGGTAAATACCGAAACAATCCACGATGAATTTGTAGGTTCACCTGCATTGATCGAGCATCAATCATAGTCTGAGGGTCTACGTTAATGTCAAATCTCGGGAAATAGATATTTAGGGTAGATGCAAAGCAATGAATAGAGGTTAAAACTGTTAAGGCTAAAATTATTTTTTTCATGTCTATTTTACCTTTAAATATGCTGTATGAATCCATACTGAATTCTGCGTTCGGATAATAAGTAATTTCATATTCAGAATTGCAAAATACATGCTAAATATAAATTGTTCTGTTTGATTGGGGAGAAGGCTAAATACCCTAAATTCAACGACTACAACTTAACACTGTAAAAATATTAGACAGGTATGACGCATATTGGGTCACTCGCGCCATAAGGCATCTGAAGTTTTCATTACTTGTTTGGCTGTCAGTGGGAAATTCATTTCCAGTCAATCCCACTGTTTCTTGCAGCCAATTGATTGTGTGTTCTGCACAATAATCTTAAATTATTTATATCATTCGTGCCACCCAGAGTAATGGGCCGGCGATGATCAATTTCTAAAAATGATTTTGACTGGCAACGAAGGCCGGTTGTTTTGTTTTTGTATTCACATTGATAATTTGCCAGAGCAAAAACTGTTTTTTTATTTTTGACAGAGATAGTTTGTCTGAGTTTTTTGCTATTGCTATTGCGGCCTTGATCTCGACTGCACTCAAGATCCGGCGCCATTTCGCTTAAACGTTGCGTCGATAAATTTGAATCGGGATTTGAATTTTGTATCTTGTTATTTTGCACTACGCTTCTGGGAATTGTTTTCTTATCAGATGTCGCGTTTAAAGGTTTTTGTTTGGCTGAGCTCGAGGTATTTTCTAGATTTGATTTAGCTTTTCGGCTTTGATTAAACTTGCGAGCTAAAATTGATAAGATATCTGCCCAAGTTCCACCTGGACAGGTGTGCGATAATAAATTCCGCGCCATCTCAAGCTCGGCAAATTGCTCGGCAGTTAACGTCATCTCAATGCGAATAGATTGATCTCGTTGTGGTTTAATATTTTCTCGTGATTGCGTGGGCAGTTGAAATTCAGAATTCAAAATTTGTTCTGTTTCAAAATTATTTTTATTTTCTATTTTGGCTAAAATAGCTTTGGTTTTCGCCAAGGCCGCAGAACGTTGGTTTGCTTGTGACTGAAAAGAGTCTGAATATTCAAAAGCAGCAGATGACGAAAATAATTTTGAAGAATCTGCAAGCGAGCAATCAATGGGGGCAGCAGAAGATGTAGAGTCTGAGGTCGTAGAATCTTTACTAACAAAAGATCTGTCTGAATCCGATGAATGTGAACCTGCACCAAATTCTGAGATTGATTTGCTTGGTAAACCAGAAGAAGCAATAAAACTTTTTTTCAGTTCTATTTTTAAACATTTCTGCACAGACGTTAGCTGTGACATATTCAAAGAGCCATTTTCCAATTTGACCGCGATTTCGGGAATTTGTTTTAACAGCCTAGCTGAGTTCAATCGACGGTAAGCACCGGATTCAGAATATCCAAGCCCGCGAGTCAAATATGAAAATAGACTGTCAAAACCAAGTTCAGCAAAAATCTTTCGAGATTCCATTTCAGAAATATGCAAGAGCACCAAATGTCCTATTTTGCGTTCCGTGCGTACTAATTTTTCAGTTCGAAGAATAAGCTCGGTATTGGAAACATTTTTAAAATCCATGGATCACCTCTGTGTTTTGTTCAATCCCAGCAATCAAGGTCGGCATTTTTTCTGCCTCGAAGATATCACGGTTTTTAAAATCAAATATTTGAGGGTTTCATTGCGTTGATTGCGTATAGAAAGAGTTGTCAAAAGTAGTGTTTAAAGCAGCACAGAGGTCTCTGTGGAAATTATTTTTAATCCAAACCAAGCTCCGCGAAATATTTATTTTTATTCAGCCAGGCTCGTTTGTGAAGGTCAAAAAACTTGGCAAGATTTATTTTAAAATAATATTTAGTTATCAAACAATTCTCGCTGCGCGTGATGGATAGAGGGTTTCCGGAATTATTATTGTTATAATTCTTATTTTAAAATTTACCCACTCTCAAATATTTACAGCCATTTTGGTTTTGATATTTATTTAATAGAATCTTTTAAGCACAGTCTTGTTTTTTGATAACTTAGATTTCATTTAAAACAAGCATCCATTACTGCAAATTGAAAAATTGATTTACCTTCGGCAACTTGTCGATTCTGAATTTTTCTTCATGGCTCAAATAAATTTACTTTGACTATTTTGTTGCCAAGCCATTTGAGAATTTTGTTCTGACAACGCCAAAATAATTTTCATATCTTAATACAAATTGGATTTTTTATTTTTTAATTTTTATTTTTCTACCAAACTAAACCTCAGAAAGTGACGAAGCTCTGAGATGACATAGTGCTTCGTCATTTTGGTATAGTTTTCGGGGTACAGGTCAATTTGATGTCCAAGATCGGGCGTCATTTTGCTTAAGCATTGCGTTGATAAAGTAGAGTTCATTTCTCAGTTCGGCCCGTCGTTCACCAAGCATCGCTCTTAGTTTCGTCATGTGATTTTAAATTGAATTTTTTGTTACCGAAGAGAGGTTGCCGCTACGAACAGAAGACCAGTTGCAGATGCTTCCTTAAACCTTACTCAAGCTTTGATTCCAGCAAGATTTTCGTTAAAAGCTCAACCTTCAATGCTTCAGATTCAAAAACTGCGTCAAAAAGCCAAGGTCGTGTCCCTCCGTTAAAGAGTTGTCCATCGACGATGACTTTTGCAAAATATTAATCTTGGTTCCTGCCGCCAGATTGGGTATGTATATTGGAACAATAGGTAGAAAATCTTATGAGTTTTTCAGAAAATATTTTTCGCACCAATCATCCAACTGACAGCAGTCAATATTATTCGTACATTGAAACGCTTGTGCAAGATTTGAAACAGGTTACTCCAGATTTTAAAGCCTATGTTTTTGGTTCAGTTGCAGAGGGTACTTCTAAACAAGATTCAGATTTAGATATTTTATTTTTATTTCCTAACTCTGCCGATATAAGAACAATTAGGAAAAAATTTTTTGCTACAAAAACTCGCTTGAATATTGAAACGGATTTACTTTTCCAAACCGAAGATCAATTCAATCAGCCGGACTCTCTGCTCCAGCAATCTATTTCCACAATAATGATCGAAGTTTATCCAAAATGGACTTTTCATGTTAACAGACTAAAATATCAAAAATTCAAAAAAGAGTCTTGTCATAAATTACTCCGCATCGCCGAGAATGATCTATATGCCTCTGAATTTTTATTGAATGCCCCAAAATGTCGTCCTGAATTGATTATTTATCAAGTACAGCAAGCAGTCGAAAAATCATTAAAGGCTGTTCTAATTTCTGAGGAAAAATCTATTCCACTCACTCATGACATCGATATTCTGATTTCACACTTGCATGAAAACGATCAAAAACAATTTCCTGATGGCATTGGTGAATTGACATTGTTTGCAACAATCAAAAGATACACTGAAGGCGATGAACTCATCGAAATAAAAGATGCTGAGGCCAGCGTCCAGTTGGGACAGTTTGTTATTTCTTGGGCCAAGAATAAAATTGGGACTACTGATTCGCATTTTTAAATCGGTTGATGCATGAGCTGTTTCAGTTGGCATTAATAACGTCAACAAGTCGATCAAAAGAAGACAAGTTATAGAAACATACGGTATTTAAACTCAAAATGATGCAGGTCTGTGGACATCTAAACTCTGAGTTCATATCAACCCAGTTCGATGACTAACATTTTTTTTGATGGAGAATTCGAAGACTATTGATTGAGTACGGTAAGTCAGTTACCGCGGTGATGTTACCTCTACTGGTACAGAGGACAAGCTGTTTAGACTTCCTTGGTACATAACGGTTCCCAAGGTTGTTATCCAGCAGGTCGAGCCAAAGCTTAACAATAAGCTCGAGTCCTTTGCATTCCGATTGCTGATGCCTGTAAGAATACCAAACAGGATGATCCTTCGCCGTGATCAATAGAGTGTAGCCAGACTCTTGCAGGCTCTAATCGACCCTATGGCTTTTAAATTCAAACAAGGCCGTTTTAGAATTTAATTAAAATATCTTTAAAAAGTCCTTTAAAAGACCTATAATGGACTTTATACGGAGGACTTATGAAAGCTCTTAAAATTTCAAAAGATATAATTACCCTTGCTGAATTTAAAAATTCAGCGGCGACAATTTTAAAACAAATTGGCGATTCATCACAACCTGTCTTAATCACACAAAATGGAAAGCCAGCGGGAGTGCTTTTATCACCCGCGGAGTTTGACCGAATTCAAGAACAAGAATCGGTTCGATTCATGGCCGCTGTCAATCGTGGAATCAAAGACGCAGACGACGGAAAAGTTTTAACATCAGCTCAGGCTAAATCTCGTTTGGGTTTAAAAAAATAAAATGAGCAAGGATTTTAAAGTCCTTTGGACAGAAAATGCCATTGAAGATTTATTGGCTATTAAAGAATATATTTCTGAAGATTCACCTGACCGAGCTGAATCTTGGATTCTCGAACTTTTTAATTCAGGCGAAAGTCTTGTAAGCCTATCAACTCGAGGACGAATTGTTCCCGAATTTAAACAAGAAGATTTAAGAGAACTTTTGATCGACAACTACCGACTGGTTTATCGAATCAAAAAGGCATCAATCGAAATCATCACAGTTTTTGAAGCACATCGACGGCTCAATAAAACCGATTTAAAAAAATAAACTAGCTAACCATTTAATAATATCCAGTCATGCGCACCATTACGGTGCGCATTTTTATTTTCAGCGCACACTGTGCAAAATGCGGGGCCGGTGAGGATGTCTAAGGTTTTTTTTAACAAGCTTCAATTTTCTAATCAGCAGCTTCTCACTTCGCAGGTTTAGGCTCCTGAATCACTGGTTTTAAAACTCCGCGATGACACAGATAGCAATCGGCTTTGTAGGATTTTTTTCCGTCCATGCCGTTGTCGATTAACATTTGTGTGAGTTTCATATGTTCGCGTGCGACTTGGAACTCATGTTTTTTATCGGATTTAAAATTATCGGTGTTGTGACAAGTTAGGCAGGTGACGCCCAGTTGTCTTGAAATCACTACCATGTTTTCGCGAACAGCTTTTTCTTCGCTTTTGAGGTTGTCGGCTGCGCCTGATTTTTCAGCAATGATGGATTCGCTTGCGTGAGTTGGTTGAGACAGGGCGTAGAGTGAGCCGAAGATCGTGATTGTTAATGCAAACGAAAGTGATTTGAGCCTGTGGCTGTTGATTTTTGTGTTATTAAAAAATCGAGTGAACATTCTAGCTCCTTCGTTTGATTTAGCTTGGACTGTTTCGCTAAATTCTTTGTTAAGTCCTGACTACAATTAACCAGTGCAACTTATCTCATCATTGTAGCGATATTCAGCACACCTAATCAAGGACGAAGCCAAGACGATTTTTTTTGACTATACAGACTGCGAAAGTTACCCCTTTATAGAGGGAATCTGGTAGAATTTTTAACTGTCTTGCTGGACTGTTTTCTGGACCAGAATACTTTCTCGCAGGATTTGGAATTCTCATTTTAACTTTCAACTTTTTCAAAAGGACTTGCTCACATGTCTGATGTTAAAAAAATGTCTGTTCGTAAGCTCTCTGATCTGGCCACCTTGGTTTCTTTAAGCAAACGTCGGGGTTTTGTATTTCAGAGCTCTGAAATCTATGGTGGTCTAGGTAGCTGTTGGGATTATGGTCCCTTGGGTTCTTTGATGAAGCTGAATGTGAAACGTGCCTGGTGGCAAGCAATGACTAGACGTGGGGATATTTGTGGTTTGGATGCCTCGATCCTTATGCACCCAACTGTTTGGAAAGCCTCTGGTCATGTGGATGGTTTCTCGGATCCATTGGTGGATTGCAAAGATTGTAAAACACGATTTCGTTCAGACAATACAGATTCTTACATCAATGATAAAAAATGTCCTCAGTGTGGTTCCAAGAATTTATCAGAACCTCGTCAATTCAATTTGATGTTTAAAACTCATATGGGTCCTGTGGAAGAGCAAGGCAACGTTGTTTACTTGCGACCGGAAACAGCTCAGGGGCATTTTGTGAATTTTTTGAATTGCCAGGCTTCTACTCGCTACAAAATTCCTTTTGGTATTGCAGCTATTGGCAAATCATTTCGTAATGAAATCACTCCAGGAAATTTTATTTTCCGCACACGTGAGTTTGAACAAATGGAAATGCAATATTTTGTTAAACCCGGAACTGATGAACAATGGTTTGAAACTTGGAAAGAAATCCGCCAAGGTTTTTACAAAAAATTTGGTTTCAATATGGAAAATCTGCGTTTTCATCCTCATGGACCGACAGAGCTTGCGCACTATGCAAAAGCGGCTTTTGATATTCAATATCTTTTCCCAATGGGTTGGAGTGAGCTTGAAGGTATTCACAATCGATCGAATTTTGATTTGACCCAACATACGAAATTTTCTGGAAAAAATTTGGAATATTTTGATGAAGCAGCAAAAGAAAAATTTGTTCCGTTCGTGATCGAGACAGCCGTTGGTTGTGATCGAATGTTTTTGGCTTTCCTGTGTGATGCTTATCGTGAAGAAGTCACTGTTGACACCGATGAAAATGGAAAAACATCTGAAGACGTGCGAGTCGTGTTGGGATTGCATCCAGAAATCGCGCCCATCAAAGCTTGTATTTTGCCATTGTCTAAAAAAGTTGAGTTGTCTTCGGTTGCAGAAAAATTGCGAGATCAGTTGGCTGAAGATTTTGATGTTTTGTATGACGAGAGCGGATCGATTGGTAAACGTTATCGTCGTCAAGATGAGATCGGTACTCCGTTTTGTATCACTGTCGATTTTGAAACAGCGAATGATCAGGCGGTGACAGTTCGTCATCGTGATACCATGAAACAAGACCGGGTTGCATTGAGCCAATTGAGTGGCTATATCGCAGCTGGAATGAAGAATTTTTAAATATTAATATTTTATTATGGAGAATAAAAACATGCAGCAAACTTTAGGCGCCGAGAATGCAAAAGTACCAGATAAATTTGTTTATTTTTTCGCAGCAGGTGAGGCCGATGGCAATGCTGGAATGAAAAACACTCTTGGTGGTAAGGGTGCAAATCTGGCAGAGATGACGGCTCTTGGTTTGGCTGTGCCCCCAGGTTTCACGATTTCAACTGAGGTGTGCACGCATTATTACAATGCCGGTGGAAAGTTGCCGGATTGGGTAAGACCATCTGTTGAGTTAGCGCTGAAACGTGTTGAAGAAAAAATCGGAAAAAAATTTGGTGATGAAAAAAATCCGTTGTTGTTTTCTGTGCGTTCTGGAGCTCGGGCTTCGATGCCAGGCATGATGGATACGATTTTAAATTTGGGCCTCAATGACCAGACGGTTGAGGGGTTGGCGAACTCTTCACAAAATCCTCGTTTTGCTTGGGATTCTTACCGTCGTTTTATTCAAATGTATTCAGATGTTGTGTTGGGAATGAATTAATCGATGCTTGATGTGACGATGGAAGATTTAAAAGATGAGAAAAAATATAAATTAGACACTGATATGACTGTGGATGATTTAAAACATTTGGTGAAAAAATTTAAAGATCTTGTTCGTCAAAGCACTGGTAAATCTTTTCCAACCGATCCGTGGGAACAACTTTGGGGTGCGATTTCTGCCGTATTTCATTCGTGGAATACTCCGCGTGCGATCACCTATCGTGAGTTGCATAGCATCCCAGCGTCTTGGGGGACGGCAGTCAATGTGCAATCGATGGTGTTTGGAAATATGGGTGAGAGCTCAGCGACTGGTGTGGCATTTACTCGTGATCCATCTACGGGTGAAAAAAAGTTTTACGGGGAATTTTTAATCAATGCTCAGGGCGAAGATGTGGTCGCAGGTATTCGCACTCCACAGCCGTTGACAAAAGAATCAGCTGCTAAATCGGGTTTGAAATCTTTAGAAGAACTGATGCCAACAGCTTATTCCGAGCTTGTAGAAATTTACAAAAAATTAGAAAAACATTATCGTGATATGCAAGATATCGAGTTCACAATTGAGAACAATAAATTGTGGATGTTGCAAACCAGAAATGGCAAACGTACAGCCAAGGCTGCATTGAAAATTGCGTCGGACATGATTGATGAAAAATTAATTTCTGAAGAAGAAGCTTTGATGCGTATTGATCCTGCAAGTCTTGATCAATTATTGCATCCAACGTTGGATCCTGAGGCAGAAAAAAATGTTTTAGCCAAAGGTCTGCCGGCAAGCCCCGGTGGTGTTTACGGACAAATCGTATTCACCGCTGAAGAAGCTGTTGAGTGGAAAGAAAAAGGCAAAAAAGTTATTCTGGTCCGTGTGGAAACTTCACCTGAAGACATTGCCGGCATGGTTGCTGCCCAAGGTATTTTAACCACCCGAGGTGGGATGACATCGCACGCTGCTGTTGTGGCGCGTGGAATGGGTAAATGTTGTGTCGCTGGCTGTGGTGAGGTCGATGTTGACTATCGCACCGAACAGATGAAGGCCAAGGGTTACGTTCTTAAAAAAGGTGATGTGATCACTTTGGACGGCAGCACGGGTGAGGTTTTTCTTGGCGAAGTTAAAAGTATTGAGCCTGTTTTAGATGAGACTTTTGATAAGATTATGAAAATGGCTGATAATGTTCGTAGACTTAAAATTCGTACCAACGCCGACACTCCGAAAGATGCAGAGACTGCAAAAAATTTCGGTGCCGAGGGTATTGGTTTATGTCGTACAGAGCATATGTTTTTCGGAGCTGATCGTATTGATGCAGTTCGTGAAATGATTGTGGCTGACAACAAAGAAGAAAGACAAAAGGCATTGACGAAATTGTTGCCTATGCAAAGAGCTGACTTTACAGCTTTGTTTAAAATCATGAAAGGTTATCCTGTAACCATTCGTTTATTAGATCCGCCATTGCACGAGTTCGTTCCGCAAACAGATTCTGAAATTGTTGAGCTGTCTCATCGAATCAATCAGGACGTGGATCGTTTGCGAAATAAAATTCGTTCATTGCATGAGTTCAATCCGATGTTAGGTCATCGTGGCTGTCGTTTGGCGATTACTTTCCCAGAGATCTATGAAATGCAGGTTCGTGCGATTGCTGAAGCTGCTTGTGATGTGATTAAAACTGGCGAGGTTTTAATTCCTGAAATTATGATTCCATTGGTTGGTATGGATAAAGAGCTTGAGATCTTGCGAGCATTAGCTCAGCAAACTGTTGAGAAGGTGCAGAAAGAGCGCGTTCAAAAATTTAATTATTTGATCGGCACGATG
>CAZMVK010000086.1:0-15189 GCA_964569545.1 uncultured Bdellovibrio sp.
CTCCTGCATGAACGTGGCCTACGATCCAGTCTGTATAGTGCGCAAGGCTGCTCACTGATTTGATTGAAAGCAAGGGTCCTACAAAAGTTGACATACCGTAAAAAGTAATTGCCGCGACCATGAATTTAATGATCGGATCCGTACGCAGTAAATGCCATGCTCCACGCAGAGTAAGTAGACCATTGATCATTCCACCCCAGCTTGGCGCCCATAACATCACACTGAATACCATACCAAGTGTTTGAGCCCACTCTGGCAAACTTGTATATAACAAGTGGTGAGGACCTGCCCAAATATAGATAAACACCAATGCCCAAAAGTGAATAATCGAAAGGCGATATGAATACACTGGGCGATTAGCTGCTTTAGGTAAATAGTAATACATCAATCCCAAAAAAGGAGTCGTCAAAAAGAACGCCACCGCATTGTGACCGGACCACCACTGACCCATCGCATCTTGAATACCCGCATAAACTGGATAACTTTTCAAAAGGCTTACTGGAATTTCGATTGAATTTACTATGTGCAAAACGGCAACAGTCACAATTGTTGCGATGTAAAACCAAATCGCAACATAGATGTGTCTTTCGCGTCTGCGAATCAATGTTCCAAAGAAATTGATCGCAAAAACAACCCAAACCAAAGTGATCGCGATATCAATTGGCCACTCAAGCTCCGCATATTCTTTTGCCTGACTGTAACCAAACGGCAGAGTCAAAGCTGCAGATACGATGATCAGCTGCCAACCCCAAAAATGGATATTGCTTAAAGTATCAGAAAACAATCGAGTCTTTAACAGTCTCTGAGTCGAGTGATAAATACCCGCAAAAATCGCATTACCAGCAAAAGCAAAAATTGCCGCATTGGTATGTAAAGGCCGAATTCTACCAAAGCTTAACCATGGTAAACCAAAACTTGCCGGCCAGTAAGCAAGTAAAAGTGCAACAAATATACCCACAAGAAAAGCCACACCACCCCATAGCATAGAGGCGATGAGGAACTTGCGTACGATTTCATCGTCATAGCGAAATTCTTCATATTGTTGATGGTTCGTCGTCATTTTTTTTCTCCTCATTTTCGTTGTCATCAAATAAAATTCTATGCGCAGGTGTGATTGTGTCGTCATACTGACCAGAAGATGTCGACCAAACAAAGGCCGCGACAAAACCACCTGCAATTATAAAAGTTATTGGCATCATCAAGATAAGAATATTCATTCTTTAGTTCCCATCCATGTTGAAGCCAAAATAAAAATCGAACTGACCGGCATAAACAAAGCTGCCACAAATGGAGATTGGCATGAATTTGTCTGCGCGCCTTTGCACTGATTCGCAAAAGACTGTGCAAAGAAGACAAACCTTCTTCAAGAAAAAAAACATCGGCAGATTTCAAAGCCAGATCAACTCCGCCTTTAACTGCAATGCCGACCTTCGCATGCTGTAAAGCTAAAGAATCATTATAACCATCACCGATCATGATTGAATTTGGATGCTGCAAAACAATTTGTTTTTTATCTTCTGGAGAAAGTTCAGCATAAACGTGATCTGGAGATATTTCCAAAAGCGTAGCCATTCGTTGCGCCTCGCTTTTAGTATCACCGGATAATAAATAAATACGAAAACCTGCTTTTTTCATTTTTTCTATCGTTGCTTTTGCTCCGACCTGCAACGCAGCTTCCAGTTTAAATTTCCACACAATTTGCAAATCAGACTCGGCATTACCACTCTGTGTTTTCCATAAAGCAAACCATTTCTGCTGACCAGAATCTGAATTGGTCTCTGTAAATGAAGTGAATCTCCATTTAGTTGTACCAATAATTCCTTCTACACCTTTGCTCAGTATTTGCTGACTGTCTCTATATTCAATTTCTTTCCATACTGTAACAACTGGAGCTGAGATTTTTATATCAGACCACAAATCTCTCAAGGCAAAAGCAATTGGGTGCTGGGATTGAGCTTCGAGAGATAAAATAATTTGTTTATACGGTAAACTTTCAGCCTCAGACAATGAGGACTGATGTAGATTCCAATTTCTCTCAGTCAATGTTCCAGTTTTATCCAACAAAACAGTATCAATACTCTCAAGATCTTCAAATACTTTTGGATTTTTAATAATAATACCTTTGTCCTGCGCATGTTTTAATGAAAAAGCAAATGCGAGAGGTGTTCCAAAAGCCATCGCGCATGGACAGGCGATAATAATCAATGCAAAAGATTTACGAAACTGTTCATGAAAACCGTCCATGCCAGATTGATAAAAACCCCAAGCCAAAACAAGCAATGCAATGGATAAAACAATCAACAGTAAATATTGCGAGGCTTTATTAGATAATTTTGAATACGAAGTCTCTTCGAATGAATCTCTTTTTAACGACGAAAGCAATTGACCAAGAACAGTTTTGGTCCCAGTCGCTTTAACTTGCAGATGCACATCTTCCGATAGCAGACGAGCTCCTGCACGAATCAAAAAACCTTTTTGCACCAAACGAGCCGCACTCTCGCCGTTCAATACTGACAAATCCACCAAGGCGCGATCGCTTACCAAATGACCGTCAGCAGGAAACCAATCTTTGTTTTGCACCAAAATCGAATCACCCTCTTTCAATTGTGAAGAGGGAACCCACGACCAATTCGCGGCAGCGTTTTTGTTTATGACATCTTTGTTGACTTCGTCTTTGAACAAACGGGCTTTGAAAGTTTCTGCCAAGGAGCTTGGACGCAAATATTTAAGATATTGAAAGCGTGTTTTTTTTTGAATGAATCTTGTGGCTAATATTAAAAATAAAAAACCACTGATAGAATCAAAATAAATATCTTTGTGTACACGATTGGAAAAAAATAAATTGTAACTAGATACTAAAAAACCCATTGAAGAAGCGATAGCCATTGGCCCATCTATAGATAAACTTTTACTGCGAAGTCCTTCGATAAAACCTTTGTAAAATGGCCATGCTACATAAGTCACAACTGGCAGACACAAAGCCCACTGAGTCCACTCGAAATAAGTTTGCAGGGAACCGTCTAAGCCAAAATAGGAAGCAAATGCCAACATCATAACATTTCCAGCAATGGCTCCCGCTACTCCTAAACGTACAATGTCTTTTCGAGCTTCTTTTTGCCATAAGACATTAATATCATCTTCTGGCTGAATCGGTACCGGCCGAAATCCTAAATCAGAAATCTCGCAAGCCACTCGATCAAAAGATCCTTTGACATCTTTCATGCGCACCAAGGTTACTTGATTGGCAAGATCGACTTCGACGGATTCGATTTCTTGATTTGAATTTTTAAGTGATTCAATTTTTTGCACACACTTGGCGCAACGAATGCCTTCGACAAAAAACTTCATCTGCTGTGAGTTCTCTTTTTCACAATACAATTCTCTGAATTGATCTTGGTCTAGGTAGCTAAATGAAGTGTCCATATTTTTCCTACGATTCTTTCATTTATACTTGGTATAAGCAACTGATGGCTATCATGTGATTTGGATCAGAAATATCGCGGGCCAAAATGACCCAAAGCAAACGCAATGTAACAACCTACTCAGACCATGGACCTGAAACAGATAAAAACATGTTGGATTCTCAAGCAGAAATGACAATTTGCAGCCACTGTAAAAAAGATGAACACCTAAAATCAAGAACACGACTCTCTCGCCCTGGAACGAATCCTGCTGAAGGTGAGGGCAGGAACGAGTTTTTTAAAATACAAACAGCCAAGACTATATGAAAGACATCTCATGCAGCCTTTGCAATGCAGCTTTCGCAATCAAACTGCATTAAATTCCGATCGGGGAAATTATGAAATTGAGTACAAAATTTATTGTTATCACAATTGCATTTATTCACCTCAATTCTTTTGCTGACAATTCAACCGATACGAATAGCCTGTCGCTGACTCAGTCCACAATAGAGGACACCTTCACGATCGAAGAAGAGCGAGTTCTAGTCCGAGCAATAAAAGAAAATACATCAGCACAAAAGGCAATGATCTCTTCTGTTAACAAGATTTCCACTGATTTCAATTCTGGAAAACTGACTGAACAAAGCATGCCTTCTTATCTCATAGATTACCTTAAGGCTCTAACCGAAACGCATTCCCCTGCTTCGCTTATTAATCTACAAAAACAAATGGCAGCAGATGCCAACGAGCGTATCGTTAAGCAAAATAGCACTCGAAGTGATATTTTTAAGTATTTCCTTCGCAATCTTTCGGAAATGAATAAATCAAAACAAACTAATGTTCACAACCAAATTCCAGACAATATCATAGTTGATTTCAGCAGACTGCTTGGAGCCTTTTACGACACACCAGAAATACAAAACAAATTGAGAGAACCTAATCAAAATTTCAATGAGCTCCCTCATGGTATCATACCATAAATGCAAACAGACTCGTTTGTTCAGCCTGCTCGATGGCATGCCAAGTGACGTTCTTTGTCTGACGACTAAACATTAGACATCTAATTTTGCTATAAACGATTATACGAATTCTCACAGTGGCACCAAGTTCGCTAATGTAAACTTCGTTACCTTTCTACAAAACTTATTTAAAGGAGATCACATGAAAAAGTATTTATTAACAACCCTGGCACTGACCGCATTGGTATCAACAAACGCATTAGCTCTTGAGTCTTTATCAGATGAAGAAGCTAGCAACTCTTATGTTGAAGGCATTCCAGCCAGTGCTATTGTTCCGTTGTCTATTACCAAAGCTGATGGCTCTACAATCACAGTTTCAGTTGTTGACAGCAATCGCATTGCTCAAGCTATGCAATTGACCCCACAGCAAGCGGATCAGCGTCCTGAAAGAGTAAACCAAGCAATGCTTGATGCAAACATGGCAGCTAATAATGTTGCTATTGATCGTGATCAGCTCCGCTCAGCACTCAATGCTACGATTTTGAAACAAGATCAGGCTGCACAAGCTCTAGCTAATGCATTCACTAACGGTGTAGCTCAAGGCGGAGGCAACAATAGATTGTCAGCAGGATTGGCTTTGGATGGTGTTGGCTCTATTGTATTTAAATACTTGGATGGTTCAGCTCACACATTCACTCGTATTGTTGATGACGGCTGCCGTGGACCTTCGATTTGCTTTCACACAGAAACAAGAACTATTCAAACTACAAAAAACCCATTGTTACCAGGTTTGGGCTCAATTCAGATCATCATGGGAAAATAAGAAATATTTTATTTCGCTAATTTGATTTCGTTCAGGAGCAGCCGTTATTTGACTGCTCTAGAATTCATAAGAAAAGGAGCTTACGAGCTCCTTTTCTTATTTGCGCAAAACCATAATGTTAATATTAAAAATTTTGTCAGCAATTTTTTCTTTTGCAAAAACTGTCGCTAAACAGGCTTTCGCCTCAGTCTCTGACAAAGCAACCGAAGTCACACTTTGACGGCTGGCTGACAATGCCATACCCACGCCATCTTGGGTTGTTACAAAATAAATATAACATCGACCAGATTGCGCAATCACCTCTGTCACCGTATTTGGATTGTATACGGTACCGTACTCAGCTTGCGGGATGATCAACTTACATTCAAAATTATTTTCTCCGTGGGCCTTAAAAGAATACAAACACTCACTCAGACTGATCGAAAACTGTCTTGAAATCACCTCGGGATGCCCAAGGTCTTGCTCTCCTAGCTGACCAGCCGAACAAATAGAGGCAAAAGCTAGAGATACAACGATCATCGACGCCTTCAGCATACTGATAGTTTTTGATGTTTTTGATAGCTCAAGTGACATTTTTAGCTCCTTCGAATAGTTTTTTGACTAGTTTTTTTGACAGTGGCAATTCTCAATATTATTTAAGTCGAGCTCATGCCATTTTTTCTCTAGCTTTGCTAAATCATTTCAAAAACATAGCCCAGTGTAAACAAAAAACAATTTGCACGCTCCGCGCATACTTATTGCACAGTAAATAAGAGCAAATGACCTCTACAAAAAAGGATCACACGAAATGAGGAATATCTTGAGATTAAAGTTAGTGAGTTTGTTTTCGATCTCTTCAATCCTATTGGGACACTCTCTCAGTGGTAATGCGACAATGACCTGCGATGGGATCTATCCTGCTCAAACTCAGCGTGTGGCTTTACAACAGCTCGCAATTTCCAAGGGTACTTCACAGCTTTTGCGCAGCAATGCTTTGCATTTTTGGCAGTGGAACCAAACTTTCGCAAATTTATTTTTTTCCGAAGATATTTTAGCAATCAAAGGCTTCGTCGTCGGCGATCCACACAATGGCAACTTCGCGCCGACTCTGATTAATAATTCAATAAAATGGATCAGTGTAGATTATGATGATGGTGGTAAAAAAATTCCGTTGATTTTAGATTTTGTTCGCTATCTGTCATCTGTTAAAGCGGTCACTGACAAAGTGAAATCCAAAGATTTATGGGAAGCATATCTTGACGGCCTAAATGGTAAACAAAGAATGGCTCCAAATTTTGTTCAGAAGTTATTAGACATGACAACCGAAGAATACAGACAGCTGCAAAATAAAAAAGCCCTAAAAAACTCAGAAGAAATCAATGGCAGCTGGAAATTAATTATCGATGAGGTCGAAAACTTTCAAATATCTGACAGCAAGACTCAAATACAAATTCATAATAAATTTCAGGAACTTTTACTCAATATGAAAGTTCTTAATGTTGTTGGCAGACAAAAAGACAGCGGCGGCAGCAAAGATGCGGCTAGGTATCTAGCTCTTGCCAAGCGCCAGCAATCAGAAAAAAATAGCGAATTCGTTTTGTATGAAATGAAACAAAAATTAGACTCAGCTGTTGATGAGTATGAGCCGCAAGATGCAGACAATTTCTCTGCCGTGTTGGATTTTTTTATTGGTAAAGATGAAAATTATCAGCAAGTACAAATTATCAATAAAAAACAAAATAATTCATCTCAAGTTCAAACTTTTTTGCTTCGTCCTAAACAATTGTACCTTATTGATGTAACAAACAATATTTCTAACAATAAAGATTTACAAAAATTTAAAGAGCTGTCTGAATTTAACGCCTGGTACATAGGCTACAAACAGCACCAGCAACCAGCAGGATTAAAACTACAAATGGCTTTGCAAAGCAAAGATACAGACATTATTTTGATCAATATTAAAACTATGGTGAAACAATATTTGGATTTACTGGAAGCAGCTTTAAAAAACAAAAAGCATTAGATAGCGTCTTTACTTGACCGACCATCCGTAAGAATTAATTTACTTTGAAAATGTGAAAAGTGATTTTTTAAACTAGCTCTAGTTTTGTATATTAAAATGATAATCAATTCCGGTCTCAGATTTGGCTTTTAAACTCAAAAAACCGATCAATTGATTCTGATAATTCTTGTCAAACTGCTCGTCAGTCGTCAAAACAACTTGCACAGCTGCAACAGCAGATCCACGATGTTCTTTGCCCTGTTGAATCGTAATTTCTTTTACCTTGATTCTATCAGACATCGCCGAATCATTTATCCATTGATTTATAAAATCTCTGATTACAAAAGCTCTTTGTTCATTAAAACTGGCCATTGAGTGCGAATGGAAATTTAATATTTTTGCTCCACTAAATGAAAAATACAAAGCAAACAACCATAAAAATATTATTAAAATCTGATCAGACTTATCAGATGAAACCCAAACAGTTCGTGATGTCTTATTATTTTTTAAATCTGCAGATTTATCATCTCCGTCATTTTCATTGTCGTTTAAAATATCATTTTCACTGTCGTTCAAATTTTGACGCTGAGATCGTTTTTTCCGTCTGCGCCAAGCCCATGCTCCGCCGGCTGGTAAAACAAAAAAGCCCGACAAGAATTCATAACCTAAACGAATTTGAATATGCGAGCTGAATCCTTCAATACCACCAGTAGCAGAACCTGAAACATCGCTTGGAACAAAATCGTATTTTAAATCATAATACTGTGTGAACCAGTAAAATCCCACTTGCCATCTATCATTCAATTTACGAACAGCTCCAACAGAGCCATCGAATGACGTTGGCGCCGTTAATGACAAAGTACCATCTGGCGAAGATTTGCTGTATGGATTACGAACCGCTGCCGTTAACTCGTAAAACCATTTTTCATTACGGTAGAAATCATACTGAACACCAAGACCCCACACCTTCATGTCAATGCTGGAAGTTGCATTGTTACCACTGGATTTTGCATAGACCATTGGAATTTTATGTTCTTGCATGCTTACGAAAACTTGCCCTTTGTGTGGTGAATATTGATCTGTCATCCAATATTTCAGTTGGTAATCTGTGACCGTCCACGAGTGATTTACACTTGAATCTTCTTTTGTAACATTGCTGGCACTGACACTGACAGGCATATTGCGATAGCTATATTGAAACGACCAACGTTTGTAAAATTGGAAACCAAAGTCACCGACAAAAGTTGGAGTGTAAATAGCCCCGGACTCAGCATTTTGACTGACCAGCGTACCACCGGATAACCAGAACAAAGTTGGCTCGATCGGCTTTTCAAGACGACGCTCTTCTTTTCGTTGCTCTACTTGTTTAACTTCTTCTTGGGCTTTGCCTTCTTTTTTCTCAACTACTTGCTGTTCAGCTTGCGGCTTCTCTTCTTCTTTTTCAACCACAGGAGGAGGCGGTGGTGGCTTGACCATTTCAAACTTTTCAATATTTGAAAAAAGACTGATTGGCCAGAATTCTGAATTCAGAGTTCTTATGCGTATATAAAACACTCCACCCTGAGAAAAACCGATTTTTTTAATTTCTGTTGAATAATTATTTTTACTAACTATATTTTTAAACAATTTGTCTGAAGAAATTTGTACTTCATAGTTTTTACCGACATTATAATTATTAGAATGATAGGAATCAAATTGCAATTGTAGCACACCTTGATCCGCAAGCTCATCCCACGGCAAAGATTTTACTTTTTGCAAGACTGGCGGACGCAGCAACACTCGCAACTTGGCAGTTGAAGCAATACCCTCTTTACCCTGATTGTTGATCGAAGCTAAACGAATATAATACTCACCAATATCCAAGTTGTTTAAAAATAATTTTTCTTCGCGAATAGCCATATCTTTTTCAGTCTGACCAAAGTCCTCAACTCGCGAAACCAATACGTGATAACCCATCGATCCTGGTATAGATTTCCAGCGAAGCTCAAAAGATTCTTTACCCTCACTGATCTCATGAACATAATTTTGCGCAATATCTGGCGCTGAGAGAATTGCCGAAACAAGAGTTGTTGTCGTACTCGAGGTTGTAGTTGTCGAAGTACTGGTAGTCGTTGGCTCTGGCAATGGCTCCGCAGGCTGATTCATTACTTGCTCATCCGCTGCAACCGTTTCTAAAGTTGTAGTTGTTGAGACTGTCGTCGTCGTTGTCTCTTCAGATGATATTTTCCTTACAGGCGGCAATATCGTAAATATTGACGTGTCACTCAGAATTGTTTTTTCGGCACCTGGCGGACTGGTTGACACCTGCCAATAGTATGTACCAGCCTCTATATCAGTCATCGTGAACGAGCCATTATTGGTTTTTACTTTCTTATATATATCTCGCATTCCAGAATCATGAGCTAATTTTAATTCAAAATCAGAGCTGCCCGTTAGATCTCTCCAAGAAAATGTTAAGCCATCATTACTTAGTGACTCTATTGCTAATTGTTGTTGTGAGATAGGTGCAATCAATAATGGTTTTCGTAATTCAACAATAGTGAATTCAGATACGGGACTGAATGCTTCAAACTTTTTATTTTTCTGTTCCCATTTTTCGCCTTGAACTTTCCAATAAATAGTATTCCATTGCTCTGGAGGCTCGACTGAAGCTTCATTTTTCTCAACAACTTTATTTGATAAAATAGTATGAAAATCAGGAGTCGGCGAGGTCATTACTCGGTAGGCCTTAATTCTCGAGTCTGCTTTCCATCGCAAAACAACTTCACGTTTCTGCTGATAATATACAGAGGTCAGAGGACTTGGTGAAAACAGCTCTATTGCAAATTTCGTTTTTTCAACAATTTCACCAACATTGTTAACTTTAACAGTTTCATTTTCTTTAATCTGTTCGATTTTTTTATCTGTTTGGATATCCACTTGACCCTTTAACACTGTCATTTGTGTCATGCCGGATTTTTCGTCTTTTACGATTTTGACGATACCCTGATCTTTACTCGCAGAGAGATATGAAATTTTATCGCCTTGTTTAAAGCGAATACTTGCTGTTTTATTTAAATCTGTAAAAAAACCACCGGCATTGATTGATATGGTTTCAGGCTCTCCGTTGCTTGGAGCCTCGATTAAAATCAGTGAATTAGAAACAACTGAAATGGCTGCTTTGTTTTTAAATTCAACCCGTGCCTTTGAATCATCACCAGTGAATAATCGATCTTGGTGATAAACTGGAATATCTTTTTGCAAGAATGTCCAATCAACTTGCTCGGATCGTCGAACACGCACATCGTTACCCATTGGAACTATGTGGCCGATAACCTCACCTGATTTCAATGATAAAAGTGTAAGACTGTCAACGCTGACCATGTGCAAAGAAATAAATGATAGCACTGCAACAATTGCAGCACTGGAAATCATAATTATTTCTGAGCGACTCCACTTTATTCCACGCATTCTCTTAACACTTCCTTCGTAATGCCTATCGGTAAAGAGGGCCGGACTAGTAATATGATCGAGTCAATTCTAGACCTTTACCAACAGATTCTCGACCA
Source organism: uncultured Bdellovibrio sp. (assembly GCA_964569545.1). Taxonomy (GTDB): domain Bacteria; phylum Bdellovibrionota; class Bdellovibrionia; order Bdellovibrionales; family Bdellovibrionaceae; genus CAZMVK01. The sequence continues at coordinate 10,713 of CAZMVK010000086.1, forward strand.
AAGTCTTGCGTGCTGAATTTGATACCAGGCCAAAGTCAGAACCAGGATCAGAACCAGACTTGTGGTTTTAACAAAATTACCGATAGACAAGGCAATGAAATTAAATTTATTTACACAAAAATATAAAATCGAACTGGTCATTTGCAGCGTAAGCGCAATTACTTTTGTTGCTATTTTTAAATACCTTTATTCATCATCAGCACCATTGACCGCAGATCAAAATAAAACCGCAACACCAGTCGCCGTTTTTCAAGCACAAAAAAAAGATTTACTGCAAACAATGTCATTTTTTTCTCCTTTGCAACCATGGAACGAAGCTGTGATTCGACCACAGAGCGGACTTGCCGTTCGTGATGTGCAAGTTCGTGTTGGCGAAAAAGTGATAACAAACCAAGTTTTATTCCGCATGGGATCAGAGGCGCAAAAACTGCGAAATAGTCTCGAACAAATTGAATTTCGCTTACGAAAATTGGATTATACTGTAGCAATGGCGCTGGCACGAAAAAACTTTTTATCAAAAAAAGAAGCTGAACAAAAAGAACTTGAACATCAGGCTGAAGTGATTCGATCACAGCTTTCTGAACTTGAAAATGGCGGAGTTTTTCGCAGCCCCATCGATGGCATTGTCGCAGAAATCTCAATGAAACCCGGAGATTTTATTGATGGCAGCTCTAACTCACTCATCAGAATTGTTAACACACAAAGAACCAAGGTTTCATTTTGGTTACCACAATCAGTGATTGCACAAGTGAGTCTTAAGTCAGAAATAAAAATAAAATTAGACAATATCGAAGCTGAAGCAATCATGACAGCCATTGCGCCGACAGTAGATATTAAAACAGGATCAATCTACGCCGAAGCTGAAATTACAAAGCCAAATCAAGCATGGAAAATTGGTCAATTTGTCGAAGCCATTTTAGTTCTTAAAAAAACAAGCAATAGCTTGGTCATACCAAAATCTGCAGTGATTGAAGAAAAGGGTAAATATTATGTTTACCAAATAACTTCAGTTCCAGATAATAATAAACGAGCCGTTGCCTCGACAATTGAGACAGCTAACAAAAAAGAGATTAAAATTGGCACCAATTCAGGGGCCACCGTTGAAATCACAGATGGTCTAGAGGCCTTTGACCAGGTCGTAACTGAAGGTCTGTCTGGACTCAAAGACGGAACTCCGGTCGACATCACAGAAGTTCAGTGATTCCTGTTTATTATCAATATAAAATAATCCGACATGATAGAAAATATTTTACGTCGTCCAATAACCATTTTGATGATCTGCCTTGCCATTTGCGTATTGGGCGTCATTTCATATCAACGCATTCCTCTGCAATACCTGCCAGAATTTAATATTCCGCAATTTAAAATTACCACTGTTGTATACGGCGCGACGGCTCTTGAAATCGAACAACAAGTAACCGTACCTATCGAAAGAGCTCTGTCTACTCTTCCTGGTGTTCGGGAAATATCCTCACAATCCGAAAAAGAACGATCTGTAGTCACTGTTTCTTTACGTCCACGAATTGATTTAAAAGATTCATTGGCAATAGCCAAAGATCGTGTGGATGGCGTTGGTCTTCCAGATGCTGCTGAAAAACCATTGATTCAAAAAACATCAGGCAATTCTAACAATCTCTTTATTTTAGCCATTAAAACGAAAACATCAGAACAGTCATTACTGCAATTGCGCGAACAAATTGAAAATAGTTTGTTGCGAAAAATAGAAAAAATTGATGGCGTTGCCCTGGCACAAATTACGGGTTCCCCCAAAGAAATTCTATCTGTTGAAATAAAACCCGAAGCCATCTCAGGCCGAGGCCTGAACTTGCAATCATTAAGCAATGTGCTTCAAGGACGCAATCGTTTTATCAGCTTGGGAGAAGTTCGCGACGGAGAGAAAATCATTCCGTTAAAATTAGGCAACATCATTGAGAAAAAAGAAGACATCTTATCTACGATAGTCAAACGTGAAAACAATTCGATCTTAACATTTCAAGATATTTCTGAAATAAAAAAAGAAGAAACTGCCCCGCCTGTTTTGGTTCGTCTCAATCAAACACCTGCTCTTCTGATTGAAATTCAAAAAGAAGCCGACGCAAATGCCGTTAATGTCGCCAATGAGGCACGACAAATTATAAATTCTGAATTAGAAATAATGTCATCTTATATAGATTATCGAATCATATTAGATCAAGGTGCCGAAATTGAAACGGCTGTCGACAATGTCAAAAGTGCTATTTCAAATGGCGGCATCATGGCCTCAATTGTCATTTACATATTATTACAAGTATTTTGGCCTTCTTTTGTCGTCAGTTTAACCATTCCTCTTTCTCTGCTGATCACCTTTACCTTGATGTATCTTACCGGTGTGAGTTTCAATCTTATGTCCTTAGCTGGGCTGGCATTGGGCGTTGGCATGCTTGTCGACAATGCCACTGTTGTTCTTGAATCCATTGAAAACCAATTATTAAAAACACCCGACCCGACAGAAGCTGCCGTTTACGGAACAAAAAAAGTCATTGCCGCAATTAGTTCCAGTACATTTTCAACAATGGCAGTCTTTGCTCCCCTTGTCTTCTTAGACGGAGCTTTGGGAATGTATTTTCGCGACATAGCCAAAACTGTTTGTTATTCAATATTTGCTTCATTGATTATCAGTTTATTGGTCGTTCCTCTGTTGGCCATCCATCGTCCGGAACAGTTAAAAAAGAAAAATACTGTTGTAAATAAATTGCCTGAATTAAATAAATATTTTGGCTGGAGAATTTTACTGCGAAATTTTGAAATTATCAAATGGGTGTATACCGATTTCAAATCCAAAATCCAACAACTTCTTTATTACATTGCCAAAGGTTGTTTAAAAATTGTCGATTCAATCAATCATCATTTTCTAGACAAGTTGTTATTTCATGTTCAAAAACATTTCTCATCCCTTGAGGAATATCTTAAATCTAATTTAAAAGAAATTTTAATAAAACCTAAAAAAGTTATATTTTATAGCTCAGGATTTACGTTTTTATCTATTATTATTTTACTCAGTATGGGTGCCGAACTATTTCCAGACGAATCCATAGATCGCATTGATTATAGCCTCGAGTTTCCAGCCGAAGACTCATCACAGAAAAATCAACAGCACTTGCAAGAGATTGAAAAAAAGATTTCAGCAATTTCTGGAATCTCAAATACCATCAGCTATCTTGGTGAAGAAGGAAAAAATAGAGCCAATTTAATTTTAACCTGTGATCCCAAAAAACTCAAAACAATATCTGCTGAAGCCAGTTCATATTTAAGCCGTGTACCTTATCTGACATATACAAAAAAAGTAAAATCTCTGGCCAGCGAAGGTGCTCCGATTGTTTTGGAAATTTACCATACAGATCTTAAACAATTAAAAGAGATATCTGACATTGCAACGGCAGAAATGAATAAAATTTCTTACCTAACAGATATCCAATCCAATCAAAAAGAATTAAGTCATGAATTGAGAGTCATTTTAAATCGTAATAAAGTAGCCCAATACGGAGCTGATGTCGGTGCTTTTGTCGGCAACATTGTTAGTTATTTAAAACCAATCACCGTTGGTGTATTTAATATAGAACAAATCCCGACTGAGATAACTTTAAAAGCTCAAAGAAATATGATTTCAAGCAGTTTAGATCTTGGCAATCTGTCGATTGATTCTGAAGATAATAAGAAAATATTTTTATCGCAAATCTCAGACATTCAAGAGCTTAAAAATCCTACTCAAATAAATCACCATGATCGCAAGCGTGTCGCATTGATTCAGGCTTATTTAAAATCAGGTGATTTAGAAACTGCCGCAAAAAAAATTGAACAAACGATTGGCAAAGACTTAACTAAGAAAAATATTGAATGGCGCATCGCTGGACAAAATCAAAGCCGCAAGGACTCAACTAGAAATTTATCCATCGCTTTTATAACTTCTATTTGTATTATATTTATTTTATTAGCCTCACAGTTTGAAAATCTCAAACAACCAATTATCATCTTATTATCAGTCCCACTTTGCCTTGTTGGGGTTACTTGCGCTTTACTGTTAGCACAAATGCATATTTCTGCCCTAGTACTTGTTGGCTTCATTATTCTTGTTGGGCTCAGCGTGAACACCTCCATCGTCATGGTTGATTTTGCAAACCAATTGGTTACAGAAGGCCGCAGCTTATCTGACGCAATTATCGAAGCCACCTGTGTTCGTATGCGGCCGATATTGGTCACGACTGCCTCAAATATTTTAGGGCTGGTACCAATGCTTTTTACAGCCAATCAACCAGGTGGATCAATGCAAATGCCCTTAGCCGTTACGCTGATCGGCGGCCTAGTTAGCTCAACATTCTTAACACTGATCGTCGTGCCTCCAATTTTTGTTTATTTATCCACTCGCTCATCAAATGTAAAAAGCCTTGAGAAGAGAGCAAGCTGATGAATTTACGATCGTTAATAGATAAAAAGTTTTTAA
>CAZMVK010000087.1:0-5661 GCA_964569545.1 uncultured Bdellovibrio sp.
GTTCTGTGAGGAGCTTGCTCTTCTCAAAAGAGAAGAGTAGGTTTACTCGATGATAGTAATATTAAATGATAAAAATCTCTCGGAACTTATAAGGACCACGCGCAAGAAGGCCGGCCTCAGTCAAATCGAGCTGGCTGAGCTCGCGGGCGTAGGTAAGACTTTGATTTTCAATATTGAAAATGGTCGCATCAATACACAGTTTGAAAACCTGCTAGAGATCTTTCGAGTGCTAAATATCAAACTGATGGTCGAGGCCCCTTAATGAGAAAGGCTGAGATTTTTGTAAATGGTGTTAAAGCAGGTATGTTCATCGAAGTGGTCAGTCAGTATGAGTATGAATTTATTTATGAAGTCAATTATCAGGGTTATCCAGTTTCATTAACTCTTCCATTAAAAATAAAACATTACAAATTCAGTTTTTTTCCAGCCGTTTTCGAAGGACTTCTGCCTGAGGGCATACAGCTAGAATCACTTTTGAGAGATAAAAAAATTAATCGTAGAGATTTATTCGCACTGCTAATCATTTGTGGTGTGGACTGCGTTGGGGCAGTCACGGTCAGGGAGCTAAAATGAATCGATGTCTCTTTACATATGAAGAGCTGATGAGTGGGGAAAAATATTATTCGCTCAGGGGGTTAAAAGCTCTTGCGAAAAATCTAAATCGGCTTGAGATTTTTCCTTATTCTCAAGAAGAGCAGATTGAAATAGCTCGTCAAATGGTAAAGAAAATTTCAATTCAAGGAGTGCAGCCTAAATTTAGTTTAGCGCTGTCTGTAAAAGAGAATACATTTAAACAGGTAGAGAACAGCGGCCAATATATTTTAAAACCACAGGTGATCTCTTATAAACAATTACCAGAAAATGAAGACCTGACTATGCGTCTAGTCTCTATGACTGGAATGAAACTTCCTTGGCATGGCTTAGTGAAATGTTCAGATGGCAGTTTATCTTATGCGATAAAGCGCTTCGATCGAGTCGGGAAAGAAAAAATTCCTATGGAGGATTTCACTCAGCTCATTGGTGCTTCGAGAGATACTAAATACGATGTGCCTATCGAAAAGGTTGCAGAGGCCATCGAAGATTTTTGTACCTTTCCGATGGTGGAATATTTAAAACTCTATAAACGCATACTGTTGGCTTTCTTGTTGGGGAACGAAGATCTGCATTTGAAAAATCTTTCCGTGGTTACGTTTAACGAAAAAGTTCAATTGTCTCCTATTTATGATTTCGTAAATTCGACAATCATCAATCCTCACGGCGACGATGAACTTGCTTTAAGCATCGGTGATAAGAAAAAAGGATTTACTAAGGAAAATTTTGTTGATGATTTTGCCGGAAAGACTTTGTTTCTCGGTAAGAAAATAGCGGAAAAAGAATTGTCTCAGCTTCTTACATTTGTTCCTCGGTGGAAACAAATGATCAACCAGTCTTTTTTGTCTCCAGAACTAAAAAACAAATATGTTCACTTGCTCGAGGATCGTGCGGCACGTTTGAAATAAGGCCTAGATTATTTATTAATATTTGCAACGGTACCGGGTTCGACAATCACTTTTCCATTGGCATCATCAAATTGATTTTTACTGAGGGTCAGATCCCCCCAAGCCGTATCATCCCATGATACTAAATTAATATCAGCGTACGCATTTTGTGAAAAAATTGAATTTTCAATTTTCCCTTTCACGCTTTTTCCTTGTTCGGTTGAAAGATATATTCCAGCATCCAATCCCTGTGCAGTGACTTGATTGATTTGGAAATTAGGTGATTGGTATAGAGCAATACCAACTCGTTCGCGATCTTCTGTGGCAGGGGCACGTGTGGTTACATTTACATTATTAATAACAACAGCCGAGGCATTGTCAAAAAACAGGGAACGTTTTTTGATGCTTTGATTGGCCAGTGATAAATCGTGAATATTAAAATTGCCTTCTTTTAAATAAAAGCCATTACCAGATTCTGCAATCATGTTGTTGTTTTGATCTTGCAGTTCGAAAGATTGAACTTTGAGATAGACTGCGAAATCTCTGCTGCTGCGTAAATCATTTTTTTCAATTTGGGGGGCATCAATCACGCCCGGGGCATCTTGTTGTACGCGAATTGCAAACGCTGTGCTTCGTAAAACTTTGTTGTTGATGATTTGCACATTGTTAGCCGTTGTGTTGTCAGCGAAAAAAACAATACCGACCCAGTTGTCAGAAAAATCATTTAATAAAATTCCAGCTTCAGGGCTGTTGTAAGCTAATATGCCAAAACCTTCTGTCAATCCATTCACCTTGGTATTTAAGACAGTATTGTGTTTACCGTTCATGAAAATACCAGCGGTTGCTTTGGGGGCATTGATCTTGTGACCTTTGCCATTAAGCGTGATGTTGTCACCTAAGATTTGAACAGCAAAACCACGATAATCTGGACAATCAAGATCTTCAGTCATGGTGGTGTTTTTATCGATGATTATTCCACATGTGAGAACGGCATCCGTGTTTGCATTAACGGAAACATTTTTGTTTTTGAAAATTACCTGGCGGCTTTTTTTGTCAATCGAAGGATTGGATTTGTATTGTTTGATTTTCTCTGATGTTTCTTTTGCGAATTGATCATTGGCTGGTTTTTGCGGACTGACTTTGTCATTAGCAAAAGTTGTTTGAGTCATTGTTAAAAAAATGATGTAAGAAATAAGTTTTAAGAAATGTATTTGAAAATTTCCTACATGGTAATCTTGTGGCATATGTTTTCCTTTTGATAATGCGAAAATACGATACAATATTAGACTACCAGTAATTGAAAAAAGTTTAATTTATCAGTGAGAGTTTAGACCAAGGTCAAGGCCAGTAAAGCAAATCAGTGGTTGAAAAATGAACTAGCGGAATTTCCGATTGAACCAATCCATAGCCAAGAGTAAAATCAACGAATGAGTATTTACGCTTCGATTGAGGATTTTACCTCACATCTTAAGAACAATAGTATTTCGTTTGCCATTATTGGTGGACTAGCTGTTTTTGCTTATGGCGGTGAACGGGCTACGTTTGATGTGGATTTTTTGATAGATGGCACTCATCATGAGGCAGTCAAAAAAATTGCGAACCAAATGGGTCTTAAAATAATGAATGAAAATGAATCTGTTTTGCAGTTATCAGGAACCACTCAAATCGATATTATTTTTGCCAGAAAAACTCATTCACAAAAGATGCTACAAAACTGCAGAATTATTGAAAGTCTTCCTTATCCTGTTGTTGGCCCCGAGGACCTTATCGGTCTTAAGATACAAGCGTTTTCTGGGGATAGAAATAGAGAGGTTATTGATAAAGGAGATATTCTGACCTTGATGCGCCTAGTGCCCAATTTAGATTTTATAAAAATTCAAGAATATGCCGATATTTTTGGTGTATGGAGTGAAATATTAGAACTCAAAAAACACGTATGACATTTCAAGAGTTCTGCGAACGAGCTGCAGCTTTGCTTAAGCTGACTGGTCGTAAAGTTATTTTCAAGCCCATTCCCGCAGAAAATATTAAGCTTTAGAATCAGCGCGGATTAGTAGGCTGTTAGGCTTTCACGGATTATTCGGATTGTTTGTAAACTGTTGTTGTCTGATTGGATATAAAAAAAGGAAGCCCAGTGGCTTCCTTTTTTTATTAAATAGCTGTGGCTAAATTAGAATTAGAAATAACCTTCGTCTTCTTCGTCCATTTCGTCATCTTCAGATGCTTCATCGTCATCATCTTCTAATTTTTCAAAAGCATTGTCTTCTTTTTCTTCAGCTTCTTCCCAGCCTTCTTCTTGTTGGCCCTCAGTCGCTTCGATGCCTTCAAGTGAACCCATATCTTCATCGCCGAAATCTTCCAATTCTTCCATCAAAGGTTCGTGGTGAGTTGGTTCAACAACAGCTTTTACTTTTTTAGCTGCCGCAGGTTTCGCTGAAGCTTTTTTTGTAGCTGGTTTTTTAGCTGCAGGCTTTGCGGCTTTTTTAGTTACATTTTTGGTAGCTTTTTTAGGAGCAGCTTTTTTCGTAACTTTTTTTGCTTTAGCTTTTACGGCTGCTTTTTTAGCAGGTTTAGACGCTTTTTTGCTTGTTACTGTTTTTGCTTTAGCAGCAGTTTTTTTAGTTGCAGCTTTTTTTACACTTTTTTTAGCGGCCTTTTTGATTACTTTTTTAGTCGCTTTTTTGGTAGCAGTTTTGCTTTTTTTTGCTTTTTTAGCCATAATGTCTCCCTGGGTAATATTGAAAAGTTTATTTATAAACTTAAAATCCATGCCAGGGTAACCACATTTTTCGCTCTCGGCAATTCAAAATTTTTAGATAAAGACTTGTTAATGACTAATTGAATACAAATTTAATTGAACAATGATTCAGTGACTTACCACTGAATCAGGTTGTCAATCTGTTGGGCTGTTTTGGCCGGAATCTGAGTGGCTAAATACATTCCACCAGTATAATTCATTTTTGGCGGTACATAGCCAATTGCGCCAATAACGCGAGTTTTTGCTTTATTTTTAACCGGTGAGATCCAGCCAATTGGTAAACCAAAATCTGGTAATTCAATATAGGTCGCAACTACATTTACGCCTAGGTAAACATAGATTCTATAGTTTTTAATTTGCGGCAATGAAATAGAGAACCCAGGCAGTTCGCCAGCAGGAACATAGGGCAGCGGATCGCCATTTGGCAGTCTTTGCCCTTGGCCCAAAGAAGCTCCTTTGATGATGTATTTCAATGGAATTTGAATAGCTAATAATTCTTTGCCATTGCCGTCAGCGGTACTTGCTAATTTAGCACCTGGGAGGCTTGGGATGTTCATGGTGCCGATCAACGGGACTGGCATTGGGATAGGTAATAACAAGGTTAAGGCCTGTGCATTTTTGTCGACTCGAACAGCCATTTTCCCATTATAGACTCCACCAGAGGTATATCCATCCATATCCACTTGATCCCAGTTAGGTGCTGCCGGAGTTTGTGGCGTTGGAGTGGTTTGTGGATTGTCTTGTGATTGGGAATTCGAAGAATCTTGTGTGGTTGCAGTAGAGGAATCCGAAGAGCTGTCAAAGCCACTACCTTTTTTTGCACAAGCAGGGAGCAGACACAGGGCTATGAATAGTGCTGCTAAGCTAGATTTTGTCGACTTAGTGCTCTGTTTGTTGTTCATGTTCTGCTCCTTCATCTGATCTTAGGGAAAATTTAGTAACCTCTTTTTCTCTACGGTCCTTTGGTCCTTGGACTTTAGTCCAGCGCGAGAGTTTTATCTTTTTTTTGAAAAGTGCAGACAGAGTGTCGAAATTTTAGGTTGTTTAGAATTCATTCTCGAGAGAAAGATTTGAAAAGTGTCAAAAAAAATGGCGAGGACATCATCCTCACCATTTTAGCTTTTTTGATTAAACTTTTAGACAGTTCGATCAACCGATCAGTTTTAGCGCCAACTGACTTGATTGGTTGGCTTGCGCGAGGGTCGCGGTGCCAGCTTGCAATAAAATGTTATTGCGAGTCATTTCAGTAGAGGCCATGGCAATATCAGTATCACGGATACGTGAATTTGCTGCTGACATGTTCTCTTCTAAAACTCCCAAATTGTCCATAGTCGACGTCAAACGGTTTTGGAGTGCACCCAGATTGGCGCGCATACCATTGACCGAGTTTTGTGCCGTGTCTAAAGCCGAGAGAGCAAATTGCGC
>CAZMVK010000087.1:5671-6617 GCA_964569545.1 uncultured Bdellovibrio sp.
TGTATAATCCAACTCTGATAGACCAAGGGCCTCTAACTGAGAGTTGTTTTCGCCAGCATTGAAGGTGATGCGATCCTCTTCTGCTTTGTTGTAAATGCCTATCTGGAAATCGAACGCTGATGATGAACCATCCAAAAGATTGGTTGTTCCCCATTTTGTCGACTTAGAGATACGCTGAACCTCTGCCTTCAACTGTTGAACCTCTTTGTCCAAGAAAGATCTCTCAGTTGCACCAACAGTGTCAGATGAAGCCTGGATTCCCAACTCACGCAAGCGAGTGACGATGTTGCCAATTTCGTTCAAACCACCCTCAGCAGTTTGCACCATTGAAACACCATCGTTTGCATTACGATTTGCTTGTCTAGCAGAGCGAATTCCAGCTTTTAATCTTTCTGAAATCGCCAAGCCAGCAGCGTCGTCAGCCGCGATGTTAATTCGCGATCCAGAAGACAACTGTCCCATTGATTTAGCAATTGCTCTTTGGCTACCAACTAAATTTCTTTGAGCGTTTAATGCTGATATATTTGTAGTTACTCTCATTCCCATTTCAATATCCTCCGTTAATATTTGTTTTTCAGTTTCATAATTCCTCCTTGTTAAAATTCTCACCTTCTACATGATGATGAGTGGCCTCCGAGCCTTTATTTGTTTTATTTTTTTGAACACATTTAAATAATATCCATATTTGACTTGTGTAATTGACGTGAGACACGTCAGTCTTATTCTTCCTTGAAAGCCTCCTTCCATGAGAGTGGGGGGAATCCCACTCAGGTTTCTTGTTGTCTATTAGATCGTCGATATTCGTGAATTGATTCACAGGACACTCGTCGAGAAATGCTCAAAATAAGAAAATATAGACCCAAGGCTGGTGGTGGCTTGCCGAGTACAAAACAAAAGGGATTTCTATCTTTTACTATAAGGCCATCGTGGCCTCGCCCCCCGTGGG
>CAZMVK010000087.1:6627-15002 GCA_964569545.1 uncultured Bdellovibrio sp.
TCGTAAAAGATAGAAATCCCTTTTGTTTAGTTCTCGGCTGAGTTGGGGTTGTAGGTGGGGGATGGATCACTTGGTCATGTTACTGGTGATCAAATGATTCTCCTGACAATTCATAGTATTTATTTTGAAATGCTTTTGGTTTCAATTGTTTGCTATGTCATTTCGGTTCATATCCAACAATTCCAGACAATTTAGTCTTACAAGAACGTATAAAAACTTTTTTGGCTCTCAATTGAGAAATTTTACACTAATTGTTGGAAACTTGTGCGGATAATCGGAGACATTAAATAAAAATCGACATCAATTCGAATGCAAGTGACTTTGAGGCTTTTAAGCTTTGGCCTGTCTTTTGCTGAGAGTCGATATGTTACAAAAACACGGGGGGATTATGAAGTTCATAGTTTTATTTTTAATTCTGATAAGCGTTTTGCCATCACACGGATTTTTCAAGTTTGATCAGTACAATTACTGCAATAGAGAGAGTTGCCCAGGAGATGGAAGTTACAATCTTGCAACCTGGGAAGAGTTAGGAGTTTTTGCTCAAAAGCAGCGAGACATGGGTTCTTTGCTGAACGATGAAATAAATAAAAATAAAAACAATGTTGAAGGTCTGCAAAATCAAATCAACGCATCTAAAAAAGAAATCAAAGAAGAATTAGATAAATCAAATGCGGCGCGAATTGCCACAATGATTGATGGGCTATTTAACACCGATGCAAATGTTGGAGTTAATGCCAATCGAGAAAAACTCACGCAAATGATTAGACAAATAATTATCGAAGAACTTAAGAAAAAATAAGGAATAGAAAAATGAAATCACAAAATTTATTAATAAAAATGATGTTAGCAATCTCAACCACAGCCATTTTCACTGGATGTACAAAAACAGAAAAAACTATTGTGACACAATCACCTGAGGTCGTTAAGGCTGAGGAATTAAAACCAGCTGAATTGCCGCTACTTGTTTCTTCTGCCGATTGGCAACCACTGGAAAATTTATTGCTAAACACGGGGCTTCCAACAGAAACAAAAATCAGTATAGCTAAAAACTATATTCAAGCTATCGCAGAAAAATATCATTTAACTCGAGATCAAATCGCATCAGAAGTAACAAGAGCATTTCATTTAACAAGTGATGAAGAAATAACTAATAACATTAATAGTAATATGGAGAAAGTTGCAGCGGCAATTGCTTCTGTCCGTAAAGAGGCTGCTGGGTTTCTTAATATTCCACAATTACGAAAAGGGATGTCTTCGGATGTTCGATTTTATTCTGAATCCAGTCGGATTCAAAATTTGAGACAATCAGATTTTATCGACAAAATGAAAATCGAGGTTCTTCAACGTCAAGTTGAGAAACAAACATTTCATGTTTTTTCAGGTTTTCAAAAACAAGCCGAGCAGGCAGCTGAAGATTTATTAATCGAAATGGCTAAATCAGACAGGCGCAATTTTGATTATAAAATGGCAGAAATTGCAAAAATGGATAAAGCGCAAGCTGAGATCGAAAGTTTAAGATACGCTGCAACCATCATGCATAAGCTAAATCAAGTGGATGATAAAACCAAAGTGATCATGGCGGGTTTTGTGCTTGAGCAAGTTAAAAAAGCATCTGAGAATAAAGACAATTTTGAAAATGCTATTCGCTTGAAAATCGATAATTCTGATGTATCAAAAGCTGCAGATACTTTGTCAAAATTAGCTGGAGCATTGTCAAAATTTTCGAATAACAAAAAAGAACAACTGCAGGGTATGCAAAAACAACTCGAAAAATTTTCTAAAAATGGTGAGTTAAAAATAGATCTAACAACGTTGACCGGAGACCCAAACTTTCAACAAAAAATGGCAGACTATGGGAAAAAGTATGCAGGATATGTTGATGGTGGCAGAGAGCTTCTTCAGCTAGCTAAACAATTTGGTGTAGACCCGAATGCAATTAAGCAAGTTGAGGGCGGTCTTAATTATGTTGATGCTGGAGTCAAGTTAGTCAGTGCCATGTCGAGTTCAAATCCGATAGCCATTGTATCTGCAGTCGGATCGGCCCTGGGTGTAGCAGGCATGGGCAGTGTTGAAGATATGAACCAACGGCAAATGCAGGCTAAAATGGATTTAATGTTAAGCTTGCAGCAAAGGACAATTGCCGAGCTAGAGGAAACACGAGAAGACATTCATGCGATCGGAAGATCATTAGCGGCAACTCAAATTATGATAGGAAATTTGTCAGCTCAAATTGCGGACTCGAGCCAGAAAATTTATAATGAACTACGACTGGTACATTCTGATGTCGAGCAGATCAAAGAAATGGTTCAAGCCGATTTACGAGATGGTTTATCAAGCTGTTTTTTGTTTGAAAAACAGATGGTTGATTATTCTCCTGTTGATGTTGTTCTAAGTCCAACAAGGGGATTGCAATCAAATATGGATCGTTGTTTGGCTACATTATCTGAAATTGATGTGAAATCAAATGTCTCTATGGCTAAATTAAGATCGACTCAAATAAATACTGATGGTGATGTTTTTGAAAGAGCGTTAAATTCTTTTAATAAATCATTTGATAATCAAATTGATAAGGTTGTTTTTAATATCAATCCAGTTGAAACTTTTTTCGAATTAATGAAATTTAAAAATGATTTAGGAAAATATCAAATCAATGAGGATATGTATTCTTTTTTGCTGACCTTGAAAAATGCTAAAGCAAATCATATCGTAGACTCAGCGTACGTAGCAGCAATGGCAAATTCAGTGGTTGCGACTGCACCTACGATTGGATTGTACAACGTTAGCAAAGGTGCAAATATTTTTGATTTAGTAAAAATAAATAAGAAATCAACTGCTGATTTTTCTAAAACAATTGAAAATATTTTTAATGTCGTCAATTTGAATATTTGGCAGATGTCATTGATGTCAGGTTCTGGTCTTTTATTTATGACTGAAGCTCAAGTTGCGGATGTTAATAATAACTTGGCACCTGTTTGTGAACCACATGTCAACATTGACAGCCTTCAATGCTTCTTGCGCAGTGATGCATTGGTGCGAAAAAACTATTTGAAGAATTATTTCAAAAAAGAATTGGCATTGAATGGTAAATCAGAAATCGAATACGTATACTGGACATTACGTTCTCCGTACGATAACGAAACTGATTATTTAGAAGTATTGTTGAAAATATTGAAAGAAGTATTTCCATCTCACTGGGATTTGAGAATAGAAAATGTAAATGGTATAAATTCTATCACGGCCAATGTGGCAGGTGTCAGAACTTTAATTCCAACAAGTGAAGAAATGAAAGATGGATCTATCAATTATCGTCCAGAAATGAAATACCTATTGGTTGCTAGGGAAAATCTTTTGGATCTGTACACAGAGATGAATATGAATACTATCAAAGATGAATCAGTTAGACGTATCTTAGTTGATAATATTATTAAAAAATCTCTTTATTAAAATCACTAATTTCGAATTCTGCTTGATCTTCAAATCAAACAAACAAATCAAAGCCTTGCTTAAAATGCAGGGCTTTGTGTTTTAAAGAGAACACATTTGCGCTATTTGTCTGACTATGTTTTTTGACTTGTTAATCAATCTCAATAAACCGACAAAGCGCCATTTTTCCTGACAACTCATAAGATTTATTTTGAAATTCTTTGCGATGCCATTTGGTTTCGTAGCTCAATGTGCATTTTTCAGTTTCGCGATTGAAATGGGTGCAGTCTTCGCAAGAAAAGCGGTGATCGTATTTTAGGTAATCAGTTGGATTGATGCCATCAAAGCGGATGCTGGTTCTCAATCTTTTTGGTGTAAATCTTTTGCTCATAGGAATCCTTAACACACTGTCGTTATCAAGCCTAGTTTTTGGCGCAATCTACTGATTTTGGCTCTGCGGAGCAACATGATTTGACGTTCAGAGTGCTCAAAAAAACAGTCTGTTTGTAATATTGACTTTCTTGTTTTCGAGCACATCATTACAGGAACAGGATAGGGCATTTAACTGGAGGTTGTAATGAACGATATCGAGAAAATGACACGTAAAAGCCAAGAGGCTATGCAAGCAGCTGCGCAAATGGCGGAGCGTCGTGGTCACCCTGCTGTCGAGCCAGAGCATTTACTAACTGTATTATTACAGCAGAGTGAGGGGATAGTTCCGCGTATTTTCGAAAAAGCTCATGTTTCGGTTAAATCCTTAATGGTCGAGCTGGATACTCGCCTAGAAAAAATGCCTAAGGTTTCTGGCGGATCAAAAACGACAAACGCTTCGCAAAGATTAGTGAAGATATTCAGCGCTTCTGAACAAGAGGCGGACAAACTTGGAGACTCTTACATCTCAACAGAGCACTTTATTTTGGCTATGATGCACTCTGGAGATAATGAATTGTTAGGTGTGTTTAAAAAAAGCGGAGCCAAAGCAGACTTGGTTGAAAAAGCGATAGAAGAAATTCGTGGCAGCCAAAAAGTAACAGATGATGATCCAGAAAATAAATATGAAGTTCTAAAAAAATATGCGGTGGATTTAACTGCTATGGCAGCAGAGGGTAAATTAGACCCTGTTGTCGGTCGTGATGAAGAGATTCGCCGTGTGATGCAGGTCTTATCTCGTCGTACGAAAAACAATCCTGTGCTTATCGGTGAACCAGGTGTTGGTAAGACGGCTATTGCCGAGGGCTTAGCTGTTAGGATCGTTAAAAAAGACGTGCCTCAAAGTCTCGTCGGTAAAAAATTAATGTCTTTAGATATGGGCTCTCTGGTAGCAGGTGCTAAATATCGCGGTGAATTCGAGGATCGCTTAAAGGCAGTAATAAAAGAGGTCACTACAAGCAATGGTCAAATAATTTTATTTATTGATGAACTGCATACCTTGGTTGGAGCGGGTAAAACGGACGGAGCAATGGATGCTGGTCAATTGTTAAAACCAGCCCTGGCTCGAGGAGAGTTGCGTTGTATTGGTGCGACCACGTTGGATGAGTACCGTAAGTACATCGAAAAAGATGCAGCCTTAGAGAGACGTTTTCAGACTGTATTGGTTGAAGAACCATCGGTTGAAGATGCGATTACGATATTACGCGGATTGAAAGAGAAATACGAAATGTATCACGGCGTGAGAATCACTGATGCGGCCTTAGTCGCTGCGGTCAAGCTTTCTCATCGTCATATCACTTCAAGATTTTTACCAGATAAAGCGATCGACTTGATTGATGAGGCTGCCAGTAAAATGGGTATTGCCATTGGCAGTGTTCCTGAAGAGATTGATGAGATTGAACGCAAATTGATGCAGCTTCGTGTGGAAAAAGAAGCTCTTAAAAAAGAAAAAGAAGAGCAAGCCCGAGATCGCGTGCAAGTGATTGAAAAAGAGATCACAGAATTGCAAGGTCGCAATCAGTTGTTGCGTGAGCAATGGGAGTTTGAAAAGGGCGGAATCAACGAATTGAAAAAAACAAAAGAAAATATCGAAGCTGTACGCAATGAAATTGCTAAGGCTGAAAGAGCTGCCGACCTAGGTAAAGCCGCAGAACTAAAATACGGCAAATTGCCAGAGTTAGAGAAAAAGTTAGCAATGCTCACAGAAAAAGCTGAGAAGTCAGAGAGCTCGAGCAAGACCGACAGCCAACATCGCATGTTGAAAGAAGAAGTTGGACCTGAAGAGATTGCCGAGGTTGTGGCAAAATGGACCGGAATTCCTGTACAAAAAATGTTAGAGAGTGAGACTCAAAAATTATTAAAAATGGAAGAGGTCTTAAATACTCGAGTTGTCGGACAAGATCACGCCTTGCGAATCATTTCAGATGCAATTCGTCGAGCACGTGCTGAAATTTCAGATCCTAATCGTCCCATTGGTACGTTTATGTTTCTGGGACCAACTGGCGTTGGTAAAACAGAAACAGCAAAAGCACTGGCTGAATTTTTATTTGATGACGAGCAAGCTGTTATTCGAATCGATATGAGTGAATATATGGAAAAACACTCGGTTTCACGCTTGGTAGGAGCTCCTCCGGGGTATGTGGGGTATGATGAAGGCGGTCAATTGACCGAAGCAGTTCGTCGTAAACCTTATAGCGTGGTGTTGCTCGATGAGGTTGAAAAAGCTCATCCTGATGTTTTCAACGTGTTACTGCAGGTGTTAGATGATGGGCGTTTGACTGATGGTCAGGGGCGCACAGTGAATTTTAAAAACTCGATTTTGATTATGACCTCAAATGTTGGTTCTCAATATATTTTGGATTCTAAAATGACTGCGCGAGATCGTGAGAAAACGGTGACGGAAGCTTTGCGTGCGCATTTCAGGCCCGAGTTCTTAAATCGTATTGACGAGACTATAATCTTCAATGCTCTTGGGCAGTCGCAGATTGCAAACATCGTTAAAGTGCAATTGCAAGTGGTCGATGAGCGTTTGCGTGGTAAGAAAATTCAACTGAAATACAGCGACGCTGCCATTCAGTGGCTAGCAGAAAGAGGTTTTGATCCAGTCTACGGAGCAAGACCGCTTAAGCGTGTCATTCAGACTGAGATTCTCAATCCACTTTCCAGAGATATCATCTCTGGGGCGGTCCGAGCGGGTGATCAAATTTCAGTGGATCTAAAAACGCCAGCACTGGGTGTGGTTGTTGAGGATCAATCAGGAACTCACGTTGAGTCTCACTCGACGAGTGGCCTGAGCTTTAAGAAAATGTAATTTTTATGTTAGAACAAGGCCCGAGGATGTTGATTCTTGGGTCTTAAGATTCTCTATCGCCATGGGCGAGCATTAACTATCATTAAATTGAATCGAGTCATTAGCCCAGTTAAGGACTCGATTATAATCCTGAAATCAAATTGAATAAAATCGCTGTCAAAATAAAAACAGGTCGCAAACTAGGTTTGCTAGGCTAAATTGTTAACTATATATGAGATGTTTCAGTCTCGGAGTTTGGGTGACAACAGCAAATATAAATAAATTTATTCTAATCCCGGAACCACATGAAAAACCAGTTGGATTAGGTTGTTGAGGGATAAGATGAGTAAAATTAATTTGGCAATTTGCAGTATTAGGTTTTTTAAAATGAGTTCTAATTATAAAAAATCAAACGGTACATTTGCAATCACAGAACAAGTTAATTTCAAATATTTTTTATTCTTGGCTGTGATTTTTATCTCCTCTCAGGTATTTGCGCAAGCAGAATTGTTTTTTCAAGACAAGCCAATTTCTATTGTATTAAAGGCGCCGTTTACCAAGTTATTGCAACAGCGACAACAAGTTGCAGGCAACGCAGATGAAATCAAAAATAAAACAATCCCTTTGCCTGGAATTCTAATTTTATTGTCAGTAAGTGCTAAGCCGATATCTGAAACCCCAGTGATGGTCGATTTACGTGGCCATACAAGCTTGCTGGAAAGTCAGTGCGATTTTCCAAAATTAAAAGTTATTTTTCATATTAATAAGCAAAAAGAAAATGCGGAGAATGATTCGATCTCTAAGACGATTTTTTCAAATACTGAAAAGCTGGATTTGGGAACTCATTGTAGCGTTCGAGGTGGCTTTTCTCCGCAGCTGTATAGATCGTGGGCGGGAACTTCGCCGCATCGTGAAGCTTTGGCGTATCGTTTGCTTAATGAACTTGGCGTGCCGACTATGAAATCACAAATGCTTTACGTTGATTACGTGGATTCTGAAAATGGCCGTATTTTTGGCACTCACCGACAAGCATTTTTTCTAGAAGACATAGGTCATGCTGCTAAACGTTTGCAGGGGATAGAGTATTTTTCTATACAAAAAGTTTTTAGCAATCCGGAAAAATCTTCACGAGCTCTTTTTCATTATGTGCAAGAGGCCCCCCAGACTGATCAAACTCAGCTTGCTGTAGTGCTTTTGTTTGAAGGCCTCATACGCAATAATGATTGGAAATTGAGAGTGACTCAGGAGCAGGCGATATCAACTTTTTTATGGAATTTTAAAATTATCAAGTTGCTATCGCTCAATGCGTATTATGTGTTGCCTTATGATTTTGATTTGTCTGAAGTTGTCAGTGGTTATTCACGAAGTGATGAAAATATTAGATATTATTCTTCATTGGTTGGAGACGAAGTCTTTGCTAATGCAGTGAAAATATATAAAGAAAAAAAGAAAGATCTGTATCAATTGATACGCTTATTGCCAGATGCTTACAGCCAACGTTTGTTTAAGAAAAATCTAGATCGTTTTTATTCTCAACTAGAATAGCGGTTAGTTTATTTAAAAATTCAATTTGGTTTAATCAAAATCAAGCTTGCTCAGTAAATTTTTTAGAATCTGTATTTATCAGTAATATTAAACTCATCAATAAAATGAAGTTAATTGGCGAACGATACCAAATTGAGTTTGCAAAGCCACATGCTGTTATGCTGATAACACAGAAAAAAGCAAACAG
>CAZMVK010000088.1:0-10548 GCA_964569545.1 uncultured Bdellovibrio sp.
GAGGCCGAACCATACTGAACAGTAGAAGTCGCCTCTCGATACATAAAATCGAGATAATAAACTCGACCATAAGGATCGTACGAAATCAGTTTATCGCCGCTAAAGCCGTTGATCACAATAGGCACCCGTTTATCTGCTTGGATGACCAAAGATATCCCGGTTTTTAAAGTCAGTAGATATTTGATATTTTTATGCAAATAATTTGCAATGGATTTGCTATAAGAATTGAGAATCGCAACATAGTCATCCATATAAGATTCATTCTCCAAGGCCCGAGAGCTTGGGACATATCCGACAAATTGAAAGCTTGGTGGAAAAATCGATGAAGGTTTGGCATTTCTCATTAAATAAATATTTTTATTGCCTAAAAAATCTAGTCGTAAATCCGCACCCAAATTTGTGGCCACTGTATAAATCAGTTCAGAAAAATCATTTGAACTTTTAGAATATTTGTCGAAAATGGTTCCCGAATCTTCGAATGGCGAAGCTGTTTTGATACCAATACCCATCATTGAGATTGTGGTTGCCAATTCAAAAACTGTCCAAGCAGAACCTGCAGGCGTTGATACCGGATAAAGATACTTTATATTTGGATCTATACTTGGATCTAAATTTTGCTCCTTCTTTTTTATAGTCATCATTTTTGAGATGTCAGGACTCGTTACCGACAACAACGGCATTTGCGCAAAAGATTGAAACGATAGATACTGCCCGACAGACTGGTCTGGCTCATTTTTTTGACCCAAAACCAAATCTAGCAAGGACATCAAAACCGCAGTCGCCGCTTTGCTGGAACAAAACATATCCGACGGTGCTTTACTGATCACCAAGGTCTCACCCAATCCCGCAGTTCCAAAAGCTTGGCATGAATAGCTAAAGGCACAACCGTTGTTGTTTACATATCCCATCTTTTGCATGCTGTTGTCTTTCGCAGACGGATCCGCCAAACGACAAGGAGTATTTAAAACGAGATCAACAGATGAACTCATCGGATTAGCAAAATCTAAAACTGCTGTGATTTGTTTTGTTGAAAATTCTTTGTTTACTTTTTTTAAGGCGTTGGCATCACCAACATAATCATAGTCCCCGTTAAAATATTTGCTAAACTCTTCTGGCAACCCACTCTGTTGGTTGAACTGAGAATTTCTAGCCATGGTCATGTCCGTCAGTGACGCAACCTCGGTCGAATTCGTTTCTTTTTTAGGGTAGAAAACGCTTGTGACAGGAACATCAAATTGGCATTCAGTCTGAATGAGTTTGGCGAAGGCCTTACATGAATAATAATTGTTTTGCACATTGTCGGTGTTAAATAAAAAATTTCTTGGAAAAATATTTTGCCCTTTGCTCCAAGTCAAATCAGTGGCCTTCACCGGACAAGCCAAATCTGCATCAACATAACAAGTCGCCCAAAGATGCAATGGTAAAAAAATGAAGATCAATAATAAACTTTTCATAAGAACACCTTTTTTCAAAAAACCGAAATCAAATACGACTCTGCAACTCATTTTTTTCAAAATAAAAAAACTCATTACCAACCTCGTATGAATGTATTGCTCAGCTCTAAATTCGATAAAATCTGCATATTGTTGTAACCAGGATTAAGAATGTTTGTGCCGTAATTGCCACTGCAGATCTGACAACTGGGTACAGAATAGTTGTTAATATAAGCGTTTCCATTGAACACAGTTGGACTGTTGATGCTCACATTGATTTTTCCTGTGTTTATATTCTGCGTGGTCACATTATTTTGGACTTGCCCACTGCCTGATCCGGCCGTGTATGTCTGGGTTGTATAAGTCGTACCCGTGCTCGGCGGAGCTGTAACCTTCCCACCGTCGAAATAAACCGACGTCGATGAATTTATTTTAATTAGGGGTACTCCATTTTTATCAATAGGTACTCGCGAAACACCTCCTACTATTTGTACAGTGACTTGTGCCGGAGGCGGAGTTGTTACTGTCTGCGTAGTTGATGGCGCAGTGACTTGTACCGTAGGCAGAGGAGTCGTTACTTGTACTGTAGGCGGAGGTGCAACTTCAGCCTTTGCTGCCGATTCTGCAGCTTGATTTGCTGCAGCTATAGTTGCCACTGCCTGGTCGTACCTGTCGCGCGCAACACTTATGGTCGCTTGTGACTGAGTAAATGAAGCTCCAACGCTGCCTAAATCTAAATTGATTGAACTTGTGATTTCAGGGCTACCACCGACTGCTATTTTGTTAACAAACATATCGTTGCTTGAAAAAGTAGGAATACCCAAGCTACCACCAATTGTACCGGCAGATCCCACAGCTGAATTGCCTAAATTATTTAAATAAGCATCGACATAATTAATCGCCAAATTCAACGAGCTAGTACCACCCTTGTATTCTGTAGTTACCGATGCGGCATCAACCTGGCCGCTATTGCTGGCATTGAAATCCCATATCGCGGAAACACCTTTATTGAGCCAAGATAAATTTAATTTCATTTGCGAGACAGCTGAAGGATCAACGCTAACTCCCGCTTTAATCGATTCAATACCATCCACTGTTTCTGTAAACAATTGAGCTCGCATGGTGCTTAGAGCTCTGAAATCATAATCTCCGTCTTCGGTTTTAACGACAAAATCTTTTAAATTATTATTGTCTATCGATTCCCCGGCAGACGCCCCTGCTGCCTTACCCAACAATGCCGAGAACGTCCCTTCACTAAGAGGTTTACATTCAGGACAGACTTTCACCAGCACGGCATCTGAATCAAATGTCACCGAAAAGCTCGAACTCTTCTTTTTTGCTTCAGCAGTATAGGTGTTACTGCCGTCCTCGTTTTGGCTGACATATATATTTCGACCAGAATTATTTGCACCGTATTTGTTGGCAATCTTTTGTTTATCAAAATTATTATTTGATACAGCAACTACAGTTGGAGCTTTGTTTTTGTTTTTTACGCTTTCTGCGATGACATCAATCACAGAACCATTTCCAGCTTTCCGTGCGGCTTCAAGTTGCTTTTTGGGATCACGAAAAATCGCATCATTTTTCATTCCCGCCTTAATCGCCGCGGCACCAAGATCCGTACCGCTTCTTACTTCTTTGGCTACAGTCTTACCCATTGTGATTAAACCAGTCACCGCTCTAAAAAATGGAATACCTTTTTGCATTTCAGTAACTACAATCTTTGCCGTCACACCTGGGATTTCTTTATAATTACCTATTGCGGATATAATTCCTTTGCTCGTATTTGGATCCAATAATGCTTTAACAGTAAGACCTGTGAAAAAAATAGTTGTGGTTACCGCAGCTGCTGTTTCCGCCGGCATTCCTAAAACGGTAGCTCCGGTTAAAGCCAATCCTTTTCCCACTATCATTAAACCACCAGATATCTCCGCTATATGAAGTATGTTTTCATTTGTACTTGTAACGTAGCTATTCAATAGAGCTGCTTGTTTTTTAGGGTCCGTCTCCGCATTAAGCTGTGCTGTTATGTTTCCTAAACTGGAAATCGCAAGGGCACCCATTGCACCAACTCCATATTTTTGCAAAGTTGCCATTCTTCCTTCATCTATGTAAACAGCTTTAACTGTTCCCGGTTGTTCGATATATTCTACCGGAGCTTTATCTAGAACTTCTAAGGTTGGATACATTTCCGAAGCATAAGCCAATTTCAAAGCACGGTTTGAAGCTTTAGCTATTACATCTTCACGCACTTGCTGAGGAATACGCGCCTCAGAATTCTGCAAAATATTATATTCGCTTACTCGAAGCTCGCCTGCGATCGCATCACCAAGACCTTTTTGCACCCCGTGAAGATAATCTTCAGGCACAGCAGCCTGCATATTGTAGACATTTTGATATGTTTTCTGAGCGATCTCACTTGTCAATTCGGGCTCTCCTCCGAATAATTTTTCATGGGCAGTAATTTCTGAGATTATGTTATCTTTAGTAGATTTATCAATTGCTCCAGATTTTTCAGCCGCAAACAAACCATCATAGACCTGTTCTTTATATGCAGCTGTTGTCCCTTGAATTTCTTGAGCACGTATTGAAATACTATTACGTAAAAGCTTATTTGCTGCACCAGAATCTAACTTTGAATACTTTTCGTAATCAATTTCTCCCAATACAATTTCAAAACCTGAAACTTGTATTTTAACGCCAGGATTTTTACCATTAACACCTTCATCTTGTGTTACCTTCCATAATTTTGAATCCGTACTCAATAATTTTTCCATTTGGGAATTATAGACATCACTTAGCTGGGAAATATTCGTTGCAAAAACACCAAGAAAACGTTTTGATTCAGGAGTTAAAGCCCAGTCATCTCCATTTTTCATACCCCTTGCAACTGCATCAAAATTCATTTTAAAAGTTTGTATTTCATCATATGCAAACCCCCAGTCACTGTATCTAACAGAACCCGCTGGTAAATTTTCATAAGTACGCTGAACTGAAGAAAATAGATCAGGCATGCCAAGCGTCTGTAATAATGCTGTACCACCATGTCCTTTAATTTCATGCTCTAGAATAGACCAAGTAAAATTTGGCTTATCTAGGGTGGCATTAAAAAAACTACTACCAGATAAATATGCACGATTTGAATTTGAACCAAACCAACCGCCTGCTCCATCTAGTGCTCGATCAACAAATACATTTAATCTTAATCCTTGATCTTGGAGAGTGCTGCCCTCTCTAATTAGCCCCAAAACATTGGCAGTTTGACCTTTAACAAAAGATCCGAATTGCGTAGATTCCGAAAACTTGAAAACGAAGGATCCGTCTTTCTCAATACCGCTGACGGTAGCTCCAATATTTTTAGCCTCGGCAATAGCATTGCTTACTAATTCATCATACTTAGGCTTTAGGAATTTATTGGATTGTACCATCTCGAAAATTCTGGAAGCCGGCATATCTTTTTCAGGATTAGAATTTAAATAGCCCAGCAATGAACTATAGCTCTGAGCTGTCTTCGGCATCATTTGCTCTATAGTTCTACTTTCGTTAAGAGACGGAATGCCTGCCGTATTATTTGTGGCATTAAAATATAATAATTCTAAAAAAAGCATCGACATAACAATTGATATTGTTATTTTAAATTTACGCGGTATTGATCGAGAAAATAATTTTTTAAAAAAACTCATGTTTGTAACTCCAAGCTAATCAACTAACTAATGTATAAAAAAATTCGTCTGTTAATTCACAAAAATGTTTACCAATTCTGGGTAATAATTAATTACTCTTACCTTTAATGCAGACATTGCCTTTGTTTTTTCTTTATTTTTTTCTATAAGATCACGTATTGCAGGAACCAACATTTGCCCTGTTACTTTGTCTTGTTTGGCCATAATCAAAGCCAACTCAAAACCATATGAACTATCTTCAAGATCGCCGTTATTATTAACTTCGATTGGACGAGAGATATTTGCCGAATAGAATTTCGCTTTACGACTGACATCGACGTTCAATTGATGAGTCATATTTAAAGCACCAATTTGAAAAGCCGTGTATTCAAGCAACCGGTTTTGATTTTCTTCGAGACTATTCATAATTGCATCTGAATTTGTTTGCAAATCAGTGTACGTCCATTTCATCATATAACTAAATTCCGCAGCCCCGCTCAAAATTGGATACAGTGCCATATATCTTGCCGCCGAAAATGTTTCAGGCTTTGCTCCAAACATTTTATAAGTTTCAAAAAATAATTTTTGCGATTGTTTGTTTGAGCTCAAAGCCTGGCGAAAATAGTTCATCGCCGAACGAGCTTGTTCGGACTGATCTTTTGTTTTTTCTAAATCAGAAACCATCATCTTTTCAATGACCTTTTTTTGCTCCGGGGTGTATTTGTATTCAATTGAGGAGCGCAATATTTCACCCCGTGCAACACCCGCGCTGCGATTCTTCCAATTAAATAAAAGTCCACCCATCATCAGCAACGTCAAAACAAATCCAGCAAGATACTTATAGTTAAAAGGTGTTTTTCTCAAATTCAGCTCCTTAGATTAGTCTATTAGTTTAAAGCAGCATAAAGCCGCCTGACAGACTAAGAATAGAATGATCGGTAGATCGAGATTAAAAATTGATATTTAATATGAATTTAATTACAAAATACTCAATCAATCCGAAGGACTTGCCACCAAAGTGTTGCCTAATCTGAATTTGTTACCAGATTGTCTAGCAAAGTATAATCACTTTGCTCCGCATACAGCCCTTGGTATGCGAAGTCCAGTCGAGTCCAAGTGTTCAGCGAACATTTAACCGTGTCCAAAAAATCTGGCGTCACCCCACTTCGAATATCTCTCAAATAAGATTCAACAAAAAAATATAAATATAAATATAATTTGACAGAAATTTTGATCAATAAGGATTCGATTAAAAGAACAATCTCTTCTCTTTTTAGAAAAACGAAAGCGAAAATAATTTTACACGCTGCGATTGCTTAACTACGCATTCTAATGGAATTTGAATGTCTCGTTCTTAGTCTTTAAAAATGTCTGTTTAAAAACATGTGATATATATCTTTTGAACTTGTGTTGAATGAAACGTCGACGCTTTTTATTTTATAAAATTACTTAAAAATACCAAATGAAAGGTGCTTATGAATAACTCATCAACCATAATCGCAAAAGAATTACGAACATTAAAAAATTCCGAACTGGATTTACGCATCAAATCTCTGGCACAACAAGAGCGAGAATTGTTAACCCAAGTCCTTCATGTCATCAAAGAAATTAACAACCGCCGATTGTATCTTGAACTGGGCTTTAGCAGTTTGTTTGCTTATTTGACAGAATCCGTTGGCTATTCAGCATCCAGTGCACAACGACGTATTGATGCCGCTAGATTGTTAAGCGAAATCCCATCACTGTCTGAAAAAATTGAACGTGGTGAGATTCACCTGACCCAGGCGTCTATGATTCAAAAAGCAGCTCGAGAAATCAAACGAACAAGACAGATCCGAGTTTCTAGCGAGGATAAATTAGAACTGCTGGCTTCATTATCTGGAAAGAATCATCGAGATACGGACAAACAAGTCGCACAGTATTTTGACATGCCAATCATTCAAAAATACTTTGAGAAAACTCAAAGCGATGACAGTGTTCGCTTGGAAATAACACTATCGAAAAACCAATATGAAAAATTAAAACAGGCGCAAGCCTTGGTGTCGCATGCGGTACCAAGCAATCAGATTATCGATTTTATTGAATATGTCAGCGACAAAGTAATCAAACAGAAAGCTACTGCCGCCGTGGCATCAATTAAAAAGAATGGGAAAGATACAAAGTCACACAATCACAATGCGGAGATCAACTCAACTGATCACAGCTATTCCGTAGATCAAGCAAAATCACCCGTCCAGAAAAAACCAATGACTCAAGCTAGCTCAATTGACAAGTTGAGATCAACAACACAATTGAATTCAACAACTGAAACTGATGAAAATTCCACCTCAAAAACAAATCCACCTCGACTGCCAAACAGAACTCAAAATGGATTTTCAATTAAAATTAAAAAGAAAATGTTAAATCGTTTTTCGTCCTGTCAGTATCGCGATCCAAAGTCTGATAAATTATGTGGTAGCAATTGGTTTTTGCAAGTCGATCACAAACACAGCCGCTGGGCCGGTGGTAATAACGAACTTGAGAATGCAACCGTACTTTGCTCTCAGCATAATAATTTAAAATACCGTAAAGAAGCTTATCTGCAAAATTCCACTCAATTCGTTAGATCAACACCCTCGGACCAAAACCGAGCGGATTCAACCAAGCCTGACAAAACCGAATGAAAATGCGATTGTGCCTGCAGTTTTTCAACCCCAAATCTGTTTTCAAATTCTTGGCGAATGAATGGCACCTTCGAAGTCCCGCCAGTTAAACAAACCAGATCAACCTGATCTGCAGTCAAATTTGCCGACGATAAACAACGATCCACGGCAGAAAATATTTGCTGCCTTGTGGTTTGTGCCCACTCAACAAATTGCACAGCTGTGAATTTTTCTGAAATTTCAATATCTGGATAATCAAAATTAAATAAAGAAAAATCTTCGACTGACAGCTGACGTTTGGTTTTTTCTATTTCTTCAAAAAATGAAAAAATCTGCTGATCATCAATCAATACTTTCAAACGTTGAATGGCTTTTTTACTATCTGCACCCAAGGTGCATTTTTCAACCTCGCGGATGAATTCATAAGTCAGTTTTTCTTTCAAGTGCACAATGTGCGCTGGATTCTCTAATCGTTCCGTCACTCCTGGTGGCATGGTTAAAACATTCTCACTCATCGGCAGGCGGTATTTCGCTTTCGCGCCAAAATACAAATTCAAACGATGGCGCATAAATAAACTATCCAAAGAATCACCCGCTAAAGGACAACCCTCAATGGATAACACATCTTTTTTTTGATAATGACCTGGATGTAATTTGATCAGAGTAAAATCTGAAGTTCCTCCACCAAAATCACCAATCAAAACAATTTTTTCACTTTGAATTTTTTTACGATAATCAAAAGCTGCAGCCAATGGTTCTGGAACAAATTGAATGTCCTCGAACCCCGCCCAGCGTGCCGCCTTTTCCATTCTATGCATAGCAAAACCGTCAGCAACTGGATCCATCGAATATCTTGCTGGTCTGCCAAGAACCGCTCTGGTGACTTCGCAACCTAAAGATTTCTGAGCTCGCTTTTTAAGTTCTAACAAAAAAAGTCCGACCATGGATTCCAAAGTCAAAATTCGATTGCTCAACACCGATCCTAAATAATTTTGATTTGGCAAATGCGCTTTGAAAGAACGAAACAACCGACCTTCCATATCATGCTCAACATACTGAGTGATCGCCTCTGTGCCATAATAACACAGATCTGCATGTGGAAAATAAAGCAAGGACCGCATCATCGATGGGTCACTGGCATGAGGATCAATATTTAAAGCTTGAAAAGATTTTCCTTGATGAATGGCACCAACCAAAGAGTTGCTGGTACCAAAATCAATGGCAAGTATTGAGTCAGACATTTGCTGATTATAAGAAAACACGATGTAAGATGCAATCTAAGATTGCATCGATTAGTGCTGAACACAGCTCCCTAATACGCTTTTAATTAAACATTCGATGCTACATTTTATAGCTTTAACAAAATCACTTGTTTAGCCACATCGAAAGACTCACCAAGACTTACAGCAACAACGATCCGCTTTTTTGCTTTTTCTCTCGATTAAAAATATAGGATCCGCTATACCCCCAATAACAAATTGCAATTTATCTAGGGGCGCTTATGAATAAAATCTCTCTTTGGATCCTATGCTCTGGTCTTTTACTTACGCTGTTGGCTCCTCAGGCCGCCATGTCCCATGAAAACTGGGATATATCCTCGGTTAAAACTGAAAAACTGAAATCTAAAAAATTTATTTCCCATGAAAAAGATGGTTATCTGGCGATGAACTTGAATTTCAAAGCCGTGCAACCTGTTTTTAAATTGTCAGATAATTTTAGTTATCGTCCATTAAAAAATCGTGGTGAGGCTCATATCACCGTTATTTCTCCGATCGAGTACAAACAAGATCTAGCTCAGTATATTAAAATAACAGAGATCAATGAAATCGCCAAAAAATCTGATCTACAAAATGCAGATATCAAACAAATCTGTTTGGGCCGTGGGCGTTTGAAAAAAGACGATCAATTGATGGACACATATTTCATTGTCGTTGAATCAGAAAAAATAATGAACATCCGCTCACAAATTGAAAAATTATATAAAGAGCGCGGCGGAACACATTTTGATGCCAAAGCATACAACCCTCATATCACCATCGGCTTTACAGACCGTGATTTGCATTTCGAAGATGGTATCATCAAAGACAAAAAAAGCTGCATGGAAGAACTGCATATCTCCAGTTTGAATGCCAGCTACAAACCCTTAAAGACTATTCCAAATACTCACCAGTTAGATCAACAAGGCAAAGGTGAAATCATTCGTGGTAATGCTCCACTGAATTATAAAAATTTAAATTTAATGAAAAAAATGGGTATCACTGACGTCATTATTTTTAAAAATGATAAAGCCGGTGAGGTCGCCTCTGAGCTTAATGGTTTGCATGATATTGGTTACAACACTGAGACTGCAAAACATGTAGATTTTGATTGGAAAGACAATAATGAGTTTCAACGTGGCTGCTTGAAATACATCAATACCATTCAAGACCTGCGCGAAAAAATGAATAACAATCACAAGGTTTACCTTCACTGCACCACTGGCGAAGATCGTACTGGCGTGGTTTCAGGATTGTATCAGGCCATTTACAGCCCAAAAATGAGTGTGGCAGATATTTTTCAAAAACAAATGTGCGACCGCGGTTATGAGGCCGGAGATAAAACTAAATCGCCAGATGTCGTTGAAAAAATTAGAGCAGGTTTAACAGTGAATTTCACCAAAATGATATATTTGGTAAAACAAAAACAAGAAAAATCACAAACCATCGACGCCAGTTTGTGTGACACCGATCCACAAGCAGAAAAAGGCTCTCAAGATTTTATCAAAGGGCAAAAATTTGTTTGCTCATCTGCGACAGTTCACTGATTTTTTAT
>CAZMVK010000088.1:10558-14962 GCA_964569545.1 uncultured Bdellovibrio sp.
AGACTCAAGACATTCATTGCTCAAGTTCAAGCCTCCAAGACTAAAGTCCTGGCTGCAGCAGTCGGGACTTATGTTATTTAATACCGAATACCATTTGTTCTTGTTACAATTTAGAAGTTGTATTGAAGATAATCTCAGCGACAGGAGTCACCATGAGACAACATACCAAATTAATAATCAGCACTTTAGTTTTTTTATTCGCAGTCAACAACGCACAAGCGGCAACCACACAATTTACAAATCTAAGTGATGCGGATTTTGAAAGCCTCTCGAAAGAAATGGGCGCAAGCGTGATGCACCATTCAGTTTTGGGAGCCGCTCCACTGGGTAGCGTGTTTGGTTTTGAACTCGGAATTTTAGCAGGCCGATCCAGCTCACCTGATATTGATAAGATCGTAAAAAATTCTGGCGGTTCAGGCTTAAGCGATCTATATCATGCCGGAGTTTTAGCAGCCGTTTCAATTCCATTCGGAATCACTGGAGAGTTTCTTTACACACCAAAAATGTCTTCAAACGATACTGAATATTCTGCGACATCTGCTGCTTTGAAAATCAGTTCTAAAGATATCATCCCGATCATCCCTTTTAATTTGGCCATTAGAGGCTTCAGCTCTTCAGCGAAATTGAGTCTTTCTCAAACTATTTCAAGCGTCACCACCACTGTCGAGGACAAAATCAATGCCACAGGTATTCAATTATTAGCCAGTCCAAACCTGCCAGTGATTGAACCCTATGTAGGCATCGGCACTGTGACTGCAAAAAATGATCTTTCCTATTCAGGAACGTCTATCTTTAATTCTTCACTGACCACCTCAACCTCGGCATCAAAATCTCCGACCAGTACACAAATGTTATTGGGTGTGAATGTGAATGTTCTCTTTTTCCATTTAGGCGCAGAGTATTTTAGCGCCTTTGGTACCAGCGGGTACTCGGCGAAATTGGCCTTTGGATTTTAAGTTATAGTTACCAAATTATGGCGGACTGTTTCTACAATAATTTATTTCAGAGATAGAGTTTTCAACAATAAATGTTCCCTCATAAGAAAAAGAAATGCTGGATAAATTGGTAGCGTAAATTGAAAATCCACTTGGCACATGTTTTACATAACTAATTTTTTCCCACTTTTTTGTGCTGATTTTCTTGTACTGATAAAGCTTTAGGCCATTGCTCCTGTCACTTTCGCTAAACACAGCCCCGAGCGAATCGGCGGTGACATCAACAGACGAATTAGAACTCTTTCCAAAACTATATGTTTTTATCGGCAATGAATCTGTATATTGATATGAACTATTAATCATCTGCCTATTGTTGTGTATGTACCCACGACAACCATATGCCGTACCCATATTAGCTATCGCTGCAACTGCCGGAAATTCATGTGTCAAATTAAAATCATTCTCACTGATATCGTATAACAATCCATCTGAATAAGCTTTGAAGATAACTATTTCACCTTTATCAAATAAATCCAATGAAGATGCCGAAACGCTATAACTAAATAAATTTGCACTAAACGTATTGCCTGTGATCTTAATTTCACCATCAGAACTAATTACCCTGATTGAACTCGCATTATTGTTTTCAAAATGATTGCCCTTGATGCTGCTTTTTCCTTTCAGTGAAAAAGCAGCATCAATTGCATTTCTGCATACTTCTTGATTTACATTACATAAATTCTTCATCTTGTCTTTTACCGTATTCGCATCAGCTAGAGACTTTTGTGCCATAATTAAAATTGTGGAACTCAACTCACCATACTGGGTTCGACCGGCACTGTTCCTTAGCTGATTATCTAATACGAGTGATGATGTTCCGACGAAAGCTTTACCAAAACCGGAAATATCATTTTCTATTAATGCCAAACCCGAACCAAAGATACCAATAGAGTCTTGCTCCGAAGGGTGAATTATGTTTGGACTATTTAATGCTAAAGAATTTACTATTCTGTTGTTATAGATCAAGATCGAATAAGGTTTAAACTTTCCATACTCCGCCCATATTCCGGCATTGAATTGAGGATCTCTGGTTTGAATATCACCAGTTACTGCAATTGAACTACGGCCACCAAAGAGCTCTTCAATGGTATTATCAATAATAAAAATATTTTCTGTTAAACGACTTGTGAAATCAAAACCAATTAGAAATTCTACATCACTCTCGAGTACAATTCCCATACGACGAATCCCAGAGATATTATTATTTTGAATAAGTGCGTTTTTGACACCGAACAAATATATTCCGTCACAAATGGCAAGGACAGAGCCATTTTTAATACGCCCCCAGACATTTGTTATTGTATTGTTTATTATAAAAAGATTTTCAACATAACGAGCCGCAATCGCCGTCGTACCAAACGTTGATAAATTAGAGTTTTTAATAACAATATTATTTGTATATTTTAAAACTTGATTGGTTTTACTAATATCAGCATCACGATTTATAATAATCCCATGATTAAAATTTCGCACATGCAAGTTATCTAAAATAAAATTATTCAATCCACCTAAAACATTAATAAATATATTTTCAGTTGTGACACTTTCCTGATCTACAACCTCCGCTTGCCCAACCGCTGCAAGATTTTGAATAACAATATCGCTAGCTCTAATATCAAATAAAGGTGTCAAAATATTAGCAAATTCAATAGTTGTTTCAGGTTTATTGTCTTTAGCAAGCAAGCCACGAACAAGAATTTTGTGATCCAAAATGATACTTTTACTGATAATTATTTTTTTTAACTTTAAAAGTTAAAATTTCACAATCAGAGATGTCCTCTAAATCATTTATTGATTTAACAATGCATTCTTTTTTATTATCGAACAATATTTCAGGTGTTTTTTTAATAGATTCTTGCAATACAGCTAGACCAGGAAATGAATTCGGCAATGCGGTCCCCGGTGATAATCTCAACCAGTCGGCAACAGCGTCTGGATGAATCATATTATTAAGGCCTTCGGAAATACTCACATCCGCTTTGACATTTGTCGTGTCTTTTCCCGTGGATGGGAGTTCTGCATTATTAATATCAAAAACATTAAATCCGGATGTACAATTTTGAGAAAACAAAACAATAAACATAAATAGTTTATTATTTGACAAATAACCCCCTGTGTATCGGTTTTTTTCTGAACCGACCCCGCAAGACTTTGCAATAAGAAATCCTGTGGCTTTAATGCGCAAAAATAGAACTACGTCATCTCAAAGTATTATATCCCTAGCCTCTTTAACAAACATCTTTTCTTTGTATAAATATTGATATTCGTCTGGTTACAATCTGCAAATCTCAAATTGAGACGAATACCTCGGAGGCATAGAGCAATATGGATGTCGCACTACATAGTAAACACACTGAAGAGACAAAGGTTGAATAATTGTATGGAATTTTTAATCAAATTAGAATTTAAACAATACTCTAAATACTTTCTAAGGTTACTCCTCCCCGCCACAATATTTTAAACACAATTTGCTAACGCTGAATTTCGTTGCGAGAAAATTTACAGAACTCAAGATTTTAAACAGCTGGTGATCAATCAAGAGGACACTATCTTAAAAATTTCGTTGCCCTTACACCTGTGTTTGAAAAAAGAAAATTAGAAGGAGTAAAATACCCTGGCGAGGTTCACAACGTATTAGAAATGGACCCCATTAGAGGCTCATCGCTACCATCAATGATGCATTTTTTTGATCAAACTACATTAAGCTCATTGGTTACTGACGCAGGCTTTGAAGTTCTTCAATGTAATACTTTTGCTCGCCCCGAGTTCCCAGAAGATATTAGACTGGATGGTCGCGAGAGCGTCGGATTAATTGCCAGGAAGCCTATATGATTAAAATTTAATCGGCGCCACAAACAAACAAGACCGAAACTTCCGCGACGTCGCGTTTATATTCAAACAAACAATTACTAACACGAAAATTATTTTAATAAGAAGTCATAATGACTTCGGCACTTCGAATACGATTTGATTAGAAAAAAACTAAACTGATCTAATCAATCATTATTTTTGCTGCAGCATGCACCGGTAAATAAATCTTGACTCGATTTTTCTGCAAAATTGGCAATTCATTTTTCGCTGACAAACTCGCTCAATTTATATGTTTATTTGCATTCACATGCCCAACACTCATCTTTTTCATGGTCCGCGAATCCGATCGTGATTTGAAAATTTACGTTTCCTAACTCTGACAATAGAGGCGAAAATCCTGATTTTAAAATCATGTTATACCTATTCATCACAAATATTTTTTAACGTTTACCTAATTCACAAGAGGCAATATTAATTATGAATCTTAAATTTCTCAACGATCACACTTTGATTGCTGACACTGTCAATCACGCTCGCCAAGAAAGAGAAATCATGACTGTGGTTTTACATCACCTTCAAGAAATTGACAGACGCAGGT
>CAZMVK010000089.1:0-14796 GCA_964569545.1 uncultured Bdellovibrio sp.
AGAGAAGAGTAGGTTTACTCGATGAAAAAGAATAAAACGAAACCTCGTCGTCGAACCAAAGAGGAAATCAAAGCAGAACTTCCGGTGGTGGCATTATTTGTGCGCAACCGCCGCGAGGAGCTTGGTTACAATCAAGAAGAATTGGCGTTTCGTACAGGGCTTAGTCTTCGTTTTGTAAAAGAGTTTGAGCGTGGAAAAAAGACTGTTCGAATGGACAAAGTTATTGAGCTTCTTAACTTTTTTGGAGCCAGTCTTGAAGTTAAAACTCGGAACATAGAATGAAAAATAAAGGTCAGGTCTATTTTAAAAATAAATTAGCAGGCGAGATAACAAAGAATACAGACGCATCATTTTTATTTTCATATTTGGAAAACTCACCATCCGTCAGTTTGACAATGCCATCTTCTCAAGAAAAATATCATTCAGACGAATTGTTTCCTTTTTTTGATGGCTTGATTCCAGAAGGTTGGTTGTTGGATCTTGTTCATAAAAATTGGAAAATATCAAAAAATGATCGAATGAGTCTTTTGCTTACCGCATGTCGTGACTGTATTGGCGCTACTCATGTTTTAAATGATGCCGAGTCACCAAGTCTAGATCGAGGTTTTCAGGATATGTCCTCGTTTCATTCGATTGATAAAGTCACTCATATTGAAAATACAATGAGCCAATGTTTAGTTTGTATGGAAATTTTAAATTCAAACGAAAACTTGTATCACAGTAAATGTGCTATGGAGCTTTTTGGATTTTCATATGCTCCTCAAGTTCAGGTTTCAATAACTGATCTTGAGAGACTTGCCTTGATGCAATTGAACCAACGACTGACTCTGACCGGCGTGCAGAAAAAACTTTCGTTATCGGTGATAACTGAGAACAGAAAAGCCAAACTGACAGTTGTTAATTTGGATGGTCGATTTATTTTAAAGCCTTCAACTGAAATATATCCTGAAATGGCATTGATCGAACATCTTTCAATGAAATTGGCTAAGCTACAAGATATCCCAGTCGCATCTTGTGGTTTGGTGTATCTAAACAGTGGCCAGTTGGCATATTTGACAAAGAGATTTGATCGAAACGGATCTGAAAAAATATTAATGGAAGATTTTTGTCAGCTGTCACAAAAAAGTACTGAAAAAAAATATACTGGTTCAACTGAAGGTTTAGGTAAGGTTATTGATCAATACTCTGCGCAACCACAGGATGATAAGCTGACTTTATTTCAGATGATTTTGTTTTCATTTTGGATTGGAAATGCTGACATGCATTTAAAAAACTTTTCATTGTGGCGTGAGCCAAGTACTCAGTTGATTCGAATGAGCCCAGGTTATGATTTTCTTTCGACGCGTTTGCTGATTCCAGAGAGTGAAGACAACGAAGAAATAGCTTTGCCTATAAATGGAAGAAAAAACAAATTGCGTTGGTCCGATTTTATAAGTCTTGGAAAGAACTTGGGCATTCAAGAGAAAGTTTTACTGGCGGTACGAGACAAAATGTTGGATCATTTTTTTATGGCAACGGAAATGGTTGAAAAAAGTTTTCTCTCTGAAAATATGAAAGAAAAATTCTTAGATATTCTGATTGAAAGATCCGAAAGGCTTGGAGGTTAGTCATTGAGACGACGACTTGCTTATCGGACCTTAAAATATCCAGGAACGGGTTGGTCTCCTGGCTATTGAAATTATTTTGCGTTGATGCTGACGTAAACTTCTTTGAGTAGTTTTTCGATTTCGTTCATTTCTAGGTTAAATGTTTTTGAATCGTTAGGTGTGATTTTGCGAATGCTGTATTTATCAAAAGGAAAGTAAATGGATTTGAATATCTCCTGATTTTCTGTTTTTAATTTATAAAATTTTACTGCAAAATCAGAAGCAAGTATTTGTTTATTTTTGCCATAAATAGCCAATGTGTTGTTGGTATAATCTCCTGGAAATGAAAAGGTGAACGCATTGAGAGTCTTGAACCAGGCTACGTTTAATTTTGTATCTTCATTTTTTGTCAGAATGGCAAATCCATCCTTATTAAAATTGGGGGCTTCCATTCTAAGAAGGTCAATCTCACGATATAAATTAGTAAGAATTGCAGACAAAAATATTTTGTTATCGATTTTTTTTGTTTTTACGACCTGATTGTTTTTAGAATCTTCTTCTTGGTGAATGTGTGATTTTAGAGCGTAATTAAACTTGTTCAAAATTCTTTGAACAGTCTCAGGGATTTTATCAATTGGATTTTTCATAGAGTGATCGCGAACCATTTCTTGCAATTTTATGGCTTCGTCTTCTGATGTGCCAATAATCATGTGGGCAACTTCATGCAGGACCAAGGCAAGGACTTCTACTTGTGCATTGTCATTGTTTACTCGTTTTGAAATCATCACTGGATCAAAACATAAATCGGGAGCATTTATGGCGCTGGCTTCTACCTGATTTCCATCTTTGTCAAAACAGGCTCCTTGGTCGATTGGTTTTAGGTTGGCTTCTCTCAAAGCTTCCGAAAAAGTTTTTGGTCCATTATAAAGTTTGTTTTGTAAATCCTGTAAGTCTTGAACTGATACTCCTGTATAAGCTGAATAATTAATATAAGTAACAGCTTCGTAACCACGAATGACATACTTGGCTGCTTCTTTGGATCTCAAGATTAAACTCGTAATTTCATAAGGAGTAACGGAGGTCGAACCAATGACGTGACCAGCGCCTGTATCTGAGCCGCCATCGCCGGCTATGCTCAAAGATGCTGACATCGTCAAAAGCGTCGACAGTAAGATCGAATATATTGATTTAGGTTTCATTTTTCTCTCCGTTATATTTAGTTTTGCAATCGTTAAGCCCATGAGTCTTTCTCGTTGGTGATTGGTTGTTATGGAGTAGTTATAATACAATGCGTTATTGGTATAAATAGAAACTAAATCAGATTTAAGTATTAAAACTGACTTTTTAGTCATGTTTTTTGTTAAATATACGATACTATTAAATAATGAAAGCTTTTGAATTTAACGATTATAAGCAGTTTTTGTGGCATTTTATTGAAAATCAACCCAAGAAGGGACGTGGTTTGATCAAAACCATCGGTCAGTATTTGCGGATTGATCCCTCGCAGGTCAGTCAGGTTTTGTCGGGCAGCAAGGATTTTACTGAAGAGCAGGCCATGTTGCTGACTGGATTTATTGGTTTGAATGAACTTGAGACAGATTACTTTTTAACATTGGTGCAGATCGAACGAGCTGGAAGCAAAATTTTAAAAGATCATTATCTAAAGAAAAAAGAAAAAATTAAAAAAGATTCGTTGAACGTCAAAGAGCATATTCGCCCAGATCGAGTCTTGTCGGATTATGAAAAATCAGTTTTTTATTCAAGCTATTTATATTCAGCAGTGCGTTTGTCGACTTCGATTGGTGATGGTCTGACGATTTCAGAAATTGCAGAGCGCATGTATTTGCCACGCGAAAAAGTCACAGCGATTATTAAATTTTTGCTCGAGTGTAATTTGTGTGTAGAAAAAAATGGGCGCTACCAAATGGGTGCACAGCATACTCATGTTGATCGCAGTTCGCCTTTTTTATCTCGACATCATCACAATTGGCGAGTCAAAGCTTTAGAGCGTACGGAGTCCATCAGTGAGCAAGAGTTGCAGTATACGGGGCCGGTGTCTATCAATGCAGAAGATTTTCAAGTCATCCGAGATTTATTGGTGGCGGCAATTGCAAAATCATTAGAGACAGTCAAAAAATCTGAAGCCACAGATGTAGCTTGTTTATTGATTGATTGGTTTTGGCTGGAGAGTAAGTAACTGCATTTTTAAAAGGATTGTTTTCCCGTTACTCTAGCTTCAAAGATCATAAAACATTGTTTTTGCGGTGGTTTAAATAATCTATAGACCATATTCCGGATTATCGCGCCATTTCCGGAGTCATGTCGATTAGGGCTTTAGTAGATAATTATTAAATTTTATGCATAAGTATTCGCGAATCACCATTTTGTGAAACAATAATGTTCACATCAAATCCACACAGGCCTGGTTTGATATTTAGAATCTGAGGCGGACTTACCTTTTGTCCATTTCTTTGGGCAAACATTTTCACAAGAAAAGAAAAATCAGATGTTTGAATACTTTCTTCATGCTTAAAGAGGTTACATTCTCTTTTATAGTAAACTTCTCCAGTTTCATGTATCTCTAATAAATCAGTAGAATTATTTTTAATTAAATCTTGGGCAATGATTGGAAAACAATTAAGTACTGAGTCAGTAATAGTACAATTCGAAGATGTATTTTTGACAGGTTCCTTGATTTCATTTTCTTTTGTTTTTAATTTCCAATTTTTAATTCTCAAATCTGAATCCGTGGGAAGAAGTCCAGTATGCTGCATGGATATTGTTCGATTAAAAATGGACTGAAAAATAATTCTATCTGCCGAACCACTTATTTCTAAGATGGAAGTAAGTTGTCCTTCATTATTAAATACGATTGCAAATTGAATATTTTGAGCAACAGTATCAACAAGTATATGCGTTGCATTCTCTTGGTACATTTGTAAAGCTGTCCCGTGAATATAATTTATCAAGTGTGTATTTTCAGAAAAAGCCGGAAGCATAAATAAACATGTTTTTTCTTTTTTAAAAAAGAGACCTGAGCTTTTTTGGAAAGTACTATTATAACAAATCTCCAAATTATTTTCTGCAGCTAGCTCTTCACCTAAGTTAAAAGGTGCGCTTAAGGAATTTGCACACCAGGCGATAGACTTCGATTTTTCAAATAATAAAGAGATGAATTCTTTTTGATTTTGATCAAAGCTTTGGTTATCAACAAGTTTATCTAAGAGAAGCATGCTTTTTTTCATCTGTTACCCTTTGTCATTTCATCATCTTTCTCAAAAAATTAAATTGCTAGGGTCTAATGCTGATAAAAGATGGAAGAGTGTTTTCATAAAATATCTTAGCGACTCAGTGTTCAAATGCACGGACGTTTCCAGTTCGTTAATGCAAACTGGATTATCGTCTAACCTAATTTTGTATAAAATCAAAGTTGACTAGAAAACATGGGTTGTTAAACTAAATAACGGAGAAACATAACACTAAATGACTGATTCAAATACTAACTCTATCACTTCACTTATAAACCAATGTTGGTACGTTCAGAATAAAGATTTTAAAATCGAAAGTTCACCAGAAATAATTAAACTGATAGTCCATGTACAATTAAGCGAAGATTATTTTTATATTTTAGGATGCCTTACTGTTTTTCCAGAACAAGGTACATTGATTATTTATGATACCACAGCAAAGCTGGATCATAACGAATGGTATATCAATGGAACCAGAACATTTGAAACTTATATCGATGATCATGTCACCAAAATGACATTTGAAGAATGGTTTTTAGCCGCACAGGATCGTCTATTGAAATACTACGATTCAAAAAAAATCGATTGGAATCAAATCACGAATAAGGCGAAAGAACACGTTATTGTCTCTTTAAACTTTGGAAGTGGTGTTCCCTCAACAATCTTAAAGTTATGGAAAGATCAAGTTGCTAATCATCCCGAAAAATATAAGTTCGATTTTAATACTGAATTTGACAAGCTGTATGATTTTATTAAAAAAGAAAATCCCGAATCGATAGAACACATGCCGCTCAGTTACGAAACTTTAAAGCGGGCATGGATGTATTTTAATATCTAGTCTAAGAATAATTACTATTCTGAACATTTAAAATTACTTTTTTCCAATTTGTCTTTTACGTGCGCTAAAGTTTCTTCACATTTATTTTTACCATTTTTTTGATTAGCAATTTCTTTAGTTTCTCCAGATTTGGTGTATTCAAGCTTACAGCCTTTATCTACATCAGTGATTACTAATTTGCGCTGATCTTTTCCGGATTCACAGACGACATCTGCAGCAAATACTTGAGCTGACATTGACAAACCTATTAATAAAAGTCCAAATTTCACAAAAAACTCCTTTGTTTTATTTGTTTATTTTCAATTATTCTATTTTCCAATTTCAACTGATGCTGGTGCTTTGTTTGAATAATTTCGCGACCCATTTTTAATTTCTGAAATTTTTTGACTAAGACTTCCGTTGTTATAGTATTTAAATAAGGTATAAATATTTTTTGGAGCTGTGCTATTTGCAAATCCACAAGTGAGCATTAAACCTATAACACCGATTAATGCAGTTTCTATAAAACAAGCATTGTACAGATTAACTTTTTTCATTTTTTTTATTTTTGGAAGCTGATACTTAAAAAATATAACTGATATCACAATTGGCAATAAAGACACCAGTACAGCTAATACAGTCGCAAAATTAGCACCTACAAAATACTTAGCACATTCTATGTCGCATGAATTATTCACGAACCATTGATTATGTTTAATTCTTGAATAAAAAGATAACTTTAAAAAGAAAACACTGAGCAACATTACAAAGTTCGTCAAAATTAATTTCACGCTGATGGCGCTATATTTAAAATAATCTGGACTATTCTCTACAATTTCGTTGATAAAATTAAACTTTTTAAAAAGTTCAGGTCGATTCTCTAGTAAATATTTGAAGACTTCTGGATTTTTAACGTTGGCTTCATAAAAGCCAATGAATACTTCAGAACCTTGATACATTCCAGTTAATAGATAACGACTATTTTTCCCCAGCGAAGAAAGCTGACCTATTTTTTTAATATCATTGATTGGAATTTCAATTTCTTTTGATTCAAATAAACCTTTCAAGTATTCGAAAGACATATATCTAAAATTTGATCCACGATCAGGTATAAAGATTAATTTTTGGCCATTAGTATTAATGTTGTTGTTCAATATTTGCTCCTGATTTAGATGTTATTTGTTCGGCATTTTTATCTCTCAACTTGACCATAATCTCATTTTAGGATAATTATTATTTATAATGAATTCAACGTTACACACTAAGATAGTCAGTTAAATTATTGAGTAACTTGTACGCTCAGCTCTCGCGAGTCCGTTCTGCCTAGGTTATCAACGGCGCGAACTTTATAAATTCCAGGGCGTG
This sequence comes from uncultured Bdellovibrio sp., assembly GCA_964569545.1. GTDB lineage: Bacteria > Bdellovibrionota > Bdellovibrionia > Bdellovibrionales > Bdellovibrionaceae > CAZMVK01. The sequence continues at coordinate 7,017 of CAZMVK010000089.1, forward strand.
CTTCCCATAATATTGGTTTTTTTGATTCTGAAATACCAATTAGTTCATCATTTATAAACCAAGTTACTTTGTTTGCATCACCATCTAAAATAGCTAGTAATGGAATTTCATTTTTATCTTTAAAACCTATTCTGATTTTGTAATTCACGCCTGCGCGAGGGGATGTAATCTGCGGAGCAGATCCTTTGCCTTGGATTTCGGTAAGACTGCAGGTGCTTTCAAATTTTGGCACTTCTTTTTTTGTTATACCAAAACGTTTGAAAGTTGATACAAGGTCGGTGGGCCAAAACTCAAAAATTTCGGCGTGCGCCAGTTTTGGATTTTGTGGTGTTTTACAAAGCCTTTGGCCAGTTTGGTTTGATATTAAAACCTCACGATGAATTTCACAGGTTGTTATCGGAGATTTTCCAGGGATAAACCAAGTATCTCGTTGATGATGACAGTGAGGTCCAGGTAGATGGCCTGATACTGAACAAACTTTTATTTTTTTAATATCTAAACCATATGAGTTACGCCAAGTTGGATTGGTATTGTGGGTTTGCTTTAGGACATCTACAATTTGAAAAAATAAGGGACCGGCAATCTCTCTGCCAACAAATGCTGGGTTGGGTTCACTGTTAAAGTTTCCAAGCCAAACAGCGACAACATATGAACCCACAACTCCCACGCTCCAAGCATCGTGATAACCAAAAGAAGTTCCTGTTTTCCACGCAACATCAAATTGCTTGCGCAAATAAGCATCTAAAAGTTGACCTTCTGGGCGTGGATTTTTAGTCAGCATATCAAGAGTAACAAAAGCTGCCTCTTTGGAAATTAAAGCCAGTTCGGATTTTTCTAGATCTTCTTTGAGCCATCTCATTTGATGTTTTGCACCTTGTTTTGCTAGCATCGCATAGAGATCCATCAGTTCTTCCATGGTAACTTCAGCGCCGCCTAAGGAAAGACTTAGGCCATAGTATTTTGCAGGCTTTAATCCTTTTATTCCAAAATTTTTTAAAAAATCAAAAAAACTTGGGTCTTTAATTTTTGAATCCAGATAAACGGCAGGAATATTACGACTGCTTACCAGTGCCTCTTCGGCGGCTAATGGGCCACGAAAGCTTTGATCGAAATTCTCTGGATCATAATTGCCAAAGGTCATCGGCGTATCTTTAAGTAGCGAAAGTGGGTGAATAATTCCTTGATCTAGGGCCAAGGCATAGAGAAACGGTTTTAGAGCTGAGCCAGGGCTTCGTTTTGCAGTGGTTCCGTTTACTTGTCCTTGTATTTCAGAATTAAAAAAATTTGCCGAGCCAATCATCGATTCAATTTCCATTGTATCAATATTTAAAACCATGGCGGCTGCGTTATGAACACCTTTTCGAGAAATTGATTGAATATAGTTTGAAACTTTTTTTTCAAGTACTTTTTGTAAAGAAAGATTGAGGTTTGAATTTAAAATCTGTTGATTGGGATATTTCTCTGCCAGTGTATTTACAAAGTGTGGCGCTAAAAATGGCAGGTCATGGATTTTTTGTGAAACCAGTGGCAAGCTCATGTCCAAAGATTTAGAGCTGTCTTCTGGATGATGAGAAAGCCATGTTTGCAATAGTTCATTTCTAGAACGAAGCAACGTTGTTTGCATAGGATCCAGTTGATTGAGTGAGCGCAGTTTTGGACTTTGCGGGATAATCGCCAAAGTCAAAGATTCACTCAATGATAAATGATGTGCTGATTTTCCGTAATAGATTAATGCGGCGGCTTCAATGCCTTCGATATTTCCACCAAAAGGCGCCAAACTTAAATAGGCTTCAAGAATTTCACGTTTAGAATAAAAAAGTTCAATTTTAATGGCCAAGCCAATTTGTTTAATTTTACCTAAAACACTTTTTGTATATAAGCGATCCTGCAGCCTCGCTAATTGCATTGTGATGGTTGATCCACCCATTTTTCTTCCATTTAAGAAAGAGGATACGGCACCTCGGAATAAAGAATACGGATTAAATCCAGGGTGAATATAAAAAAACTGATCTTCGTGTAAGAGGAATGCTTCAATCAGTTTCGGATCTACATTTTTTAGTTTTGTTGGCAGTCTATATTTTTCATCACTTGAAAGCGAAAGGCGCAGGAGCTCACCTTTGCTTGCAAAGAACGCCTTTGAATAAGAAACACCTTCTGTTAAAGATGTCTTATGAAAGTTTCGCATTAATAAAAATGTTCCAAATGCAAAAACAGTACAGCAGAGTAAAATTATTTTATTTCTTTTCAACAAGTATTTCAGAAGCTCCACCTTCGTATCGAATGCTCCGATCATACATGTCTTCACCGAAGGCCGGTGGTACTGTGAATTTACCTATGTTAATAGCTTTGAGTTTGTATACGTATTCACGTAAATCTTTATCAACATCAGTGTAAAGAATAACGCGATCTTCGCGATTATCGACATAATATGGCGACAATGGTCCAAGATTAACTGTCGATGGTTGTCGAGTCGCAGTTGCTTGTTGTGCATATGCTGTTGGTAAAAAAAGCTTGAGCAGTTCAAATCGACCTTCGTCATTGTACTCTTGTTGTTCTGTAGGCTCTCCGCTGCCATCTTCTTCAATAGGAGCGCTTTCTTGCTGACGTTCTTCTTCCGGAGGTGTCTCATTTTGTGCTGTTTTTTCTATGAGTAGTTCAAACCCGCCGGGGAAAAGATCAACAAGGGCAACTTGCTGAAGATGTCTATCACCGAGAGATCGTACGCGTAGATGGACCTCAACAGTATCGCCTAACGCTACTTTTTTAATTTCTTCACCTTTGTCGTTTAAATAGACTCTGGAAATTTCTAGGCCATTTTTGTATTCTATTTTTTTAGGTTCACGATCAAAACCATTTTGAGTTGCTGTGTAAAAAACTGGATATTTTAAACTTGAGCCTACTTTTACTTTAGTTAAATTATCACCAAGATTGAATATTTCAACTAAGCCATTTGTTGTTTTTGTGGTGGGATAAGCTTTACCTTGAGCATCGATTTGTTCCACTGACAAGTCAGCCAAAGTTTGATTGTCAGAGCTGATTTGTGACATCGAGCCAAATGCAAAATACAGAGCTGCTGAGGAATAGGTATTGTACTGTTTTTTCATCAAAGGAGTTAGTAAGGATTTAAGGCTGTTATTATCGACAATGTTTTTCATTAGCTCAGGGTAATGTCTAGCTGTGATCATTAAAAGATGAGCGTCGCGTACAGTTTGATCATAGAATGATCCATAATCTGTTTCGACGGCTTCACCAATTTGCATATTTTTTATAAGATTAGCACCAGTCTCATTTTGTTTAACCAGTTTGTAAATGCCAGCTAGGAATACTGCGGCATCATCTTTTTTCCATATTTTTTTAAAATTTTGTTCTAGGTATGTTGTAAGATAACTTATTTGATTGGTTGGTACGATTCCATTTCTTGTTTGTAAATATAATGCGTAGGCCATCAATCTTAAATCTGAAATACTTGTATAGTTTTCTACCTTTAAATTTTTCACAAATTCTAAAGTATATTTAAACAAATCATCTGGAACTGCCAACCCTCGATCTCTTGCTTCGGTTAAATAATGGAGAGCATAGATGGATACAAGTAAATGATTTTGGCCACCTGGGTACAGACTAAAACCACCATCGGCGGTCTGTCGGCTACGTAATATCTCAAGTACTTGCGCATAATCCGTTTGTAATTTCTTAAGGTCTTTAGCATTTGCGCTAATAAATAAAGCGGGGACTGCTTTCGATAAGAGCTGCTCTGAACACATATACGGATAAACTGCAAGGTAACTTTCGAATCCTTTCAGTAGAGAGAGTGGTGAGCTTGAAAGAGAAAAGTTTCGTACGCGTAATTCTGGATACATTTTTCGATCAAACGGAACTTCAGTTTTTTCTTTATCAATTATTGCAAATTGCACATCACTGTAATACGGCGAGGCAGGACGAACACTGGCGTCTAAGGCATATGTTGCAGATTTATTTCCAGAAGAAGCCGTCAGTGATAAATTTCCAGAACCTAATTTGTTTTTAACTTTAACTTTGAATTTAAGCTCACTCTCATGTCCTTCGGGAATTACAACTAGTTTTGTTGAATCATCTTTAATTTCGAAATAATCATTGGTTTTTAAACTGACTTTGACTTGAGCACTGGTACCGGTTCCCTCTGCTTGATTTGAAACGCCGACTCCCATTTCAAATTCATCACCAGGAGAAAGTGAGACAGGGGCGGTAGGTGTTATAACGAAATCACCACGAACAAGTGTTTGCGCGGATTCAATAGCGTATGCTTGTTCAGTTGCGGCCATCGCATAAATTTTTACATTCCCATTATAATAATCAGGAACATGTATTTTATATTCTTTTATTTTTTCATTGGCTTCGAGAACCCCGGACCAAAAGACCATCGGAGGATTTGATTTTCTTTTAAAAGGATTTAAGTTTCTACCCAGAGCGCCTGCAGAGCCATCGCCTCCTGCTCCTGAAACCGATTTTAAAATTGAAAATTCTGGCATAAGTAAATCCAGAGTTTGCCAAGTTGAAACTTGCAAAGCACGTTTTTGAAAAAAGAAATCTATCGGTTGTGGCTGAATATATTTGCTGATCAAAACGATGCCTTCATCCACACCCCAGATAATGATTGGTGTTTTTCGATTGGATGAGAATTTAATATCGATCGTTTGCCCTGGCTTGATCATGGTAGGCGCGTTGAGTGTAAGTTTGGATTTATGACTGTCGACATTGATTGAAAATGGAATCACTGCATAACTAAGAGGACTCATAAAGACCTCTCTAGATTCTGTACCTCTTAAGATAGTCACATTGACATAGGCATTACCTTCAAGATCGGCTGGAATTTTGATTTTTTGTATAGTTGAATTGGTGGAGGTTTTAAACCATTTTACTGCATATACTTTGTCTCGTTCGATGGTAATCAATCCTGCGCCAGAATATGGCGCCTTGATTTGTATTTCGATTTCTTCGCCTGGTAAAAAGCTGCTTTTGTTTGCAACGACTTGTAGTTCTGCATTTTTATCTAAACTTCGAGACAAATTGCCATCAGCAACAATGGAATAGTCAATTTTGTTTACCTCATCACCGTGAGAGTTTTTAACTAGCAAAGTATAGTCGCCAGCTTTGCTTGTAGCAAGCTTGTATTGAAATCCTTTATCTGAGATGGTTATTCGTTTTTCATCAAGCGGGATTTCTTTGAGTACGGATTGGTATTTGTATGTGCCATCGTTATCTTGGGTCAATACGGATAGATATCTGCGTTCAATTGTCACTAAACTTACATTGTTTACTTTAATTTTATTTAAATCTGAATTGATGGCGATAAGCTCTAATTCTGCTTTTGCGTTTTTGCGTAAGTACGATAGATCCTCGGTATTTTTAATGCCAACGATATATTCTAAAGGAGATATAATGACGGTAGATGCCGCTATGACTGATCTGCCACCAGATGCATCAAAACCTTTGGATTCAAAACGTAAACGATACATACCTGATTTGAATTGGTCCAAATCAAGATCAAAATTTGTTTCACCTTTGTCGTTTGTCAGAGCTTCAGATAAAGGTGTATGAAACTCATGTTCGTCAAATTTGTTTAACGAAATAAATTTATAACCTGTCAAAGATTTGAAGTTTGGTGAAAAAGGACTGACTGTCATCGCGGCTTCTATTTTTCTGTTTTCCGCAGGTGTTCCAAAAAGATTTTTTAAAGAAACGAGCGCTTTAAGATTTTTTGGAGTAATCCATCCTTGAAGTTTTTCATTTGATAAATGAGTACTGATCTTCATTTGATCAGGTAAAAATTCTTCAACTCTGATAACTGTAGATCCTATTATTTCTTTTTCATTTTTTTGTTTGATTAAGGAAATAGCGAGAGTGTAGGTTCCCGTATACCAAGTGTCTTGGCTTTGAATTGTAAGTTCTTTAAGTTCGCTTGAACTTGAAAAAATCTTTTCGGTTTTAACGACGGTACCTCTGGCATCTGTTAAACTCCATTCTAAGGGAACTTCTTTGAAGGAAGTTCTCCAGTTTTTAGAGCGCACCATAAATCCAAAATTTATTGATTCCCCTGGGCGATACAGTCCTCTATCTGAAAATACCATGGCAATCATTTTATCTTTACTTGGCTCTTCGTAGACTCCGCTAGTTTCAAATTTTGAATAATTCAGTTGTCTGTCATTATACTGGTAAGGCAAAAAAGAGAGATCATCTAAGTATCTGATAAGAAATGCTACTGGAGCTTTTTCTCTCTCAAATTGTGACAAATCAGGAAAGGTTGCTTGGCCATTGGCATTGGTTTTGGCCTCGAATAAATTAATTCCATTTGCTCCTACTATTTCAACACTTGCTCCACTGACGGGCAAGCCTGTTGACAAAGATTGAACAAAAACATCGTGTGTTTTGAATGCTGTTTTTTTTGTTATGACGCCTAAATCAGTCAGCAACATAAATCTTTGGTCACTGGCCGCATTGTTTTTGTCTGTGACCTCAATATAATAAAAACCTTTTTTGTTTTGTCCTTTGTTAAGGTACTTACCTAAATCAAATGAAAAATAATGTGATACAGAGCCATTTAAAACAGGCAGACTCATTTTTTCGCTGAACTGTTCAGTCATTGTATTTTTGCTATCCATAGCTATATCTGGTTTAGCAAAATGGTTGCTTTGCTGGAATACTTTTGCAATCAGTTGATTTATTTGTGAGGGGATAATTTTTGAGACTTTAAATTCTACATCAGTAATTCCGCGAGCTAAAAGCGGAATTTTCTTTTCTCCATGTAAGCTTAATAGTGAGCCTTCGCTCATAATAGTTAATTTTTTAGGATATTCTGGTACTTGTAATGTTTCTTTTCGGTCCTGCATCAGTTCGTATTCATCCATCGCATGAAGGCCTTTGCGTATTTCTGCAAAGAGGTAAAACTGAGGGGGCGCCTGAATTTTGAATGAATGTATTTTGGATGTTTCATGTTCGCTAGCTATGACTTCGAATTTTATTGGTTTTGAATTGTTTAATATTTCAGGGGTGATGTCGCCAACCGACCAATTATGATATTGATTCAGGTCATCATTTTTTTCTTTTTGGCGTGGTAGCAAAGCTAATTTTAAATTTTTAGCAATATCTTCACTTTTTGCTTCAAGCGAGGTTTTAACTATGAGAATCTGTTCGTATTCAAACTTATCATTTCGAACAAAATCCAAAGCAAATTTTTTAATTTTAAAGGCATCTGTTTTTCCGGGTATATTAATCTCAATTGATTTTGTTTTATCATATCCAGGGCCACCTCGTGTCGAATGAAAATCTTTTTCTATTGAAACAATCATCACGCTTTCGTCATTTGGGACTGGAATGTTTTCTGAAACCAAGTAAGCTTCGTTTAAAAAGCTATTAAAAGAGACGTTGAACGGTTGTTTTGTTCCTTTCAAACCTAGGTTTTTATTTGCCGTTGAAATTAAATTGAATTGAATATGTTTTTTGAACTCTTCGGTATCGATCGGGTAATTAAATCTAAGGTTCACCACTGCTTTTTTGATTTTAGAATTTCTTGGATCGATGTAAAATTCTTCTTTGCTAATATTAAAATCAATTTTAAATGTTGTGAATTCAATCGTACGATTTTCAATTAAGATATGATCAGCTAAATTTTTTTTAGAAAGCTTTATCTTATAGGTTTCGCCGACTGCCCAATCGCCTTTTTTAGCCTCACCTGTTGGCGTAAAAACAAGTTCTTTATCAGATTCCCACTTCCATGACCCGTTTACGGCAGGACTTAGATCGGGCC
>CAZMVK010000090.1:0-14512 GCA_964569545.1 uncultured Bdellovibrio sp.
TGAGTAATTGAATCCCGGTACAAACACCGAAGTCCAAACAAAAGTAGAATGCCCCGCCAAAGACCAAAATTGAAATCTCACACCATTATTTTCTGCATAAACATAAAATAACATGCTGGTATCATAAGCCCCGCCACTGCAAATTAAATGTTCTGTTGGCAGATTTTGCATCACTGGCTTTAAATCAGTTTTTGCAAAAAGGTAGGCAATAAATTTACGATCCCAATCTGTATTACGAGCGGCAAAAGTCTCTTGAAAAAGCAAAGCGGATTGTTCAAACCCTGACAGCTTTTGCCACAACTCTTGATCAATTTGGATATTATCGTTGGCATCATCTTCACTGATAGTTTTAATTTTACAGTGGGGATTTAAAACTTTTTCTTTTTGAATTTTAGAAAACTTAAAGCGCGAATAAATCGAACCCACAGTCCCTTTAACATCCGTTGAACTCATGTTAATTAATGGCGCCATTTTGTCAGAAAAAAACTGATTGTTTTCTTTAAAAGTAGAAAATGGCTGACTGACATCTAAATGAAAAATCTGCTGAGCTTCATAGACAGCCTGCAGATGCGGTTGTGGTTGATTGTCACAAACCACAACCTCGGCTGCTTGCACAAACAAGGGGACTAAAATAATAGCAAGTATTTTAGATACCAGCTTTGTGTCTCTCTTCATCATCAACAGTTGATAACATTCCACCTTTTAATTGTGGACGATACGCCAACTGCTCAATGCCATAATGAAAATTAGAACCATTCAACGCTGGTGTTTGCCATTCTGGACCCATACGAACAGCATCCACAGGGCAGGCTTCTTCACAGAAACCGCAGAATACACAACGAAGGATATCAATCTCATATTTGATTGGGTATTTTTCTACCGTTGGATCTTCATGCTCAGAAGCAACAATCGTAATACATTCAGCAGGACAATTGGTCGCGCACAACATGCATGCTGTGCAACGAAGTGAACCATCTTTTTTTACAGTCAAAACATGGTTGCCTTTAAATCTTGGTGAATACTCAAACTTTTCTTCAGGATAATTGATCGTCATCATATCTTTTTTGTTAAAAAGATTTTTGATCAAATGTTTTGTAGTTATACCCAAACCACCCAAAATTCCTGGCAAATACCATTTGCTAGCTTCAGAAGTATTTTTTTGTACAACGCTCACAGTGTCCCCCGACGAAATACAAATTCATTTTTCTTACGATTTTCAACAGTCACGCGGTCCTCTGGACGACCACCCTCAACCATCACATTGTATTCAGGTTTGATCGACAATTGTTTACCCGCCAACAAGTCAGATGCCTCTGACAAAGTTAACGCCTCAGACACCACATTTGTGGTTTTCTTAAAGCTCTGTGCAATTCCAGCAAAGTTCACAAATGTACCATCTTTTTCGACATAAGATTTCATCGGAACTGTCCACACAGCACCAGTCAAGTTTTCAACCTCACTGTTTTTGCTAGACTGCAACCAGATCAAATTTTTTGCCTTAGCAAACAACTGAACTTTTTCTTTCATATCTTTGTAAGCAAATTGATTTTCAGGACCAGCTACCACCAATGTTTCAATCTGACCTGCTTGTAAATCTTTTTCAAGCTCTGACCAGTTGGCAGAAATTTGATGTTTCTCTAAAGATTGCAATAAACCTTTGGTATTTGGATTTTTATCTCCACGGATTAACAAACCATCGAACTCTTGCGCTGTTTCTGACGAATTCATCCAGTGGTAGATCTTTTTAATATTTAAATCTTTAGAGAATGTGCTGATCACATTGTCATACTCTTCAACCGTGTATTGGCCAGTTAAAACCAATGCCGTTTTTGTCGAAGAATTTTTGATCATATTGCCAGCTTCTTTGGCCGCAGCTCCTGGAAACATTTCTTCCCAACCTTGAGCTGTGCGTTTGCGGGCTTTCAACCAACGATGTTCACGATTTACAAACTTGTAAACATCACGGCCTTCATCACACATCCAGTGACCGTTTACTTTTTCATTGTAAACAGGTTTGACGCGGAAAAAACCTTCTTTGTTGAAATACATTTTAACATTACAGCCCGTGCTGCAACCGTTACAAACGGTCTCGGCATCTTTTAGATACCAAACGCGCTGACGAAATCTAAAATCTTTTGATGTCAATGCACCCACCGGGCAAATATCCACAGTGTTCAATGAATATTTATTATCCAAAGGCATATGATCAAAAGTTCCAATCTCTGAACGATCACCACGATTAAATATTCCAAGCTCATTAGTCTTAGAAACATCCGTCGTAAAACGAACGCAACGAGAACATAAAATACATCTTTCAGAGTCCAAAACAACAGTTGGTCCAAGATCTACAACCTTGTGTTTTTTAACTTTTTTCTCTGCCATTTCAGGATTGTATTTGCCGAACTCCATGTATTGTTCTTGCAAACCACACTCTCCAGCTTGATCGCAAACTGGACAGTCCAATGGATGATTGATCAAATGGAAATCCAAACCCCATTTAGCTGCGTCTTTGACTTTGTCAGAGGTGTTATTGATTTTCATGCCCTCGGTGACAACAGTATTACAAGCAATTTGCAAACGCGGATTGCCCTCGATCTCAACCATACATAAACGGCATACACCAGCAATCGGAAGACCAGGGTGCCAGCAATAGTGCGCGACCTTGCCATTCTCCCAATGTTCTTTCTTGTTGTTGTCACCATACATCGCTTCGATGATAGTGGCTCCGTCTTTAACTTCTACCTCTTGACCATTAATGGTGCATTTCGGCATGTCTGACTCCTCGAACTTTCGAATGACCTTCACGAACGTAAAACTCAAATTCTTCTCTATATTTTGTTACAAAACTAAGAACTGGCAACGCAGCTGCATCTGAAAGTGCGCAAATCGTGCGACCTTTCATATTGTCAGCAACCTTGATCAACAATTCGATATCTTGCAAACGACCACGGCCTTGCAAAATAGAATGAGTGATCTTGTTCAACCAACCTGTGCCCTCACGACAAGGCGTGCACTGACCACAAGATTCATGATGATAAAAATGCATCAAATTATCTAACAAATCGACCATGCATTGTTGATCATCAATAATAATGATCGCACCAGAACCAAGCATTGAACCCATCTGTGCTAAACATTCATAATCCATGGTTGCGCGTTCTGCTTCTTCAGCAGTTAATACCGGAGCTGATGAACCCCCTGGGATCACAGCCTTTAATTTGCGACCTGGTTTTAAGCCACCACAAAGATTATAAATAATATCTTTCAACGAGTAACCCAATGGAACTTCGAAAGTTCCTGGTTTCACAACATTGCCACTGACTGAAAACAATTTGGTACCAGCAGATTTTTCTGTTCCAAATTTTTTGTAGGCAGCAGCGCCATCACGAATGATCGGCACAACAGCTGCCAATGTTTCCACATTGTTTACGATAGTTGGTTTTTTCAAATAACCTTGAATCGCAGGAAACGGTGGTTTTAATTTTGGCTGGCCTTTTTTACCTTCAAGAGAAGAAATCATTCCTGTTTCTTCTCCGCAAATATAAGCTCCAGCTCCTGAATAAACATCCAATTCAAAATCAAATCCGCTACCTAAAATATTTTTTCCTAAAAACCCTGCAGCGTAAGCCTCTTTCAAAGCTTTTTCTAAAATAGCAATCGGATGAAAATATTCGCCGCGAACATAGATATAACCTTTGTGAGAACCAATCGCGAAAGCTGACATGATCATGCCTTCGATTAATTGATGTGGAGCACGCTCCATCATCAAACGATCTTTAAATGTTCCTGGCTCGCCCTCATCGGCGTTGCATAACAAATATCTTGGTTCATTATTTTTTGGTAAAAATCCCCATTTAGTACCAGTTGAAAAACCAGCACCACCACGACCACGCAATCCAGAAGCTTTGACTTCGTCGATGATTTGCTGTGGTTGCATTTTCAAAGCTTTTTTCAAAACTTCGTAGCCACCATGTTTTTGGTAACCTTCAATGCCACGGAACTCTTCCAAATGATAAAATTCTGACAGTAATTTTGTTTCCATTACTTAAGCCCTCGTAAAATATGCATAGCGGACTCAGGAGTTAAATTCTCATGATAGGTTTCGTTAATTTGCATCATTGGAGCCGTTCCGCAAGAACCCAAACACTCGACACGAGAAACTGAAAAACGACCATCATCAGTCACCTGATTATAACCGACCTTCAGTTCACGACAAAGATGATCAGCAAGCTCACGCCCACCATTGATCGCGCATGACAAAGTCGTGCACACCTGAACGTGGTGATTACCCACAGGCTTTTGATTAAACATCGAATAAAATTTGAAAACTTCAGTGATACGAGATTCCGGTAAACTCATCACATCGCTTAGGTGATGAATCACATCTTCACTGATCCAACCTTTATTTTCATTTTGTGCAATATAAAGAGCTGGGATGATAGCGGACTCAACCGCCTCATAGCGTTTCAGCTCTTTTTTTACTTTCTCTAAACCCTCGGGGCTTAATTGAAAAGACATTGTGTTACTCCATCAGTAAAATCAAAATTTATCGATCCAGCTCACCAGCAATCAAATTCATACTTGCAACAGTGGCAATAGCATCCGCCAACATCCAACCCTTCACCACTTGTGGGAAAGATTGATAGATAGCAAAACATGGTGGACGAACTTTTAAACGGTAAGGATTCGCACTGCCATCACTGACCAAATAAAAACCAAGCTCACCATTGGCAGCTTCGGTCGCATCATAAACTTCACCCACTGGTGGACGCAGACCTTTGATCACCAACATAAAGTGGTTCATCAAACCTTCGATATTGCCATAAACATCTTTTTTCTCTGGCAAAACAATTCCACGATCACGAATGGTGTAATCTCCACCTGGCATGTTACGACAAAGCTGTTCAATGATACGAATCGATTGGCGCATTTCTTCAATACGAACCATATAACGATCATAAACATCACCGTTAGTGCCAACTGGAACATCAAACTCAAGACCATCATAACCATAATATGGAGCGGTCTTTCGTAAATCCAAACCAACACCACATGCTCTGAGCAATGGACCCGTGTAACCCCAAGCAATGGCATCGGCAGCTTTCACTGGCGCCACACCTTGAGTTCGTTTGATAAAGATTTTGTTGTCCAAAAGCATTTTCGAGATTTGATCGACCTGTTCACGCATTTCTTTACAGAAAAGCAAAACATCTTCAAACCATCCCGGAGGAGCATCCTGAGCCATACCGCCGACTCGGGTCAGCGCCACAGTCAAACGTGCACCACAAAGTTTTTCAAACAAGTTGTAAACTTTCTCGCGAAATGTGAACAAATGGAAGAACGCTGTCAAAGCACCTAAATCCACACCACCAGTACCAACTGAAATAATGTGATCGATGATACGAGAAAGTTCGCACAGGATCACTCGCATAGCTTGCGCCCGCGGTGGAATGTCTACTCCCAAAAGTCTTTCTACTGTTTTGCAATAACCAACGTTATTCATTGGCGCTGAACAATAATTCAAACGATCTGTGTATGGAATAACCTGATTGTATGGATGAGTTTCCGCCATTTTTTCAAAACAACGGTGTAAATAACCAATCTCAGGCATGGCACGAACAACAGTCTCACCATCAAGCTCAGCCATCACACGCAATGTTCCGTGCATCGCTGGATGCGAAGGACCAATGTTAATTGGAACATATCGTTCATCTAAAACATCACCCGGTTTTCCAGGCTCATTATCAAAATGAATCGGTAATGTGCTAGTGCAATGTTGCTGACGATCCGCCTCATAATCTTTTCGCAGTGGATGTCCCACAAACTGATGATGAGTTAAAATTTTACGTAAATTAGGATGACCTTTAAAAATGATACCGAACATGTCGTAAGCTTCGCGCTCAAACCAGTCAGCACCTTTCCAGATACCAACAGCTGAATCGATAGCTTCACCTTCGGCCAAAGCTACTTTGATACGCAAACGTTGCGCTGTTTTCGAAGAGAATAAATGATAGACGACCTCGAAAGGCAGTGGACGAGTTGGATAATGAACGCCGCAAACATCCATCAAAATATCAAAACGATCGTTTTGACGAAAAAACGCCAACACTGGCACGATGTCTTCTTTGGGAATAATCAAAACGTCATCACCAAATGCATGCTGAAATTTGTATTGATCCACGCGAAAACGTGTCGCTAATGTTTGTTTAATACTTTCTAGATGATTACTCATACTGAGGAGCCTTCCAATTTGTTTTCCATGGACGTGGATGATTATCACCAATCATTTTTTGCAAAGTCATCACGCCATCCAACACCGCTTCTGGAGTTGGCGGGCAACCTGGAACATAAACATCAACAGGGATGACCTTATCGCAACCTTGCAACACATGATATGAGCGATAAAAACCACCCGAGCTTGCGCATGCACCCATTGCGATCACATATTTTGGTTCTAACATCTGACGATAAATACGAACTAAAATCGGCGACATTTTTTCAACGATTGTCCCCGCAACTAAAAGCAAATCAGATTGTCGCGGAGAAAATCGCACAACCTCTGCACCAAAACGAGCCAAGTCATATTTAGGTCCCATGACCGACATCAGTTCGATACCACAACAAGCAGTTCCGTATGGCATTGGCCACATAGAATTTTTTCGTCCCCACGCCAATACCGCATCCAAACGCGTGGTTACAGCAAAGGATTTTGCCAACTCATCCATCTCCTGAGGAGTGGCTGCAGTGATAGCACCCGATGCTGAGCCGAATGAAGAATTTGATATATTCGACATTATGAAACTCCGATCTCAATAAACTTTCAGTTAACTAATATTAGTCGCAAACTTTCGGTCGCATGTAAACAATCAAAAACACGTGCATACCATACTAGCAAAACTGAAAAACATCGCAATCAATGCTTGCTCTCACAAAATTCACAACGCAGGCGCTCTGGACTTGGTGAGTATTGATATCTGATGCCAAAGCTTTCTACAATTTTCGTTGGCGCGTTTTCATTTTATTTTTTGCATCATGTGTTTCACTTGAAAACCGCCCATAACATGGAGGGATTATGAAAAACAAAATAAGAGCAATGTTGGCCACGAGCCTATTTTTGCTAGGTGGTATTTGCTTATTTAGCAACCAAACTTTCGCCAGCAAGGGCTTTAGTAGAAACAAAATATCTACGAAAAGTACGCAACAAGATATCTTGATTCAATTCGCGCCAGGATCCATGGATGTGATGTTCACATTGGCTGATTCCTTTCAATTAAATGAAATGACACCAGGAGCAAAAGATTCTGCAAATGAAAATAACAACTCGGCACAAGCCGAAATTTTAGATTCAAGATGGATGCACATCAAAGGCGGGTTTGAAAAGATTGAAAGCATCAAACAACAATTGAAAGATGAAAAATACTCGCCTTACGTCCAGTACATTCAGCCAAACTACAAAATCAAATTACTTGAAAACTATCAAATTCAAGATCAACTCAGACGAGCCGTTTTTGCAAAACGCAAAATGCAAATCCTTGGCTCCGTGCAAGATCCTCCAACAAAAGACAATCCGGACTTTGCACAGATGCCTGCACAAAAAACTGGGGCCGATCTATATTTAGCAAAACAATGGGGTATGCAAAACATTGGCGTTGCTGATGCCTGGAAAGTCACCATGGGCAGCCCTGATATGATCGTTGCAGTGATTGACACCGGCATCGATTACACACACGAAGATTTGCTGCCGAATCTTTGGGTGAACAGCAAAGAAATTCCCAACAACAATATCGATGATGACAACAACGGATATGTTGACGATGCGATCGGTTGGGATTTCGTTTCCAATGACAACAAACCCTATGATCTAGCGGTTAAACAAAATCAATTGATCATGGGTGGCGGCAACCCTGGACACGGCACACATTGCGCAGGCAATGTTGGTGCTAGAATAAACAACAGCCTTGGCATCGCCGGTGTTGCACCAAATGTTAAAATCATGGGACTGCGTTTTATCTCTGAAAAAGGCGAAGGCACAACTGCTGAAGCCATCAAAGCTATCAAGTACGCAGTCGATAACGGTGCCAAAGTTTTATCAAACTCTTGGGGGTCAGAAGGTGAAGACCCAGAAGACGCCGTCAACAATAAAGCTTTGCGCGACACCATTCAGTACGCTCAAGATCATGGCGTGTTGTTTATCGCCGCCGCAGGCAACGGTCACCAAGGCGCTGGTTATGATAATGATACCGATCCAAATCCTGCATATCCCGCAAGCTACACCAATGAAAATATCGTCAGTGTTGCGGCTCTGGATGTGAACGATCAATTAGGCGGATTTTCAAACTGGGGAATTAAATCTGTTCACATCGGAGCTCCTGGTGTCGATGTTTTTTCCACCACTGTTGGCAACCATTATAATAATTTAGTTCTAGACATCGGCGGCTATCAAGTTGCTTGGGATGGGACGTCGATGGCAGCCCCTCACGTCGCAGGAGCTGCTGCATTGTATTGGTCTGCGCATCCAGGAAAAAGTTGGAAAGATGTGAAAAATGCCCTGTTAGCTTCGGCTAAAAAAATCCCAGCATTAAAAGGCAAAACTGTCAGCGAAGGAAAATTGGACGTAAAAGCTTTGTTGAATTACTAATTAAACTCACCTAAATAATTAAAACTTAAAAGACCCGCAGTGCGGGTCTTTTTTTTATCAATATAATTTAATTAATTAAAAATTAAGAATTCAAAATGAAACAATCTGATGTAATCAATTGAGACAAAATCTGTCGCATAACAAATCACCAAATCAATACCTGTCAAAAATATAACCATTAAAAATACAAACATTGACAAAAAACACTCGGGTTCTCAATCAACTACTGTTAATTTTTCTCACTCACAACCGATAAGCATTATAGACCACGACGAAATATACGTCATAAGAATTAAAAAAAAGGAGAAAAAGATGAAATTAATTAAAATAATCATCAGTATCAGCGCCATCGCATTAGCACTGAGTTCATCAGGTTGCGCAAAAGGCGACAGCAGCAAAAGCAGTTTTACACTGACAGGATCTGGATCTTAATTTTTAAAGCTCAAGTTAAAACTCAATATTTAATTTAATAGGAAATCATTATGTTTAAAAAAATATCAACCGCAATCGCCCTTATTCTTGTATCTCAAAATATTATCGCAGCGGATCCACAATTCCTTAAACTGAAGGTTGTAAAAATGGCTGTCTCTACCAGTCCGCTATGCACTGGCCTTGTCACAGTCATCGACAATTCCAATTCTACAACATTGGACTATGCCAATTTTCTCGACAACCCAAACCTTGGCTCTGGTAAGCTTGATGATGGAACATATCCATGCATTGCTATTCAGTTTTATGACAAAATTAAATTTTCATCTGACACGACCACTGGCTCTTGCACCTCAGGAACAGAAGTTTCAATGGGTGTATGCCAAGCCGCAAATACTAGCAAAATGATTGATGGCACAACGACAACATGTACCACCGGTGAAGACCTTGTGACGATGTATTTATCAACAGCATCTACATCAACAACTGGTTCAGATGCTTTCAATCCTCCGACATCACTCTCTGATGCCGCTAGAGGATTGAGGCTGACGACAGCGCTCACTGTTTCCGGTGGAGCAGTTGCAAAATTTATTGTCAACGGCACGGGACAAATCGATGGTTCGGGTGGCTCTTGCGACATGCAACCACCAGCTTTTAGCTTTTCTCAAACGCAATAATTATTTAAACCCATAACTATTCTTAAAAAGTAGTTATGGGTTTTCAATATTTCCACCATTTCCTATCTACTAGTTTCTATCAAAAAAATTAAACTTGAAATCAATGATCGCTCTAACATACTGCTTTTGTATCTTGATGAAACAATCTGAAACTAGTATGTTCTTCTGATGTTTAAAAAAATCAAATCCCTAGATCTGCCGACCCGCCTGACTATTCTTGCTATTTTTTATTCTGTGTTTTGGATCAGTCTACATTGGTTTTTTACTCAACCGAAAATGCAATTTGCGTGGATGGCTCCGCAGCTTTTGATTTCGGTGTTGACGTTTATTGCTCTGAATAGTTTTTGGGTCAGTTTTAATTCTTATCGTTTTGGAATTTGGGCTCAGCGTTTTTTGGCACTGTTGTATTTTCAACCATTTTTTCAGTTACAGTACTTTCAGACCTATCATACATTTTTAGAACAACAGAATTTATCATTGCTGTTACGTGAACCCATGTTTCTGCTCAATGTTTTTGCCAAAGAAGCCACCGTGTTTCAATTTGTATTGATTGTGCTTGGCTGTGGGTTGATGGATTGGCTGAATCGACAATTTTTATTTTCAGAAAATTCACAAATAAACAATTTTTCTGAAAAAAAATCGACTGAGACCAAAAAACAAAATGTCGATTATAAAAAACATCCGTATTTTTTATTTGGCTCAAAATGGATTTGGCTGTTTTTAATTCTCACCGTTGGCAGTCAAATCAAATGGTGTTTAAAACACGACACCTCACAATTGATCATGCGGCCTTTTTACCCGATTGTGATTATAGCTATTGTCTCTATTTTAATTTCTATTTTTAAAAGCTCTCGCCCCCGGACCCGTAAAATTTTTTGGATGACAGCGCTGATTGCCAACGTCTTTCAATTGTATGCTTTGAATTTACATTTTCCTGAATTCAAAGATCATATGAGTATGGATTCTCGCTTTTACCGTGCTTTATTTGGCGCTTATTTTGTCAATACAGCGTTAAATACTTTGGATCAAACAGATCAAGCTCAAGAAAAATTCATAGCTCTGCCAACGGCCAAGATGGATTATAATATTTTATTAATCCTTGATGATTCTCAACGCTGGGATTTTTCAAATCAACACGGATACCCAACGCCAACTGATGAAAAAATTAAATCGTTTTTACAAAAATCTTATGATTTTCGTTTTCCGATTTCACCAGCAAATTTCACTGATACTTCGGTGCCAGCCATTTTATCTGGCATGGGTTCAAATCAAGATGTTTTAAAACTCAAAGGTTCATTGGTTTTTTGGGATTATTTCAGCAAAGGGGTGGAAACATTTTTTATGTCAACACAACCCTTGGGCTGGTCGCGATTGGATTTGTTTTATCAATCCATTGGACAAAAACATTTGTGGGGAGCGGTTGCTCATTCTGATTTTAAAGGCAATCCCGAAACAGTCGATGATCGATATGTGATTAAACATTTCAATGAATATCTTCACGACAACAACAAGAAAAATATCATCGGTAAAAATTTTGTTGGCGTGATTCAAACCTTTAGCAGTCATTATCCGTACAATTCTCTGCCAGATGTGACCGCACCGTACAAACCCTGTGATCTGACCAGGTCGACAGGCGTTGAAAGTTTTAAAAATTGTTATCTCAATGGACAAATTGCTTCTGCCGCCACCAAAGAACAATTGCTAAAATCTGTTGATTTAGAAAAAACAATTGTGATCATGACCTCGGACCATGGCGAAGGCATGAACGAGCATGGCATTTGGTTTCACGGTGTGGATTACCATCAAGAAATGGTCAAAGTTCCACTGTTTATTTACATCCCAGACAATATTAAACAAAAAATCCCAACTGATCTGTTAGCAAATCTACAAAAAAATACAGAGAAAGTGGTCAGCGTGATGGATGTGCTGCCAACAGTTTTGGATTTACACCAAGTTCTTTCTAGACAAGATTTAAAACCAAAGGACACAACATTCTCTGGACGAAGTTTACTGCGACCTTGGGATTACCGCGTGGTTTTTTCTAGCCACTGTTTTCCTCAGTACCGTTGTTACAGTCGCGAGATCGCCTTTATTGATGATGATTATTTTGTGTTGTATCGCCCTTCGGAAGGTTTCTTCAAAATCTATTCAACCTTTGGTGACTTAAATCAAACCAACCCTCTGGATTGGCATACGTTACTAAAAGAACCTGGCACACATGAAAAACTAAAACGATTGGTTGAGCAGGCCGCCGAAGAACACAGCATAGGTCAAAGCATGAAAGCTTATTTTGAGAGTTTGAAGAAGTAAAATCATTAGCCCAACAAACAATGAGATAGTGTGTCCACTTTTGATCGCATTTTATAGCGCAGAGGCTGGTTGATAATCCACTGCGATTTTGTCAGTCGCTGCTGGCACCGCATTGCCGTGAAAACGGATGATGTAACCATCAGCAATGTATTCCCAACCATTTTCTTTAGACTCAGGAACGACGTGACCGTTGATTTTGACAGCAAGAGTAGCTGGCTGTGGAGCTCTGCCTAAATGAAAATCTGTCAACACTTGTACAATTCGTTGTCTGATATTAACCACTGATTGCGCCAATGTCGAATCACAGATTGGCTCCACAACTCCACCAGTATAATTGGCTAATTCAATCCAACGTAAACCTGCTTCTTTGTATGCTCCGTCCAACGAAGTCGAGCAGCTGGATTGCAGATTTGGCACACCGATAAAATTAACCATCCAAGATCTTGTGTCACCAAATGCTGTTTTCATATTTGGCTTTAATTGTTCAAAAAAAGTTTTATACTCTTGCAGATCACCATCCGAGCGATCGTCTTCATTTGACAAAACAATCACCGCAAGCAAAGCATCATTACGTAGAAAACCACGTCCCGCAGAATTTAAATACGCCGGAGACAAAGCTGTTTTAATTGATAAAAGACCACGTTCTAAATCCGAACCACTAGTACCTTGTTTCACGCGTGCAGTAAGAGCCGCAGCTAAATTCGCACTGCCATTTGTTAACACTCGAGGGGTTCCGGTAAATTTTCCGCCATTGCCAGTGGATCTCATATCTGTAGTCACAACCACGATTTGATAATCCATTCCCACCTGATCCAAAGCGCTCAACATTTCTGGCACCTGATTGGCTAATTTATTTTGATAAATATCCATGCTTGATGAATTATCAACCATCAACACTATATCTACTTTGTTATTGTAGGTTACAGCTTGTTCAAAACTTTTTGATTCTTCTGGAACCACAAACTGTTGTTTGTTACAAGCAGACAACAATAGCAAACCAGCGATTAAAAAAGAGTTGAGTTTAATTGATGGCATAAATAATATTCTCACGCAGCTTTTCCTGTTTTTGCAAATGAGGGAGCCACTGACAATTGATGAATTGCTTTTTGCACGCTTTGACTGATTTTATCAAACTGCACACCATACTGAACGTGATTTGGCGAACGAACACTTTTTCTGACAACTGTGCATTCAGCATTAAACGGCGGAACACCATCTCCTGCTTTAAAATGTAAAAATATTTTTTGTCCAACCTGCAATAAATCTGTTTCTAAAATCATTCCGGCACCACCAGCACCGACCTCTAAAGAATGACCCTTCCAAACTTTTTTATTATTATGGATTAAAATTGAAATCCCACAACGCATACGAGCGTAACGTCGACGAAAAAAGACTTCTCTTTCAGCTACATCCTTATTTTCTCTAATATTACGAATGTAATCTGGTTGAAATTGACTGGTTTCAGAAACTTTTTTCCAACTACCTAATTGATCATTCCAGACAAAGTCATACTCATAAACTCTTTTTTCTTGCAGTAAACGAATCAACTCTAAATAAGTATAGGGACCATATTTGCTATCGCCGCGTAAAATAAACCATGCTTTTGATTCATCGATATTCATTTCCGTCATAAAGCCCCCGTTTTAAAATAATCTTACACCTAGACTATCGGCCAAGCTGAAACCGGACTTAAGACTGAGACTGGGTTTTGTTTGCTAGAAATTGGTAAAAGTTTAGACACCAACATCAAATACGAACAATGCTTCGGAGAGTGAAAAACTTTTCAACAATTTTGGATGCGACCCATTGATCAATTGCCATAAGAAAATCAATTTATACGAGGCCAAGTAGAAAGGAGAGTCCAGACGAAGGCGCTCATTAATAAAAAATTCTCTCAAATCAAATGAAGATATTAATAAGTACTTAACATTCACCGATAAAGTATTGATGAAATCATATTGGTTGGTTATTTTATTTTCAGCTTTTTCTTTATTACTGAATAGTGATATGGCCATAGCTAAGAACTCTCCGGCAAAGAAATCAGATCAAAACTCAAAGAAAAAAATAGAAAAAAGTACCGATAAAAAAACAAATAATAAATCTGATAAAGAAAATGTCTCAAAACAAGACAATCAAGATACGGCAAACAATTCATCAAACAGTGAAAAACTAAATGCCATCATCAAAGACTCTAAAGCTAGACTGAGTCGTGAAATGTTTTTTCATAAAAATGATATGGAAGCCGCCGCTCCGCCGGTACCGCAAATTCCAAAAAACCTCGAGGAAATGCAGTTACAAGCTATGGACGAATTAAACCGCGAAACTGCTGGCGTCAATCCGTACAACAATGTGTTTGCGGAAGCCTCTATTTATTCAGAAAAGGCGACAGTTTGGGATCGACCAGGATTCTCTTGGTTGGACTGTCGCCCCCTTGATCCAAATTCAAAATACCAATCAG
>CAZMVK010000091.1:0-14376 GCA_964569545.1 uncultured Bdellovibrio sp.
CCCCGTGCTCACTGGGTGGTGGGAGGAGCAAGCTACGAGAAGATCCCGAATTGGTAGGCCTAACATCACTCACCGAATTTTGGTGAGTATTTGGCGAGTGCAATATTTGAATGCCTCGCTTTTGATTTTCCAAAACGCGCACATAACCTTTTTGCGTCAACTGCTTCAGATAGTTCTGAACTGAGTTGTAAGAAGCGAAACCAAAATGGTCACAAATCTCCTGATACGAAGGAGAGATTCCATTTTTTAAAATCTCTCCCTCGATAAACTCAAGAACACTTTTTTCTTTAGCCGTTAAGGGACGGGGCGATTGGTTCATACACACAAATTACAGTGTAAATTATATGTAAGTCAATAGACTTTTTCATTGTTTTCATTAAACACTGCGAAACGAGATGGACTTGTCATTAAAAGCCAGGGGACAATGGCTCATTGAGACCCAAGGAGATTCCATGAAAAAGATTTTCGTCATTTTTGCGATCGTAGCTATATCTCTATTCACTCAACACAGCTACGCAGGCATTATGATTGAACCTTATCTAGGCTATGCTGCGGGAACTGTAGACACCAAAGATACCAATGATGTTTCAGTAAGCAACGCTCAGACTGCTTCAACTTATGGACTTAGACTTGGCGCTAAAGTCTTAATGACATGGCTCGCCTTGGATTATATGGCTAGCAACGGCACAGCAACCCCAAACGACTCATCGGCGAAATTTGATTTTTCGACCACATCATTAGGAGCCACCGCAGGAGTCAATTTAATCTTAGGACTTCGTCTTTTTGCAGGATATGGATTTAATAATGAACTGACTTTGAAAAAAACAGCTGGCGATGTGTCAGCCAAAGGAACATATACAAAAGCAGGAATAGGCATCAGCCCCATCCCATTTCTTTCATTTAATTTAGAATACATCATGAGTAAATATAGCAAAGTAAACATAGGCACAGGTAAGGGGCTCGAAGAACTTGCGACAAATTACAAGTCCTTTGATAATAACACCCTAATGGCGACCGTCAGCATTCCTTTATAGATTACCAGCATATGCTAGAAACTTATTGTTGGGCGCAGATGCCAGCAATTCGGTTGGACCAACACTCATTAGACCTTTTCTGAGCCTCCAGAGCCAAGCTCGCGGACTCAACGCTACCAGCTATTGAAGACGAATAAATCACCTGACTGGCCTGTGCTTTATTGGGCGGCGCCCAAGAACAATTTTGATAAAAAAGTATGAACACCGGATTTAACACCCACAGCATAACAAAACTTACTTCGCCTTTTTGAACCATATCCTGAAACATTTCTCGCCTCCTGATAACGTACTGTCCCCTCAGTTTACGATGAAATTAACAGCACACCTAATTTGTTACTGGCGAACGCCTCGCTTTGAAGCAAGTTTGACAAAAAATTAATATTGATGGCTACAAATGAAACATCACCAAGTTTGATCTGGTGACGCCACCGCTTGAATAAAACTTTACAGGCCTCAAATATAAATGGCTCATTTTAAAAATTTAAATCTGGAACAATTCTTAGTCTCAAAATATATGCTGCGTATTACTATTCATTATTGACGCATTTAGCTTGCCAACAATTCAATTTAGACTTTGCAAGAACACAAAAAAAGGTTAAGTATCTCTTCATGGGTGAATTTAGCTTAATACATTGGTTAGTAGTCATTTTAATTTTATTGTTATTTTTTGGGCCAAACAAGTTGCCACAACTTGGACAAGGTTTGGGGCGCGCTATTCGCGGCTTCAAAGAAGGTCTGAATGAGATCAACGCTGAGGCAAGAGATCTTCCTCCAAAGCAAGACTCTCAACAGTTAAATCAACAACAGCAACACGCCTCTATTCAGCAGCAGAAACAAGAAGAAACTGTTCCGCCTAAAAAGTCGTAAGCGGCTATATAAAAATGCGGAACATCTGTTTATTATTAATCTGCGTGGGCCTATTTCTTAAAACATCTCTGACCTATGCAGAATCCGCGATTCCAACAATTAAGCCGTCAGAAGAGTCTAATATTCAACCCGCAATGTCGCCGCTAATGTCACTTGGTGATCTCTGCGAAAAATCATTAGTTCCTTTCCCCGGAAAAACGGATTCCAGAGTTTTAAAATCAGCCTGCGCCAAAGTTGAAACGCTGCCCGATTGCAAAAGTGCTGCCGGCACACCCATCTTTCATTATGAAAAAAATGGTGACGCAAAAAAAATTGCCAAAATTCTAGTGATCTCTCTTATTCATGGCGACGAAACTCCAGCCGGAAGCGTTGGTCGTTTTTGGATGGAAAGACTTGAATCCATTTCTCCTCGCAATCACTGGCGAGTCATTCCCATCCTAAATCCAGATGGTGTGAAACTGAAAACAAGAACCAATGGAAATAAAATAGATCTCAATCGCAATTTCCCAACGGCTGATTGGAATGAAAAAGCGAAAGAGTTTTGGACAAAAGAAAACAAAGCAAGTCCTCGTCGATTTCCCGGCGATATCGCAGCCAGTGAACCTGAAACCAAATGTGCATTAAAACATCTTGAAGAGTTTCAACCCGATTTTGTTGTTTCAATTCATACACCATTAAAAGTTCTAGATTACGATGGACCAAAAGTAAAACCACCCAAGTTTGATTATCTCCCATGGAGATCCTTGGGTCATTATCCAGGCAGCCTTGGACGTTACATGTGGTTTGAGCGCAAGGTTCCCGTGCTAACAATGGAACTCAGAGAAGATCTACCGACAAACAACAAACCATGGCTTGAGCTGCAAGATATTATTGGCGTCCTGGTCGGCTTAGAAAATATGACCCCGAGCTCAATCAAAAATCAAAACGTCGAAGCTCCCACTGAAACTACTAAAAAATCTCAGAAAAAAGAAAATCCAAAGAAAAAATAATTTCTATCTCACTCGGCGATTGGAATATGCGAATACGGGCTGACCTCACCAGGCAATAATGGAATTTTAGAATACTTGCTAACCACGACACTTTGAATTTGACCGGCAACAATTTTTCTCTCTTCTTCAGAGTGAACAATAACATCTTGGCAAAACTCTAAATCCACCTCGACACTGCGTAAGGAAAAAAATCGCAACAAGGCCGGAGCGAAAGTTTGATCTCCATACCAAAATACATAATCACGCCATTTTGCCGAGATGGGCTCACCATTGACTCGACGATAATTTAAAACCATTGGCTTGATGGCAATCCCCGTCCCAGCAGCCGATGTCATCAGTGTTTTTTTAAACGGCAGAACCCGCTCACCATTGGTTGAGGTTCCCTCTGGATACAGAATTACACTGAGACCTTGTGATAAAACATTTCGAATTTCTTTTAATTCCTTGGTGATATTAGAACGACTGCGTCTTTCAACAAATAAACATCCTGACATTTCTGCCAACCAACCCAAGCCTGCAGTTTGTCGTAGCTCTACCGATGTCACAAATAATGCCGACAACTGAGAAGCTGTCACCAAAATGTCAATCATACCCAAATGATTGCCGACTAATAAATAATTTTTGCCAGATTTAGGCTTGTTGATTGCGCGCACCTTGATCGACAACAACACAGTTGCCATATAACAAACAAACGTCACAGTGTGCGCATAAAATCGACGACGCGCTGGGATCTTCCAGATCAACAATCTCCATATTGTCGACGTTACTAAAAAGATCAAAACAACAAGAGTGAATAATATTATTTTATAAAAAATTCGGAAATAATTCATGACCCATCATAAGATCAAAGACGCTGCTTTCGTCAAGCGATCCATGATAGCCTTCCAAGATTCAGTGAAATGAATCGACCGTAGGCGAAATAAAATAAAATCAACATCATCATTGTCTGACATTTTCCTCAACATGGAATAAAGCTCGCGTGCGGCTAATGCAGAATTTTCTGGCAATTGCATTTCAACAAAACGTTTCATTGATTGAGGTCGTAATATTTCTACGCCTTCAACTTGTGATGGTAATTGCGCTATTTGCAGTTGTGCTCGATCGCAAATTTCTTGATCTGACAAACCATGATTTTGCAGCAACAACAAAGGCATTGACGGCATATAGTGATGCTTCATGTGACCTGGAGATTCTTTTTTTGAAACCGTATCTATAAAACTAAAACTCCATTTTTTATTTTTTAAGCTCTGCTCTAGCTCCGTTCGACTGACATGTCCCTCTCGTAAAATTGAAAGCTCATATTCATTATTAAAATGCTTTACCAGCAAAACAGTCGATTCAATTCCGATCAAGCTTGCGCCCCCATCTAGAATTAAAAATGATTCATTGGGGAATTCGCTCTTTACATGCTCGGCTGTTGTCGGGCTGGTTTTCCCAAAACGATTGGCGCTGGGAGCAGCCACCGGCCTGCCAAGCTTTTCGATCAAACTCAATGCAACAGAATGAGAAGGCATACGAATACCCACAGTTTCTAATCCCGAAGTAATTAAAGAATCGACTGCAGTAGATTTTGGCAGAACCATAGTCAACGGGCCTGGCCAAAAATGCTCGGCTAAAAAATCAACAAGAGGACTCCAATCCGTTGTTAAATTTCGCGCCATATCCTTAGAACACACATGCACTATCAACGGATCAAAAAATGGACGTTGCTTGGTTGAAAAAATTTTTTTCAATCCTTCATGATTATCAATAGACGCGGCTAAACCATAAACAGTTTCCGTCGGCATCGCGACGACATTGCCTTTTTCCAACTCTTGAACTGCTAGGTCTAATTGTGAAATCATATTTCTCATTACTGCATTTAATAAATCAAAAATAGATAAAAAAAAAGGGGGCTAAAAAAGCCCCCTTTAAATATTCATTTGAATAAGAACAGACTAACGATATCCGCCGCCGCCACGACCGCCACCGCCGCCGAAGCCACCACGTCCGCCGCCACCGCCGCCGCGTCCACCACGACCACCGCCGCCACCTTCACGTGGAGCTTGAGGACGAGCTTCAGAAACGTTAATGTCACGGCCACCTAAAGAAGCACCGTTCATTTTTTCGATAGCAGCATCTGCTTCAGAATCAGATTCCATTTCTACGAATCCAAAACCTTTGCTACGGCCAGTCTCACGATCAGTGATAACTTTAGCTGAAGCTACAGCGCCAAATTTTGAAAACTCTTCTTGTAATACAGAGTCATCTACAGAATAGGGAAGATTCCCTATATACAACTTCTTACCCATGGTACCTCCTGGGAATGTTAAAAAAAGCCGACCGGAACCATGAGTGCAAAAAAGTCCTATGGAACTGGAACGGAACAAAACCATCATAACTCAAAAAAACAAATCTCTCAAAAAGAATTTTGCTAATTAGGACCGCATATTGTCGAACTGTAATGGCACAGATAAATTTTGCGCGCGCAGCAAAGCCATTGTTGATTGTAGTTCATCAATACTTTTAGAACTCACCCGAACCTTGTCATCCATGATTTGGGCCTGCACCTTTAACTTGGATTCCTTAATTAACTTTATAATATCTTTAGCTATTTCTTTATCGAGGCCCTGTTTTAGCAAAACTTTTTGGCGTAAACTTTGACCCCCGGCAGGCTCGATTGCACCAAAGTCCAGGGACTTGATTTCAATACCTCGACGGTGCATTTTGCTCTGCAAAATATCCTTGATCGCGTTCATTTTATAATCGTCATCAGCCTTGATTAGAATTTCTTTTTTATCCCAAACAATTTCACTTTTGCTGCCGCGAAAATCATAACGCTGCTCGATCTCTTTGATCGCTTGATTTACAGCGTTGTCGACCTCTTGCATATTCACTTCTGAAACGACATCAAATGACGGCATATAAAGCTACCTCCATTAATATTTTCCTAGTGATGGTGGCCGCCAGGACCATGCGCGTGACCATGAGCAAGCTCTTCCAATGTTGCAGGTCTAACATCAATCATCTCGACATCAAATTCCAAATCTTCGCCAGCCAAAGGATGATTGCCATCCAAAGTTACCGTCTCTTCAGTTATCTTAGCAATTCGCACGACCTTAACTTGATCTTGCAATTGCAACTGCAAGAAACCACCTAGCTCAATTTGCAAATGTGCAAGCTCTGCTTTTGGCACTTCCATCATCATCTTTGGCTCCATCACACCATAAGCATCTACGGCAGCCAGTTTCACATTTTTCTTTTGTCCGATTAGCATTGATTTCAACTCAGCTTCTAGCGCTGGAATAATCTGCTGACCATCCTCAAGAAAAGACAAAGGCCCATCATTTGATTGATCAACAACCTCACCTTTAGAGTTTTTCAGTGTGTAGTTAAATGTAATTACTCGACGGCTCATCGGTCCTCCTAAAGACGTTTGTATCGATTGATTTTAGAGCTACCATAAATCATTCTTATGTCGTCCCAGCAAGAGAATTCGACTTGTAATTGCGCGTATTTTTAGCAATCATATTAATATGCAGGCAGAGGAAGACAGGCGACGCAAAGATTGCTTAACCCCTACTCTTTCAGCAAGCCAAGTGCTTTTGCTGAATGCGAGTTATGAGCCCATGCAAATTATTTCATGGCAAAAAGCTCTTATTCTTTGGTGCCAAAACAAAGTTGAAATTGTCGATTATCACAATGTGTTCGCACGTAGCGTTAGGAATAGCTTTCAAATCCCTTCGATTTTACGACTCAAACATTACGTCAAACCGCGCAGTCTTGGGGCCATCCGTTTTTGTCGTGAAAATGTTTTTATGCGCGACAATTACACCTGCCAATACTGTGGCGACAGGCACTCACCACGACATTTAACTTTGGACCACATCATTCCTGCATCCAAAAAAGGGCCAAAAAGCTGGACCAATATGGTCACCGCATGCCGTGATTGCAACCAGCGCAAAGCCAATCGCACTCCACAAACTGCGAATATGCCCTTATTAAAAGAGCCAACCATTCCCACTTGGTTGCCAAGACCAGAGATGGATGTAAACAACAACCAGGTGCCCATCGCATGGCTTCCATATTTACCATTAAAAATCAGTTAAGATGTGTGCGAATTGATAAAAAACTAAAAAAAATTTAATTAGTTTTTTATCAACCAACTGAGTACTCTTCTCTGATGAAATCAAAACCTACTTTATGTTGTTCGATTATCGACGGTGGCAGCGACCGCAATCAAATCGATGAAAAAATAATTCCACTGCGTCACAAAGTCCTGCGCCCAGGGCGACCGATTGAGAGCTGCTTTTTTCCCGAAGATCGCAGCGAAGGCGCATTTCATGCAATTGGCATGATCGACAATCAGGTCATAGCTATTGCCTCTTTCCACAAAGACAAATTTGCATTTTTTCCCTGTCAAAACCCTTATCGTTTACGAGGAATGGCAGTCGATAATCAGTGGCAAAACCTTCGTCTAGGCGAACAACTTTTGAACTTTTGTTTTAGTGAATTACAGAAAAAAAATTGCGATTTACTGTGGTGTAATGCGCGAGAAAAAGCCTTTTCTTTTTACAGTCGTGTAGGTTTTATCGCTCACGGAGAATTATTTGATATTCCCCCAGTAGGTCTTCACAAAGTCTTGTACAAGCGATTGACTTAAAGATATTCTTTAGCTCAATATGATAAACGAAAAAACACAAAAAATTCTACTGAAATATTTAACTGAAATTATTAGCGAAACCAACGGCATCTCGCTAGGCGATACTCTTAGGCTATTGAGCCAAGGAGATTTGAAAAGCCAAGACCCCGTCGCTTACCAATTGGTAGAAGAATTCCGCAGTCTCCTTTCGGACTTTCAACAAAATAAAATTGTCATTCAAACCTTGATGAAACATCCATTGAACGAAACTTTATTTCATTTTTTCAAACGCTTCCCTCTGAAATTCCACGAAGAACATATTCATTTAACTGGCGCGATGACCGCTGAATTTATTTATCCAAGATTAAAAAAATTAATCGAAGGTCCGCACAAAGAACTTTATCGAAAAAAAATCACCGAGGTTTACGGCGCCGAAGCTTGGCCCATTAACTCCATCGCTGATGTAGATAAACTGATTCGCCTGAAAGAGGGCGAAGGTTTCATGACGTATTTACGCATTTTGTATCTGCCAAAATTAATTTTGGTTGATCGCGAAGCACACAAAGAAAGTTCTTACCATTTAGCCAAAGAATTGTATTACAAATACAATGTCGGCAAAATCAGATTGAAATTTTCCCTCAGCCGATCCTCTTCGAACTCGACAGAACAAATTCCTGGAGCTGATGACGTTTCAGCTGAAGATGTTGTGTTAGGCCTTACTGAAGGTTTTCTTGAATTTCAAAAACAACATCCTAATTTTCAATTTATTCTATCGCCTTCGTTCCGCAAAGAAGCTTCTTCATTTGATTCAAGCAAATACAATACGCGACAACAACATTTTGAAGCGCAAGTTGATGAAATCGTCAAAATGATAGATAAATACCCTCACTTGCAAAGCGTGATGACCGACGTCGATACTGTTGGCAGTGAAAATGATCTTTATCGCAAAGAGCATTTTTACGAGTTCCAAAAAGGCTTCCGCAAATTGCAATATCGTGGATTTCATATTCGCTCTCACCACGGTGAAACTTTTTATACTTTGAAAAAAGGCATTCAGGCTGTCGACAATGCTATGAATATTTGGCACATATCAACTCTTGAGCATGGCTTGTCATTAGGAATCAACCCCAATGTTTATTTTCATAATTTATTACAAATCGTTTTACAGAAAAATAAAGCTGGAACCGCAATCACCAGTAAAGATCCAGAATATCGCGAATTGGTTGAATTAGACTGGGGTAATTATCGTCCGGTCTTAGAAAAACTTCTCACTGGTCAAAAATTAACTGATGATGACAAGGTTCTTTTCACCAAAGCAAAATTCCACACCGCACGTGAAGTCGAACATTATCAACATGACGTTTTGAATCGCTTGATTCAAAAAGGTGTTTCGCTGGTTTCATTACCCTCTTCAAATAATAAACTAACAGGACAATTTGAAGACTACAAAGATCATCCATTTTCTTGGTGGGAGAAAAAAGGCGTACAACTGGGCGTTGGCACAGACAACTATGTCACTTTGAATACCAACTTTATTCAAGAGATGCTGATCGTACTTTATACCGATCCTGCGGATTTAAAAATTACCAAACTGTTAATGGTCACAACTGGTGAAAATCGCAGACCCTACATTAGTCACTTGCTGTGGAAAATGAGAAAATTACCAATATGATTATAAACAATTGGCACAAGTATTTTAACAAACAATTTGCGATTATTTTTTTAATGGGTTTGTCCTCAGGATTGCCGTTGGCTTTAACTGGCGGAACTCTTCAAGCCTGGATGAAATCAGAAAATGTAGATCTTGGCAGTATCGGTTTGTTTGCCATGGTGGGCCTGCCGTATTCTTTAAAATTTTTATGGGCACCTTTGTTGGATCGTTATTCGATTGGCAAATGGGGACGTCGTCGTGGATGGATGCTTGTTTCACAAATTTTGCTCGTGCTTGCCACTGTGTTCTTAGGACTTTCACATCCACAAGAAAATCTTGGTATGGTTGCTTTTTGGGCTTTGATGACTTCATTCTTGAGCGCCAGCCAAGACATTGCGATCGATGCTTGGCGACGCGAAGCCCTGACCAATGAAGAGCTTGGCTGGGGAAGCTCTATTCATGTGGCGGCATATCTGTTTGCTTTTCGTATGATCTCTGGCGCCTTGGCCCTGATCTTATCAGATCATTTCAGTTGGTCTGAGGTTTATGGCATCATGGCAATCGTGCAAGCAATGGGTATAATTTCAACTTTGTTATGTAAAGAGCCTCTCGTTGAAACACCTCCGCCATCCTCTTTCCAACAAGCCATTATCGAACCCTTTCGTGATTTTTTTCAAAAAAAAGGTGCCCTTTGGATTTTACTTTTTATTTTGATGTATAAAATGGGCGATAACATGGCTTCACAAATGAGCTTACCATTTTATTTAGATCTCGGATTTACACGCACCGAAGTTGGCGCCATCAGCAAATTGATTGGCTGGGTTTCTTTATCCGTCGGAGGATTGATTGGTGGCGCATGGATTTTGCGCCTTGGAATTATCAATGCGTTGGTTGTATTTGGTATCGCACAAGGCTTATCAAATTTTGGTTTTTCAATATTAGCGTGGTTAGGAAAAGACCTCAGCGTCCTAACTGCGGTGATTGCGGTTGAAAATTTTGCGATCGGCATGAGCACTTCGGCCTTTGTTGCTTTTATGGCCGCTCTCACCAACAAAAAATTTACCGCTACTCAGTACGCATTGCTGACTAGCTTTATGGGATTATCGCGAACCATCGTTCCTGCCTTTACTGGTTTTATCGCCATCAGAACAGGCTGGTTTTGGTTTTTCACATTATGTGGAGTGATTTCTATTCCGGGAGTTTTAATTATTTACAAAGTCACCGGAGCTGCTGGTGACGATCTTTTCGCAAACAATATGCAAAGAGACAAACTTGCAAGTAATCAAAAATCATAAATCATATTTAACATTTATATTCTTGCTTACAAATTTGTTGCTGGCATCCATTGCTCAAGCTTACGCGTCTGGAGAAAAAGAATCGCAAGTGCAATTAGATACCTTGGTAGACGCCTGCGTGCGCTCGGTAAAAAAAGATCAAATTTGCGAAGTCATCGTCGAAATCAAAGAAATCGGCGTCGATGCCGTCGAAGTTATCAAACGCTTCTCCAACCTAACCCCAGCTCAATATGCAATGTTGACCGCAGCAAATTCATTAGCCAATGGACGCATTCGAATACGCGGAAGAAACATATGGAATCCAGATATTATTAACACTCTGGACATTCAAAGAGACAAAGTCAGCCTCATTTTCGACACTAGTTTCTAAATGATTTATTAAAAAAATTATTTAGAAACTAGACGGACCGAATTAGCCTTTACCCTCTTTAGATAAAATATAATTATCACGAATCCAAACACGAATATGTTTCAAAAAAATATCAGTGATACCAAAGAAAATAAAATGACAATTGTAACTGCCTTTTTTCTCTTTGCTTTCTTCAACAAAATTACACGTCGAAATCAGCTCAGGTGCATTGATTTCATAGGGCTGCCACAATACAATTTCACGAAAACTGCCAACACTGACCTGGCGATAATACTCCATCACAAAACCAGCTTCGGAAATCTCTTTCACATCGACTGGGTTCACAGCTTTTACTGTTTCATTTTTTACAACTTCTTTGATTTCTACAGGCTCAGATGTCGTTTGCAAAAATGGAAACATGGATTTAATTTTTTGCGCAATGTAAACACGATCTACTGGTTTAAAGAAAATATCGTCAACAAATGTACCAAAAGCTCTTTCTTCAGCATCCGTGAACTCTTTTTTTGCAGTCATTAAAATCTTCGGCTCTGCCTCAAATCTGCTTTGCAATTTATCTTTTATAAATTTCCAACGGCTCTCAGCGCCCTCGCCAAAATATTTATGACTGGCAATAATAAGATCTATAGGCTTTTTCAAGCGACTACTTTTTTCAATCCACGAAATTTGTTCTTCTTTGCTGATTTCTATAACTTTTATTGAACATTTTTTTTCGCTCTTGCCTACTGCCGTGACTCGGACAAAAAATGCATCGTCATTAATGTTTATTGCTAACACATCATCGTCATCGACCATCTGCGTACGTATCATTTTAGTGAATTTTTCTTTATGACCTGGCCACAAGCCAGAGCTCCACCAATCTGATTTAGCTTTCATAGCAGGCGGTGCCATATTAAAAATAATCTGCACATCTGTCTTATCAGCTTCAAACCCTAAAAATTGCGACATCGACAAATCAAAATACATCGTGGCTTCATTTGCCCCGCCCAGGGCTTTAAGATTTGCATTTCGCTTTTCGATGACTTGAGCTGGATCCAAGTCCGACAACAATGTTATGTAATGAGAATAGGAAACGACATTAACTGAATTGAATTTTTTAGTAAGCAAACCATTCAATCCACCTGCGGTGTCTTCTTCGTCATCCAACAATAAAATATTCAATTCATTTTTGGCAGAAATCCGTGACAACAAATGATCGCCAAGCAAGTGAGTTTCTTTTTCTGCCTTGTCTCGCGTCTTGCGCCGGACAGTTGATATCTGAGTTTGATCGGCAGCAAAATATGTAAAATAACATCGAAAATTTCCTGGCTCTGCTGGGCATGGTTCACAGGAACGACAAACTGCAAAAAGAGATCGGTTGCGGTCTGACTTGAAAATCTGGCCATAATATTTTGATACCGCACCGGCTTTTATCTCGCGATTACTTTTCGTAACAAAACCTATATCTGAAATGGATTCTATCTGAACCTCTTTAAGCATTTCAACAACAGCTTTTGTTTTTTGATTAGCTACTACATATTTCGAAGGTGGATGATGACCATCAATTGCAAAAGACAAATGCTGAATCAAAATCAAACGATCAAATGGTTTTATAATAACATTGTTAAGAATACGATCTTCAAGCTGCCTTAACTGAAAACCAGGATCATCAAAAGCCGTTAAAATAAATGCTGTTGGGTCTTCTGCTGTACAAATACTACGCTCGATAAAAAGTCGTTTTGTTTTCTTTAATAACGTGAGCTGTCTTGCACCTAAAAATTCGACTTTTGAAATAATAGCCACTAGCTTATGATCGTCACTGTCTGGCTTGACTTCTTCCTGCGGCACCCATGTTGGCTTTGTACCCATATTCGGTATCGCACGCACTCCGTGCATCATTGCGGCCTTCACCCAGGGAATAAATTTTTCTAGATTATAGAATAATCGAATTTGAATCTTAGGATCGACAGCATGTATAGCTTCGACGATCTCTTTTTGAAATCGAGGGTCATCCTCAATAATATAGACGAATTTCATATTCGACCTCTACCAATATAATACACTAGTTATATTAGGTAAGCTATTCGTCCTAGACTTTTATCTCAAAATAAGAGGAACCGTAGCTTTACTCATTAACCAAATCATAATAAATGATAAGCGATTGAGTGTATTCACCCAGATGACGGGTCAGAATTAATTTGTATTTCCCATTA
The DNA here is from genome assembly GCA_964569545.1 of uncultured Bdellovibrio sp. Classification (GTDB taxonomy): domain Bacteria; phylum Bdellovibrionota; class Bdellovibrionia; order Bdellovibrionales; family Bdellovibrionaceae; genus CAZMVK01. Next base: position 13,017 of record CAZMVK010000091.1, read on the forward strand.
GATATTAATTTCCAGTTTTGCTGATAACCAATTTTATTCAACTCTTCAGGCCAAGATTTAGTGTTTGGAAATAATCTAGTTTTTTGATTCCAAATTCCTAAATTATTTTTATTTAATGACAAATGAAACTGCCAATAACTGTTTCCAGTTTTGCGCTCAACAGTTTGATCAATCAATGTGGGTGCTGAAACAACAAATGACAATGCCTCTTCGGAGCTGCCGCTATAACATTTAAAAGTCGAGCGAGCCTGACGAAATGAATGCTGAGCCCAAACCTGTAATAAATTTCCCGCTCGCGATTGAACAAAATAGTCCACAGAAGAGGCAACCAATAATTTTCTTGGAATACGATCTAGACCGAGGGCCTGACCATCTTCTTGCGCGCTCTGTACGACGTCTGTCAAAGCAACACAAGGCTTTACCATCTGCATACCAGCAAAAGACAGGACAGGAAAATGACAAACAAGAGCGAAAATAAAACTTGAGAAAATCGGGTGTTTAATTTTTACCATCATTATATTCTTTTCGGCACATAGCCTTGGATCTACAGATCTAGATTTGAGATATATTTTGCTGCACCCATCGACGAATCAACGGATATTCTTTTTCCTGAAAAACATGACGTTTGTCAGATTCAATCAGTTCAACTTTCAGCCCAGCAGAGCGCAACTTGTGTATACCAAATTTTGTATCTACCAAGGGTAAAACATCATCTTTTGAACCATGAGTGAACAACCAAGGCGTCAGTCTATTTTGCTCAACAGTATTTTTCCAACGTGGAAAAAAATGAAAATAACCACTGATACCAATAACTCCACCTAATTTTTTTGGATAGTGCAAAGCCACGTCAGATGAGACCAAACATCCTTGCGAAAAACCTAATAAAAAAATATTTTCTGGTTCCCAACCTTGCTCTTCAAGCTCTTTCAACAACTGAATCATTTTTTGTCGAATTCGCAATACACCCAGCTTTTGAAATGGTGGTTCACCATACCAAGAAAAACCGTCTAAATATTTTCTCGGAGCGTTCAGCAATAAATAGTTCATGCCTTCAATTTTCAACTCTCGATCAAAAGATTGAAATGGCTTAAGACTGTCGCCACGACCGTGCAGAACAATCATCAAACGATTCGATGGTTTTGTTGCTTGAATATATTCATGATCAAAGAGATCCGTTACGACCATTGGAAGCTCCTTTTTTCGGGTTGAAATTAAAGCCGACATCAGAACCGCAAGACAAATACGACTGCGCTTTGGCTAGCTGTGGATCATCGTTCAGATTAGAATCTAACGACCAAACATTTTGCGATGATGGCACACATTCTTTTTCATTCAGCCAAGATAATGATTGTAAGCCACT
>CAZMVK010000092.1:0-14014 GCA_964569545.1 uncultured Bdellovibrio sp.
GGGTTCTGTGAGGAGCTTGCTCTTCTCAAAAGAGAAGAGTAGGTTTACTCGATGGCATCGATTCGAAGAACAGATTTGTTAAAAAAAATACGACAAAGCTTAAAACAATCTAGAGTGACAGCTCTTATTGGTCCACGTCAGGTGGGGAAAACTACATTATCAAAAGAGGTAATCAGGCTGAGTAAAATAAAGCCGGTAAATTTTTTTGATCTTGAAGATCCCACTGATTTTAATTTGCTTGAGAATGCAAAGCTCACTCTTGAATCTTTAACGGGTCTAATTATTATTGATGAGATTCAAAGAAGGCCAGAATTGTTTAAATACTTACGAGTCAAAGCGGACTCAATGGGAAAAGATACTAAAGTTCTTATTTTAGGAAGCTCTTCTCGTGATTTAATTGAAAATGCTTCGGAGTCATTGGCTGGTCGTATTGAGTATATTGAAGTGCCTGGACTTTCGATTCAAGAAACTAAAAATACAGAAAAATTATTTGAGCGTGGATCTTATCCGCTGAGCTTTACTGCAAGAACAGTTGAACAAAGCTATTCTTGGCGTAAATCTTATGCTCAATCATATATAGAGAGAGATTTGAAAACTTTAGGAATTGATCTTCCTGCTCAAAGCTTGCGGCGTTTGATGGAAATGCTTGCTGGATATCATGGACAAATCTTTAATTCTTCTGAAATTGGTAAGTCCATGGGTTTTTCGCATACCACAGCTAGAAAATATGTCGACATACTGGTTGCAACTTTTCTTTTACGAGAACTAAAGCCTTGGAATGAGCAAATTTTGCAGAGACAAGTAAAGCAGCCTAAAATTTATTTTCGCGATTCGGGACTATTAAATTATTTCTTAAATATAAAATCCCACGATGAGCTAGTGCGCAATCCAAAGTTGGGCAGCTTATGGGAAGGCTTTGCTTTAGAAGAAACAATTAAATCCATTGGAGCTGAAGCCTCCGATCTGTATTTTTGGTCACTTCATCAAAATGGAGAGTTGGATTTGTTCTGGAAAAATGGTAGTAAGCGAATTGGATTCGAATTTAAGTATAGCGATGCTCCACAAATTTCATCATCGATGAATAAGGCGCTAGAGCTATTAAAGTTAGATCATTTGTACGTAGTGTACCCAGGATCAAAAAAAGCGCAGCTAGATAAAAAAATCACATTGATACCAATTGATCGCGTACTTGAATTGCATTTCTGATAAATCAGTTCGTGGCTACTTTTTTATGTATGAATTCTAAAATCAACGGTGCATTTAAAATTTCTGTGCGTGATGAATCCACGGCTTTGTCGTTAAAATACAATGAGTTCCCGCTGTAGATTTTGCTGCCGCCACAATAATTATAGGTATTCACCGCCACAACATCATTGGTTGTGATTTCAGTAGTGATTTGTTTAGCTGGACCAATTCTTAAATTATTGTGATAAAGAATTCCGCTGGCAACCACAGTTGTTTTGTAAGCAATCACGCTGGTTTGATCTTTCATGGTGTAAAGACCTTTTTCAGTTTTGCTTTCCGTCTTAGAAATTTCTCTGAGATCGTATTCTTTGCCGTTATTTTTTGTTGAGTAATGTGATTTGAGATAGTTCTGACCAACGGGTGTTAAATAACTTAGGTCAGTTGGTAATTTATATGTTTCACATTTGCTAGTATTGCACAGATAATTTGAATCGACTTGGTTAGCCAGCAATTCGCCGCCAGCTTCTTTGATTTCAAAAGACATCAAACGAGTGTTGAAATGTGTTTCATCTTCAAGTGCGCCCAAGATGGCATGTTTCAAGGTGAATTTTAAATGTCCAATGTTGCCAGAGTTCTGTGTGATTTCTTCCATCGAAAAATCACCGATTTTAGCATTAGGGTGGCGCATATTCTTGTTATCTTCATTGCAGCCGATTGAAAAACGATCTTTGTTTTCTAAAATTTTTTGATTTTCAGGTAGATTGGCAAGTTTTACGAATGACATTGCCGCCGGATTGTTCAGATCTTGTACGTAGCTGTTATTATCTTCTGTAGAGCTATCGCTGCTGGTGCTTTTCTTGGCGCAGGAAATTGTCATCGCTAGAATCATTAGACATAATATAGAACGCAAAATTTTTGAAGACCCACCCATGTTTGACCCACCCATTTGAGCAACTGTGAACAGTTGTTGTTACGTCGAGAGCAGAAAAGCCGGCCTTGCAACAGAGGGGAAGGGGGAAATTCTATTACAAGTCCTGACTTTTTCTCCACTCGAACAAGGCGGAATATAGTCCGAGAATTCTGCTTTGCATACTGTCAGAAAAATCGACAGTTCTAATTACAAACTTGGCGACAAAAAAAGTCTTTGCCTAGGTGTTTTACTCTAACAGGTTGGTTTTATGCCATTTGTAGCATTGTAGTGACGTTCATTGGAATGTCTTGAAATTTTTTACATACGTTGTAGGCTGTATATCTTTGAATATAAATAATTAAAAGCTGTAATAGCTAATGTAAAAATATGTCATTGTTATGAGTCGTATTCAGAAAGTTGATATGAAATCTAGAAAAAATAAGTCTTCAGAATTGATATCGGAATCTTCTACGAGTCGAACTTTGTCGTTGTCTTATGATGGTGAGTTGTTCAAAGCACCTCATAAAAAATATCAAGAAACTGTTTTACTTGTGCCTTTTTTTCAAGGAAAAAAAATAAATCTCAAGCGTCATATTGAATGGCTCAATGAAATTGGTTTTGATTGTGTATTTTTTGATTTAAAAGATGAATGGAATGAGGTTGGTTTCCATTTGTTCACCAAAGACAATCGTTTTGGCATGAAGCATGTGTGGACTGAACAGATCGAAACTATGCTCAGTGAAATTCCTGGTCGTAAAATTATTTTTTCTTTTTCGAATCCAAGTGCTAGCGCTATTGAAACCATTGCTCGTTGTGGGGCAAAAGATATTGCAGGTTTTTTGTGTGATTCTGGTCCGTCTGGCAGTTTGAATGAATCCATGATTCGTTATTTTACAGTTGAAGAACCGATTCCATTTTATCCTGTCAAGTGGGTGGCGTCTTGGGCTGTGACTTTGTTGTGGCATCCAAATTTTAAAAAAGTCATTCATCAAGATCTTAAAAAATTTCCAAAAGGTTTTCGTGTGTTATCAATTCGTGGTTGGAAAGATCCCTTGATCACTCCGCAAATGATTGATCAGCTGTTTGAACCACATTCCCAAATAGACTGGCAAAAGCTCAGTCTGCCAGAGGCCGGGCATCTCAACGGGCTCAAAGATTTTCGTGATCAGTACGTTGAGCCCGTGGCAAGATTTTTAAAAGAGATTTCGACTGCTATTTAGTAGCTGTTTAACAATCAAATAGAGTTTGCTTTCTTGATGCGCCAAGCCTTGGCGAAACTAGATCTAGAATTTTTACTCTTCTTTTGCTTCAATAGCTCTTTGCTTTTGCCCAGTATTTTTGGCCTAAGCATTACTGAACGCTTTTGGCAATTTGATCGAGCAGAGTTAACTGATTCAAGAAGCAAGTCTGCTAGTTCGTTTTAAAAGCTTAAAGTTAAAAACAACGTAGGTGGATTTTATGTCAAAAATAATTTGTCAAAATATGATCGCAGGAAAATTTGTAGTTGGTGCAAACGGTGTGCACTCGGTAATCAGTCCGGTAACGGGGAATGTGATCGGTGAGTATTCGGTTCCTAACGCAGAGCAAATTGCGCAAGCTGTGCAGGCTGCGGTTGTGGCACAAAAACAGTGGGCTCTGGTGCCAATGAAAGAACGAGCCAAAGTATTATTTCAGTTTCGCAATATTTTAATTTCTCGTTTAGATGAAATCTCTCGTGTGAAATCTGCTGAGTCCGGAAAAACTTTTGAAGAAGGACGCGCCGGATTGTTAAAAGGTATTGAGGTTTTAGAATTTGCATTGTCTTTGCAAAATTTAGATCTTGGTGGTCGTATCGAAGTTTCTCGTGGTGTCAGTTGTGAATATCGTCGCGAAGCTTTGGGTGTGGTTTTAAATATCACGCCCTTTAATTTCCCAGGCATGGTTCCGATGTGGACGATTCCAATAAATTTAGCTTTGGGTAATGCTTATGTGTGGAAACCTTCAGAGAAAACTCCGCTGACCTCTCAGTTGATTGCGCAAGCATTAAAAGAAGCTGGTTTGCCTGATGGATTGATGACTGTATTGCATGGCGGAGCGCCAACGGTTGAGGCTTTGATTGATCATCCAAGCATTCAAGCAATCGGTTTTGTTGGCTCAACGAAAATTGCAAAAATGGTTTATCAACGAGGAACTGCTTTAGGAAAAAGAGTTCTTGCCTTGGGTGGAGCTAAAAATCATATCGTATTATTGCCAGATGCAAATGCGGAACTCAGTGGTCCTGGGATTTCAGATTCATTCACTGGTTGTGCTGGGCAAAGATGTATGGCTGCTTCTGTTTTGTTAGCAGTGGGTAATGACAAACAAATAGAAAGTCATATTGAAAAAATTGTGGCTCGGGCTTCTTCATTAAAATTAGGAAAAGACATGGGTGCATTGATTACTGCAGAACAAGCGCAGTACTTGCGAGAGGCTATCACTCGCGCAGAAAAAGCAGGAGCCCGAGTTTTATTAGATGGTCGTCAAAGCAAAGCTCCTGCTGGTATGGAAGGTGGAAATTGGTTGGGTCCAACAATCCTTGATCATGTTCAGCCTGGCAGTGAAGCCGCAACTATTGAATTGTTTGGTCCAATTTTAAGTATAGTTCGTTGCAAAGATTTAAGCGAAGCAATGAAAATCGAAGCTTCTGTTCCGTATGGAAATGCTTGCAGTGTTTTCACATCGAGCGGAGCCATGGCAGAGCGTGTGATTCGCGAAGCTACAGCCGGCATGGTCGGAGTAAATGTTGGTGTGCCAGTTCCGCGTGAACCTTTTTCGTTTGGTGGAATCAACGCCTCGAAATTTGGTCATGGTGATATCACAGGACATCACTCACTTGATTTCTGGACGCAGGTGAAAAAAGTAACGAGTAAGTGGGAACAGCAAGCAGACTCCAACTGGATGTCTTAGCGCTTGTTCTAAAACGCCTTGATCCTTCGTTGCTCGGTCGGGTCGCTTGTGCCACGGCTCGGCTGAAGGCGTTTTATAACAAGCTTGGTCCTCGTTTTTTTCGGGGGCGGGGATTGGGACGGGATGGGGAGTTTTTGAGTTTCAATTTTGGGGAATGTTTTTTTTTTGGAATTTACATTGTTTTTTTTAGAGAGAATTTAAGAGGGGTTTTATTATGAAATTAGAGGTTAATAAGAGATCTAATCATGTGATCTTGGCTTCGCATACTAGCTTGAAACATTCTGATGCTTTGCCGATTCAGTGGGGTGCAAAAGATCCGATGGTGCGTGGACCGGTGATTGCATCTTTGACAAATTCTAAAGCGCGCAATGCGATTGGTACTCACAGTGGCAGTTATGCAGTCTATCGTGCGCTGTCGATTGCTAGCGGAAAATTTTCGCCAACTCATATTCCGGATTTGCACAACACACAGAGCCCGATTCAATTGGGTCCTTATCCGCAGTGGGCTGACGCAAAAAAAATGGTCAGTATTGATCCTTGGGGTTTAGATCCGCAAATTAATTTCAAACCTTTGTTTGATAAGGGTTATGATATTAGGCCTTCGATTGCTGTGACTCAGGCTCATTTGCAAATTCCAGAAATTCATCAGGCTATTGAAGCTGGTCGATTAAAAATCGATGGCACTATTGTTAAAGAAAATAAAGATGTGAAAATCACCAAGGTCGCGCTTGAGCCTGTTTGGTACTTGCCTGGAATCGCACAACGTTTGGGTGTTGATGAAGGTGATCTTCGTCGTACTTTGTTTCAAGAAACTGGTGGCATGTATGCCGAACTGATCACTCGCCCGGATTTAAAAGTTTGGCTTCCACCAATTGGCAGCACGACAGTTTATATTTTTGGAAATCCATTGGATCTAGCAAAACCAGAGATTGAATTAACTTGTCGAGTTCATGACGAGTGCAATGGCTCTGATGTTTTCGGCTCTGATATTTGCACGTGCCGTCCTTATTTGATGTATGGGATTGAGGACGCAGCTCGTACGGCGCAACGAAACGGTGTGGGTATTATTGCTTACTATCGTAAAGAAGGTCGTGCCTTGGGTGAGGTTACCAAGTTCTTGGTTTACAACGCTCGAAAACGACAAGTCGGTGGGGATACTGCCGCAACTTATTTCCGTCGCACTGAATGTGTTGCCGGAGTTGAAGATGCAAGGTTTCAAGAATTAATGCCTGATATTTTACATTTTTTTGGGATTCAGAAAATTCATAATCTGCATTCAATGAGCAATATGAAATACGATGCCATTGTTGGCAGCGGTATCGATGTTATCAATCGTATTTCAATTCCAGAGGGACTGATTCCGCAAGATGCTCAGGTTGAGATGGAAGCTAAAAAAGCAGCCGGCTATTTGAATATCGATGAAAAGAAAAAAACAGTCGAAGATTTAAAACAAGTAAAGGGGCGTAAAATTGAGTAACTCAAATAACAGCTCTCCAGAATATATTGATTACCTTTTATCTCCTAAAGCGATTCGTGAACGAGCCCAGCTGTTGCTTGCTGAATGTGAAAAGGGCAATGGTCTTTTTGATGTTCATCATGGACGTCTGCCAGAGGCTGTTCGTTATGTGATGAAGGTTATTGAAGACAAATATCCAACATTACAAATTCCATTTCATTCTCGTTGGGGGCATTTTCGTGTTGGTGATTTGGACCGCGAAGCGCAGCTGAATCAATTGTTAGCGAATGTAGATCCTATCGAAAAAGCACGTGCTAAATTTGATTTGGTTATACCCAGTGTTTTGTTGGATGCTGGTGCTGGGCCTGATTGGAAGTTCACGGAAAAACAAACACAAAAAAGTTTTTCACGCTCTGAAGGTTTAGGTGTTGCCAGTTATTATTTATTTTTATCAGGAAAAATGAATGGAACAAATTCATCACATCCATATCAAGTCCACGCACAAGGATTAAAAAATATTTCAGCTGCTGACATCGCAGAAGCATTTCAAGTTTCTGATTCAGGTGCTCATGCAAATCCTTTGATCGGCGTTGATGGCCGTGCACAACTGTTGCGAAATCTGGGACAAGCTGTTTCCAGCAGTCCGGTGTTTCCAGGGGGAAGACCTGGTAATATGGTAGATTATCTACGAGGCAAATTCGGCAAAAATATTCCGGCCGTTGGTTTGTTGCGAGCTGTACTTGATGGTTTGGGTTCGATTTGGCCAGGGCGTATTGTCATGTCAGGGGTGAATCTTGGTGATGTGTGGACTCATTCGCGTTTAGAAAAAACAGATGCAGAACATGCGTTGATTCCATTTCACAAATTATCACAATGGATGACGTATTCATTAATGGAGCCCTTGATCGAAGCAGGCTTTGATATTGATGGAGTTGAAAAATTAACTGGCCTTGCCGAGTACCGCAATGGTGGTTTTATTTTAGATTTCGGTTTGATCACAGCAAAAAATCCAGAGCATCTGAATATGGCGTGGAAACCAAACGATGATTTCGTTATCGAATGGCGTGCGCTGACCATTTGTTTTTTAGATTTGCTTGCAGAAGGTGTGCAGAAATCTTTGGGACGTTCGCCACAAGATTTTCCTTTGGCTAAAGTGTTAGAGGGTGGCACCTGGTGGGCAGGTCGTAAGATCGCTGCAGAAAAAAGAGCAGGCGGTGGGCCTCCGTTTCAAATTATCAGTGATGGAACTGTTTTTTAGTAAAATTGAAAATTAAGATTATTCATCAGATTGAGTAATTAAAATAAGAAGGTTTAAATTATGAATTCAAAAGTACATGTTATTGATCATCCTTTGTTGAGACACAAATTAGGTTATTTGCGAGATAAAAAAACGGATTCTTATGAATTTCGTGAACTGACCAAAGAGATCAGTCGTATCTTAGCTTATGAAGTGATGCGTGATTGGTCTGATCTAGAATCGGTTGATATTGAAACGCCTATCGCCAAAGCTAAAATTGAACGCATCGTAAAACCGCCCGTTGTAGTTTCGATTTTGCGTGCAGGTAATGGAATGTTGGATGCTGTTTTGTCGATGATTCCATTTGCTTCGGCAGGGTTTATCGGAATTTATCGTGATAAATTTATTCACAACACGGTCGAGTATTATTTTAAATTACCAGCAGACGTCAAAGGTAAAACGGCTATCGTATGTGATCCGCTGATTTCAACTGCAGACACAATGATCGCAGCCATCGATCGCTTAAAAGCTTTTGATGTTGGTAAAATTAAAATTCTTTCTATCTTAGTCAGTGATTTTGCGATTAAAAAAATACAGCACTTTCATCCCGAGGTGGAAATCTACGCAGTTAACATTGAAAAAGAAATCAACGATTTGGGTTATCTGGTTCCAGGTTTAGGTGATGCCGGTGATCGTTTGTTTCAGACGAAATAACACTATTTTTAGTTCAATAAGTTAGATTTGTTAGATTGTACAAAATTTTAAAGATCTAGCTGTTTAAGAAAGGTGACTGTAGATGTCTACTCCATTTTTATTAGGTGTTGCTGGCGGATCTGGTTCTGGAAAAACTTTTTTTGCAAAGGCTTTGCAGAATTTATTTTCGCAACCTGGACATCAGTTAGAGCGTGTGGAGCTAGTCTATCAAGATAATTTTTATTTTGATCAATCTGCTAAATTTGATTTTGATGGTGGCTCTGTTAATTTTGATCATCCAGAGGCTATTGATTTTTCATCTTTGGCTTTGCATCTTAAAGAATTAAAATCAGGATTGGTTACGCAAATTCCAATCTATGATTTTGTCACTCATAAGCGGCGAACAGAAACATTGACTGTGAAGCCCACCAAGCTCGTTATTGTTGATGGCATTTTAATTTTTCACAAGCCAGAGGTTCGTGAGTTGCTCGATGAAATGATATATTTTGAAACCCCAGAAGAATTGCGATTTCAGCGTCGGCTAGAGCGCGATGTGATTGAACGAGGACGCACTCCCGAGGGTGTCCATAATCAATTTTACAAGCAAGTAAAGCCCATGCATGACCAATTTGTCGAGCCTTCGAAACAATTCGCACAAAAAATCATTCGCGACAATGGTGAGTACTTGGATGCACTTCGCAATTACCAGAATCGTTTTCAGGGAATAATTGCAAAATCATAAGTACTTAATTCTAATTGATTTTTTAGTGCTCTGAGGCCTTTTTCACGTAAAGACGTCTTTACATAAAGCTGTCTTTACATAAACACAGCTTTATGTAATAATATATAAAAGGGAGTATTCTGATGAAAACTCGAATATCTACGGATTTGGGAAACCCCCAGCTTCTCAAGCTTTTAAAGGCTGAGGCCACTGAAAAAGACAGTTCTATTAAGGACGTATTGATTACAGCCCTTGAAAGTTATTTTAGTCATCGAATTGAAAATAAAGATATACAGCGAATTTCAGAAGACGCGTTTGCCGAGTGGCAAGATCCTAGAGATAGCGAGTACGATTCTTTATGAAAAATAACTATGCGCCAGGTGATATTGTTTTGGTCAAATTTCCATTCAGTGATTTAAACTCGAGCAAAAAAAGACCAGCTTTGGTTTTGAATCAATCAAGAATTACTGACAAAGTCAACCTAGTCACAATTGCAATGATCACCAGTAAAATCGAGGGAATTAAAATTTCTGGAGATTTTAAAATTTTACATTGGAAAGAGTCCGGTCTCTTGCATCCTAGTCTTGTGCGATTGTCAAAGCTCACAACACTAGAAGGTGATCTCGTTGAAAAAATCATGGGAAAGCTTTTGCCCGTAGATCTAAAAGGTGCAAAAAAATCTTTTCAAAAGCAATTTGATTTTTGGGTTTGATTCTGGCCTGAGGATATAATCTAAGATTAGTTTTTATTCAAAGACGTTTGAATTCGTTGTTGTTCTGAAAACATCAAAAGATATTTCCATTTCGCCTTCAGTATTTTCTGAAAAATAGGCAATCTTAACCGTCGTGAAACCAAATGATAATAATGAACGATAGGCTGGTGTTTGTTTAATGGCAGCAATCAGGTGTTCATTAATAAATGGTTTTTTTAAATTCCGTTTAAAGATAGTAAGATTTATTTCCTTTAGAGATCTTGAGATGACAGTTACTGTTGGATTTAAACGTAGCATTTCTTGGTACAACAATTTTGAAATGCCATTTTGCCGGAATGGTGTTCGTGTATTTGTATAACCCATATCTATGTGTTTGTTGTTGATCATCGAATAATTTAAACGAGCAAATATTTCTTTTTTTCCTGTGTTTTGATCGATCCCGGTGATGGTCAAAAAGAAAATATCTTTGTTGAGTTCATCATTTTTCACAGTTTGAGTAAAGCTAATATCATTAAATTTTTTGGTTCGAATGGTATCAGTAGCGATTGGGGGATTGTGTGTTCGATCGTACTCTCTGTGCAGAACCTGTAGTTCCAGTGAATTTGTTCCTAAATACAGACGACCGCAAGATTGCTGGGCAGCTGTCAAATCATTAGACAGCAGAATACTTAAAATAAGCGTGAACACCATTTTAGAATGTTTTAGCAATGTTCGCTTCATAACAAACTGTTAATGCAAAACTTGAGCAGAAGATGGTTGCTGAGAGCTGAAGACCTTTTTATTGGTGCTTTTATAATTATGAGCTTTATTCCGCTGAGTAAAAAAATCATTTTATAATGTCTTTATCTTGTAATTAATATTCGTGCGTTGATTCAATAGACAGCTGAAATATTCAAATTTTGTCTGGATTGGTTTTATATTTGAGATCATCAATACTTATTTTGGTTTTTAGTTTGCAATATTCAAATTATGGCTAAAAACGCATTTAATTTTATACTAGTGATTTTCTTTTTATTTGTTTCTGGCGAGAGTTTCGCTGGTCCCATTGTCATAAATGGAAACAGATATTATTTTCACCGTGGAACGCCTGAGCGTATTGCCAGCCTGCTCAAGAGCGGAAAATTAGATGATAAAACTTTTATGGTGGCGACCAGCAAGGGTAGAGAGCTTTCTGTCTACGGACGTGGCTTTTACGTCGGTACCAAATTTCAAACCTTGCCATTTTTTAGCACGGCATTAACGATTTTAGAAGTGCCTGAGAATTCCGATGCGGCTGTATTAGCACAAAAAGATTATCAGTATTATCGTTTTAAATCAGGTCTTGTTCAATCTAGATTTATTTCAAGTGAGCAATTCATCAAGATTTTATTTGAAAATAAAGTGGCATTAAGTTCAGAAGAGTTCGGATATTTTTTGCTACATTTGCAACATACAAATTTAAAAAAGATTTTTTATACAAAAGATTTTATCAACAACTTGTTAGGTATTTTTGATAATGTTTCTGATATTCAAGGAGATAAAAGAATAGCTAAAAAGATCTTGTCGACGACAATTCGCGATTGGGTGCTTTCAGAGTCACAATCAAATTTTCTATTACGTGATTATTCAAAATCAAATCGAGCCATGGATATGGCAATTACAGCCAGTCGTTTTATTGATGAAAAACATTTTATTGCTGAAATAACTACTTTGGCAAAACATCCAGAATTCAGTAATGGTTTTAGATCTGTGAGATCCGGCATAACTGATGTATTTGCGTCTCATGATGCAATTTACTCGATCACTTTTGATTTCGATTATGATTCTCAACCAGAACGTCGAAATATTTTAGAAAAGTCGTTGTATGTATATGGTTTAGACGCTGGTAAACAATGGATGCAGTCAGCTTATTTGGTTGATCTGTTGGCGCAAAAACAAATGCCGACTCTTGCTGATTTTAAAAAACTACATAAGATTGTTTATTCAAAATCAGTGGGATCATTTAAATCCTATGAAAATTATAAAAAATTATCGAATTACAGTACTTCTGAATTAACTGAAGGCAGTCCGCGAGGATTGTTACGAAATGGACCTATTTATATTTCGTCGCCGATATCAGCAGAAGACCAATCTACAGAGTATAGAAATAAAAAATATTTCTCCGAAGAACAGATCTTGAATTTGATAAACAACCCGCATTTGAAAATACATGATTTGCAGCCAATTGCAGAAGGATATCGGGCTCGTATCGAAATTCCATATTCACCTGATTTTGAAAAACAAATTGATCAACTATTTGTACAAATGCAGCAGGATGTGACCGAGTTAAAACGAAAAAATATTGATGGTGACGAATATGAAAAACGCGCGGTTCGCTTGGCCTCAGATTTTTATTATGAACTGAGCAGCCGTCACCCGTTTTGGGACGGTTCCGGAAGAACTACAAAGCTGATACGTGATTGGTTTTTAATATACATGGGTGTGAATCCTCCGGTTTCATCTCCTGCCAATGACTGGGAGCTAAGCAAAGATGAGATTTTTCAAATCACATATAAAAACGTTTTAATGATTAAAAATTATTATTTTACTAAATTAAATTTAGCTGAAGTTGTTGAAACCTTGCGAATCAATAACCAAAATCTGGATTTGTTTTATACTCTATCTGAAGATATTTTAACAAATACCAAAGATTTACCAGGCCGGCAGATGAATGCGTGCCGAAAAATATATTAGTTTTTCAACACCTATGAAGACTAACCTTAAATATAAAATATATAACTGATTTTTCAGGATGCTACTTGGTCATATCCAAATAAAACTTATCTGCCAAATTAGTTAGAGTTGATGGCATTTTTGGGATTCATAAATTAGAGATTCAAGCACTGTTTGAGGAAATATTCTTTCTTAAAATCCACAGTGTGTTTACAGCCAATTGTATAAACAAGTAAACCGAAGCGAGATAAAAGCTAGTTCCTTGCTGCTCATCGCGATTATCAACATCGATTTAAGGATTTTTTAACGAACAGAATAAACAACTATATGCTGTTTTAAATTAAAATAAATAATTTTTAAAATAAGATCTAGGTTGATAAATGAAGATATTCAATACAATATTTAAAATGTAAAAATTTATTTTGATATGAAGGAGCTTGTTTTGAAAATTAAACTTTCAATAAAATTTCTAATTATTTTCACAATCTTAGTAAGTAACCAAACTTTTGCCGTTACTAAGCTAGAATTTAATGATGTTTATAACAATTTTAGAAAAGCTAATCCACCGGACTGTAAAAATTATTTTGAAAGTCTTTTATTTTTTGCAAACGAGGGAAATTCAGTTGCGATGAATACGGTTGGCTTTTGTTTTACCATAGGATGGGACGGGCATCCTATTAATAAAAAATTAGCTAATGAATGGTATTTAAAATCAGCGGCAAAAGGCAATTCACTGGCTAAGATAAATTTGGCATCAGCTGATAAATCAGCATTAAAAAAACTGCTTGTAGAGTTTGAAAAAGAAGGAAAATTTGGAGAATTAAATTATTTAAAATCTTTGATGGAAAAGGACCAAAAAAAGAGTCTTGATTTTTTAAAAAAATCAGCAGATTTGGAATTTCCCGAAGCAGTACGAAATTGTCCAGTTGCTGAATTAGAATATGAACGTAAAATAGTAAAATCGGCAGACTCCAATCTTTCTTGGCTGGAAAAGCAAATAAAAAAACAAGAGGAATGGATTCAAAAAGCAAAGAAGCTTGGCGTTGAAGCTCACCCAAAGACAATACATTCAGTTCAACAACTTGAATATCGCATTGCCTTGATTAAAAAAGTCCAGGCTATCCCAGATGCTGCATTAAATCTAATTCGCTCAGATAAAAATCTTTTGTCAGGAATGAAAACTTTGGTTGAAGACTTTAATTACAAAATTTCTCAAAATTTAAAGTCAAATAATAAAAAAATAGAATATGCATCTGTTGATTTTATTGAAGCTTCAAAAATAGAAAAGAGTCAGGCCTCACAATTTCTAATTTTTAAATTAAAAAATCAGGAAGAAGAGTCGGTTGCATTTAGCGATGATTTCATACGTATCTATGTAATGGATAAGGAAAGCTCCAAGGTGAGTGGGTTTCTCTTGGCGGATGAACGCTTTAATGAAACAGTAAAAATAGATGTCGCTAAAATTGATTTGAATGAATCAGAAA
>CAZMVK010000093.1:0-13995 GCA_964569545.1 uncultured Bdellovibrio sp.
GTAAGGCCCCCAAGTGACGCCATTTAAATTTATACCAAAATCGATAGTAAGTTTGGTCCCATTACTAAGTTTTCCTCTATATACAGACGAAGGATTTGTTTTTCGTATTAAGAACCTAATGAGTGCAATATAGTTTATTGGTGACGAAGCTAATAGTTTTGTTAAAAAATGTTTACTCTCATGATAAGCTTTGGCAGGATTTTTCAATTTTGATGCAATGGAAATTATGTTTAAATCTTCATTTTTATGAGTATTAATTGATTGATTGGAAAATAAATCGAGAGCTTCGGAAACCTTTAAGAGCATATATTTATTTTCATTAACTTCGGTTTGAATATATTTATACATATTCAAAACATTTTTAGTTGGGTATTGTACGAAAAAGCCTGTCTCGTTGTTCAGCTTTGCCATGGCGACCCCATCTAGCGTAATATACGGTCTAGAAAAACTTGAAAGTGTTAGGTCATAACCCATATCGCCGACAGCGACGTTTTCATTTAATGAATTTTCCATTAATGACTCGCCGAACTTTGCACGAGTTACTAGTAATTTAGACTTGTAAGAAAATTTCTTTTTTGTTTCATCCATAATAATTACATCACTAGCATTTGTCTTTTTAACAAATTCAACTTTTTTGATAAAATTGTAGTCGTATTTCAATGACCCGTAATAATTTACATCAAATTCACGAGTATAAACAATTTCAACCATTTGTTTTTTTGATCTGCTGGCTACCTCGAGCAGGTCCAGACGATAGGTTTTAATAAATTCAGCGATCGTATTTCGCAGAAAATAAGAATTCTTTTCAGCACTTTTTAAAATTCGTTCTTTGGCTTCTTGATTGTGTTTGATGCTGTCTTCGGTGAATTGTTTTTGATGATTCAATGTTTCAAGCGATGTCATGTAAATAGATCGAATACGACTGACTTCTTTAAGTTGTTCGCTAGATAATCGATTGTCTCGTAAAGCTAAATCCAAAACATGTTGCCATTTTTTAAATTGGACTATTGATTCGCCGAGCTGTTGTCGTACTGCCAAAAGTTTTTCGTGTATTTGATCAATTTCAATGGATCTCTGTTTGAGCTCGATCTCAAAATCATTTGCCATTTTTCTATGGGCTATTATCTTTTTCAATGATTCAACAACTTGATCATCAAATTTCGTCACACTTCGTAATAGAAATCCTTTTTTCGGAGAATTCAGCAGTTTTCCCAACTGGTCCACAAGTTTTGCGCCTTCTACAAGTTGCGCTTCGGTGTTGATGACTTTGTCAAAATTGTTTATTGAGCTTTCGTTGCTTTCTGTGAGCGCTTTGCCAATGGATAAAGTAAATTGTTTTGCTCTTTCGCCGGTCACTGATATTAGTTGGACGGCTTCGGCGATATTTCCATATTTAAGATCTTGAGCAAGTTGATTTTCGACTGATGTGAGAAAATTGTTTGGTCTAGGCGATAGTTTTTGTGAACGTGGGTAAATATCATGGCAGATTTGTTGCGCCTGAACCGATAGCGTTATTAATACGCCAGTTAGAATAATAGAGAGCCTATTCAAAATGAAATTTGTTATGGATTCTGAAGATTTCGTATTTGAGTTCGGCATAAATAGATTTACCTCTGATTTGTTGAATATCAATATATGTGCCAGTTAATTAATGAATGCCACAAACCGAAACTTGGTTATTAAGTATTTGATTTTGTAAATTATTATCTAGGCAAGAATCCTGTAAATTGTAGAGCTAAGAAAATAAAAGGATTCATTGAACTGACTAATAGTTGTTATAGTTGTTAGAAACCTGACACCTGTTTTTATGGCAGTATTTAAGGTCGTCTCAAATTGAGACGTCTTCGAATTACCCTAAGCGACAACGTGATCAAACTAAAATCAACTGCCACGTCGGCAGTTGGGATAATTAGGCAAAGAGGTCCATCAAAAATAATTCTGTCATCAAGAGTGCGTATATTTATAGTCTAGCTAAAGTAGATTTATTCAGGATGCTCTTGGTTCACAATATAGCATGCAATGGTAAAATCACGCAGCGGTCATTGAGTACTTGAACTTTGGTGTCTCGATGTAAGAAAACTATTTTTGCAGTACCATAAGTTTTTAGAAACGAATTGGCAATAGCAAGCTCGGAGCGATTTGGTTTGAGATCTTCAGTTGAAATAAATCCTAGAATTCCATCCTGAGTTTCGATCGCCACCGGAACTCGGGCACCACTGCGGGTGGAGTAATAAAAATGACGAAAATTTTCACCTAGCTGATTTTGAAATGGTACTCTAACGTGTCGAAAGACCAATGATTCCATTTGCGTTTGCAGATCTTTTTTTGGATTAAGGAAAAAGGATTCGGCCTGATCTTCCAGAAAAACAGCAAAGCCTTTTTCGCCGCCAGAAACTGGAATTCTGCGAATAAGAAAAATATTTTCAAGTGCATACAGCAGTTTTTTTTGAGTAGCCTCGGTGATTCCTACTTGTGCGCGAATTTCAGAATAGCGAATGATCTGGCCTTCTATCTTCGACAAATAAGATAACAGTTCATAAAGTTGGATGTAAGGTACACTTGTCGGATATACCAAACGTAGATCTCGATCTAGTATTGTTGCAAGTTGATCTGAAATGCGTACATTTTTTAGCGCAGGACTTCTGAAGAAACAGATTCCTGGCAATCCGCCATTTTGCAAATATCGATCTACCTGTTGATCCAGTTTTTTTCGGCCCTGAATTTGATGAGTACTGGCATTTATAAATTGCCGTAAATCTTTAGCCTTATTCAGTTGAATTAAGAATTGCGTGGGCTCATTTTGTGCCAATTCGCTGATTGAAAATGGTAACAGTTCTAAATTGACAATTCTGCCAGTTAAAGACTCGCGAATCGCGGCTCGGCTAGAAAATCGCACAGATCCTGAAATTAAAAATTGTCCAGGAGATTTATTTGTACGAACTCGCTCTTTTAAGGCCGGAAATAATTTGGGAGCCATTTGTGCTTCGTCAATACCCAAGCGTAATCCCTTCATTTTCTGCAAGAACGCCGCAGGATCAGTTTGCGCCTCGATTAGGATCTTTTCTTGATCTAAAGTAACATACCGACTGACCTCGCTTTCAAGGACAGTCGTTTTGCCGACTTGGCGATGGCCGATGATTCCGACGATTGGACTAAACTTTAAGACTTGCTGAAGGGGCTTTTGCAGATAGCGAAGACGAATATGTGCCATACTTACAATTATGACCATTATTGAGTTGTTTGTCAAATTTACGTTGGATGTAAATTACCTAAGGGCCAGTGGTTAAAATACATCCGATGTAAATTACATAAGAATCATATTTTTGACCTAAGATTAGATAATATAAGAATGTTGGTAAAAACGGCCTTTTAGTTCCAGTTTGGCTAAGAATTTTAAATTTCGGATAGCGGTCCAGTTAAGATAACTCCGCTTTGAGAAGTGAGTTCAGATATGAACATGTTTTATTGGCCAATCACTATTTAATCGAACGAATAATGTCTTGAAAATATTGTGCCTTTTCATGTCGAGGATACCATGTCAGTGCCAGAGGATCTTCAAGAACTTGTCCGCGATTTAATTTAATAATTTCTCCAGATTCAATATTCATTAGAACAAATCTGGAAAAGTATTTGCAAGAGCAAGGATTTGTATCCCTAACGCTTGCAGGATTTACATCGGATCATTGCGTTTCAACAACTGCACGAATGGGATCAAATCTTGGATTCCAAATTTATATTATCGACGATTGTGTAGCAACTTTTGATCGTAATAGGTTGGGTGTGATTTATTCAGCGGATCTCGTTCAGGCAGTCAATATTGCCAGTTTAGATGGTGAATTTACAATTGTGTTTGAGACTGTAAGTGAGTTTGAATCATTGTTTGTTAAGGCCAGCGTGTAGCTAGTATGGTCGTTTATGCTGCTTTTAGTTTTTTAAGGCCGTCTGTGATTAATAAGCGCATTAAAACTTGATACGGAATTCCTTGGCTTGAGCAATATCTTTCAGTTCGCGCAACACTTCTTCCTCTAAAGCAATGCTTGTAGGTTTTCGGCGAGCCCCTTTAAGGCGACTTAAGCCCGCAATGATTTCTTTGGTGTCGAATTGAATACGATCATAAATTTTTAATCGCTTTACTGATTTCTTCATATAAGCCTCGCTCTTTTCGACTGGTTGTCCGTCCACTAATGGGGCGTACGCGGCCATCGCGTAAAGTAAAAACCACTGACAACATACGACCTGCATCGGTGGGACCCACAATGCATAGCCGTTCCTCGTCAACGATTGGTGTTATCTGCCGTCCCAAGGGGATAGTCATTTTGACTTGAAACACAGATTCTATTTCTTTTTGGTTAACATTATGTTTTTTTGTGTTTTTCTGGGCATTCCCAGAGTCCCACTCAAAAACAAAGGATTCAGCTTGTTGATACCAATATGCTAGCCATAATATAAACTTGAAGTGTGCCACATGTATAACACTATACTAAATTGCAAGATATAAAAACAGCTTAATCATCATGCCAGAGTCGTTGATTATTGAATTTGTATGCGGATGAATTGGGTTATTGATTAATTCAATAGGTATGTGATCATAGATAAATGAGAATGATGAGCAAAGTCGATGTAATTATATTTGGTCCGGCGATGATTGGTATGGTCATTGGGCTAAAAGTTCTTACAGATGAACACTGGATGACTAATTTCCCAATTGCTATTTTTAGTATAACTTTAGTGTGTTCCGTATTTTTATTTTTTTGTATAGCTCGAATTGGGCCACCAGCGTATTCGTTTAATTCTATATTGGGATCTTCAGTTCTTTGTGTTCCATCTTTTATTTTATCTTTAATTGGCTTATTTAATTTTTTTGAACGCGGCCTTGTATTTTTTTTCATATCTATTCTAATAGGTCTTTCTATAGGTATATTAATATTAAGATGGATGAGTAAATCTGTTATTGAATAAAGACTTCATTCTGACACGCTAAAATAAAAAACAGCTCAATCATCTTTGTTGAGCTATTAGATTTTGACCTTGAATTTGTGCGACCTTGGTTTTGTCTGCATTCTCCTAAGGGTCAAAATCAGAAGTCAGAATAAGAAAATATCTTTAAAATAAAACTAAAAACAAAATATATTTGACAGCGATTTTGCTCATAAAGAACCATCCTTAAATAAACGTACGTTCTTTGTTTTTGAAAAAACGAAGCAAAAATAATTTTACACGTTGCTCTTGCCCGCATAGCTCTTCATAGAGCTCTTGTATATGTCTCCCCAGCTTTTGAAAAAAGTTGGTTCTGAAACCTGTGTTATGTTTATTTTGAAATTTAGGGATCAAAATATTGATCGAAATAAATAATTACAAGAGGTCTATTTATGAACAATTCATCTAATTTGGAAACTGTAAGGCTGCAAGAATATAGAAATAAATATTCAAATGAATGTGCGCAGGATCTACGAACTTTGAAAAATTCAGAACTGGATTCTCGAATTAAATCCTTAGCTCGACAAGAAAGAGAATTGCTGACTCATGTTTTACATGTCATTAAAGAAATCGATAACCGCAAGCTTTATTTAGAAATGAGCTACAGTAGTTTGTTTGCATATTTGACTGAGGCCGTTGGATATTCGGCATCAAGTGCCCAACGGCGAATAGATGCTGCACGATTGTTAAACGAAATCCCATCTTTGTCAGATAAAATTGAAAGTGGCGAAATTCATCTGGCGCAAACATCGATGATTCAAAAAGCTGCACGTGAGATTATTCGTAATAGACAAATCAAGGTCACATCTGAGGACAAATTAGAATTACTAGAATCTTTGGCTGGAAAAAATCAACGGGATACTGAAAAACAAGTCGCGCAGTTTTTTGACATGCCCATTATTCAAAAATCAATTGAAAAAACTCAAGCTGATGACAGTGTTCGATTGGAAATCACCTTAAGCAAAATCCAGTATGACAAATTAAAACAAGCGCAAGCTTTAGTGTCACACGCATTGCCAGGCAATCAGATTGTCGATTTTATCGAATATGTAAGCAACAAAGTGATCAAACAAAAAACTACTACCGCCGCGGCATCAGTTGGGAGAGTTTTCAGGAATCAGCAAAAGCCAAATTGCAAAGCTGAGTTAGGCGCTTCAGATCAAATCAACTCATTCGGCTATTTAGATTTAACGCATCCGACGAGTTCTGTATCAAACATAAATTCAACAACTCAATTAAAATCATCAGTTCAGGAAAAATCAGAAAGCAAGTTAAATTCAGTTACTCAAGTGAAATCAGTTAACAAGTTAAATTCAGCTAATCAGGGAAATTCAGTTACCAATATGAATTCAGAAAATTTGGGAAACTCAGCTGCCAATATAATTTCAGCTAGGGCGTTAAAGGCTTCTCAAAATGGATTTTCGCTTAAAATTAAAAAGAAAGTGTTATCCCATTTTTCAACTTGTCAGTATCGTGATCCCAATTCTGACAAAATATGTGGTAGCAATTGGTT
This sequence comes from uncultured Bdellovibrio sp., assembly GCA_964569545.1. Classification (GTDB taxonomy): domain Bacteria; phylum Bdellovibrionota; class Bdellovibrionia; order Bdellovibrionales; family Bdellovibrionaceae; genus CAZMVK01. The sequence continues at coordinate 6,491 of CAZMVK010000093.1, forward strand.
TTTGCAAGTCGACCACAGGCATAGCAGATGGGCAGGGGGAAATAATGATTTTGAGAATGCGACAGTGCTTTGCTCTCAGCATAATAAATTAAAATATCGAAGAGAGGTTCAGTTAAAATAATTTTTATCTTAAGTAATGATCGGTAAGTATGAAATGTCAGTTTTGATATTTCGTATTGCGCTGTGAGTGGTTTGTAATTAAATGACCGCTATCGCCCACAATACTAAGTTACGACGCTGATGAGATATGTGGAAGTAGAATGTTTCAAAGTTAAATTAAAACTCAATTCTTTGCTGGTCGAGCTTGGTCTAGGCAGCCGCAAGGGTGATTTTAGCTTCGAAGCCTGCTTCGCGCGCAAGGTCTTCAAGCACTTGAGCTGCAAATTGAGCGGGAGAATACCCCATGGCTTTTGCAAATTCTTTCGCTTTTGAAAGAGAAACCTTTCGTCGGCCTTTTTCGATATCACACAGCATCGCTCGAGAAATTTTCAATTTGTCTGCCAAATCAACTTGAGAAATGCTGTCGGACTTGCGGAGGGATTCAATCATTTTCCCAAAACTGATTGGTCCTTTGTTTATTTTTTCAAGTTGTTTGATGGCGTTACTTTTTTTAATACTCATGCTTGGAAATCTCCTCAATTCGGACAAATTGTATTCTATCTTTTACAACAACATAAATCGCTCGATAAGATCGATTGAGTCGTATCGATCTTTGTCCTGCACGATCTCCCTTAAGCGGTTCATCATGAAAACCAGGTATCATCCAGGTTTTCTCAAGGCCCTCTTTTTCAACAGTTTTTACCCACACTAAAAGCTTATGTATTATGTGTTTGGGTAATCGATCTAATTTCTTCAAGGCACTTTTGCCAAGTACAACATGTTGGATCATGAAACATCCCCGTGTGTACCCAAAAAAAGGGTACGATAAATATGACTGCAATACAAGAGGTAATGCTTGGGATGGGAGATATTTGTTGAGATATTTATCTAAGGACGAATTTTGGATATGGCATCGATGTCATATGAGTTAGTACTTGGGTTTTGCGCCTTGGCGGCTTGAATATGAATGGCTGTATGTCGAGTGGGAAGAATTAGTTTTCTGAGCGTAGAATCAATTCAGATTCAAAACATGTTAAAATTCTTGGTTTTATCTTTTTCTAACTTCAATTTGGCCAGTCCAGTTCATTTTTTTGTCTTCGGTTGTTAAAGCATATTGAACTAAATCTTGCCATTCACCACGCAACAAAACGACACGTTTAGAGAGTCCTTCTTTTCTAAAGCCAAGTTTTTTTGCAAGTCGGATGGATTTTTTGTTGTCCGGTTCAATGCCTGCTACAACTCGGTGAAGTCTGTGGTCATGAAATGCGATATCAATAAGTTCTGTGACAGCTTCTTCAGCGTAGCCAAAACCCCAGTAACGATTAAATAATACATATCCCATAAAAGAGCTTTGGGTAACAGACCTTATAAAATGGCCAAGGCCGACTCTTCCAATCAGTTCACCTGAAGACTTTAAAAATACACCATAGTCACAATACTCTTCTCGTTGCCGTTTGGAATTTTGATCGGTTAGCATTTTTGCAAACATCTTTTTTGTAAGATCGGTTTTTTTTCTATTAAGGCTTGTGTCGAATTTATTTTTCGGCGCAAGCATTGAAGTATAGGCAAGCTTCCACACGTTATAATCAGAAGTCTGTAATGGTCTAATTATAAGGCGCTTAGTTTTTCGATAAAATAATTTATTTTTCATTAAATCTTTCTTCGGCTGTAAACCCAAGTTTAAATGAAGAGAAACAGAGAAGCTAACAAGAGCTGATGATCCGAATCCAAACGAAGAAATCATTTGGAGGTGGCGGAGGGAATTGAACCCACGTACGCGGTTTTGCAGACCGCTGCCTAACCACTTGGCTACGCCACCAGTGGAAGGAAAATAATTAAGAATAAAACTAGTCTCAGTCGTTGTTGAAGTCAATCACACAAAATTAAGCAGATACTCTAATAGTTTGCCTTTTTTCTTCAAAGTTTTCAGTCGACAAAGATTTTTTAATTTTTGAGTTTTGACACGACCAGGTAAAATCATTTTTTTAAACTCGCTCTGATGAAAACTTTGTTGAAAAGATTTCATTTCGATGTTTAATCCACAGCACAAAATTCAAATATAAATGGGGGAGTGGGATGTTGAATTTCGCTGACGTGGTTCGCACGTTTTTAGTTCGTTTTTTGGTTTTTGTTTCTTGCTTGTTGGTATTTATGCCAAATGCTTGGGCAGAACGCTATATTATCAGTTTTAAAAATCCCTCAGATTACAACCAAGTTCACTCTCAATATGTGTTGATGAATTCATCAACAGTACAAAAAATGTTTTCACGTCAAAGCCCTGTTCAGGTTACAGATTCATTAAAAAATATCAAAGCCGTGATCGTCAGCTCTCCAGACAAAGCTTTGGTTCAGGCACTTGCTAACCAACAGACTAATGGTGGACAACAAGTTCATATAGAAAAAGAAATCTTTCATCCAGCTCCTAAGCCTGTTCGTAATTTTCGTCTGTCTAAACCTTGGGCCTTTGATTGGCATTACGCTCAATCACAAAATGCTCGTCATTTATACACTGATCAAACAGTTCCAGGTGAGACTGCTCCTGTTGAAACAGTACCTGTCGTTGATACCAATGACAAAACAACCTGGGGTGTACGTGCTCTAAAAGCTAAAGAGGCTTGGAGTGACAGTCAAAAAGGTTTGGGGGCTCGGGTTTTGATTTTGGATACGGGCATTGATAAAAATCATCCATCGTTGCAAGGTCGTATTGAGGCCGCCAAGGATTTTGTGTTTGATAGCACCACTCCTGATGATGTGTCTGATAAAATTGGTCATGGCACCCATGTCAGCGGCACTATCGCGGCTAATGAATCAGCGGATGGCTTTAGCGGAGTTGCACCACAAGCTCAAATTCTAATGGGTCGAGTCTGTTCAATGGATGGCTGTTCTAATATCAGCGTCATTCAAGGGATCAACTGGGGCATCGAACAAAAAGTAGATGTGATCAATATGTCTTTGGGTGGTGATTATGGTACGGCCGAAGAAAAATCAGCGATTTCCAAAGCAGAGGTCGCAGGTATTCCTGTTGTTGCGGCATCGGGCAATGATGGTAAAGCCAAAGTAGGATTTCCAGCCGCATATCCAAACGTGATTGCAGTCGGTGCTGTGAATTCTAAATTACAAAAAGCGGATTTTTCTCAATGGGGACCGGAGCTAGATGTGATGGCTCCAGGGGTAGAGGTTATATCCTCTGTGCCGTCAGGATCTGGTTGTGATTCCAAAGTTCAATTGGTTCAGTCAGCTTCTCAATCAACTGTATCGACTTCGACTGCTAATCAAGTCATTCCTTCGACCTGCTATTTAGGTTCAGCTTATATTCAAGGCTCTGCGTTGCAGCTGGTATACGTAGGCGAGGGCAAGCCTGAAGATTTTAAAGGTTTGAATTTGACTGGAAAAATCGCCTTGGTTGAAAACGGTGGTTATTATTATCCAAATGAAAAATTGGGATTTGCTCTTGCTGCCAATGCTGCCGGTATGATTGTCGCAAATGATGTTGATGGTCTTGAGACTGGTTCGGTGAGTGAAGACGGCACGACCATGGCAATCCCGATTGTGATGGTTGAAAAAACTGTCGGTCAAAAATGGAAAGATCTTTTGACCAATGGGCAAACTCTGCAAATTAAAATTGATACTGTTTCAACAGATTATGCTTCGTATTCTGGAACTTCGATGGCGACTCCGCATGTAGCTGGAGTGGTGGCATTGATGAAAGCTGTTCGCAAAGATCTAACAGTTGCCCAGGTGCTTAGCATTTTGAAAGAAACAGCATCTGTGACCGGACCAAACGATAAAAATCAATTTGGTTCAGGCTTGGTCGACGCGCAAAAGGCAGTGGCTAAAACCAAAGAATTACAGTAAGATCTTTGCATGCGAACATTGCATGATAAAATCAGAGTCCAAGTAGCGAAAAAAATATTATCCATTGCTGATCCAGATACTGGTTTGGCAGTGGAGCAGCAACAACAAGATCTTTTGTCGTCGAAAATTCGCGAAATGATCGGTCAGTTGGTAGAGCCGCCTAATGCAGATTTGGGCGACCTGGCTTTTGGTTGTTTTATTTTAGCTAAACAATTTAAGAAATCACCAGCGATTTTAGCACAAGAGTTGGCTGCGGCTTTCGAAGTCTTGATCCATGATAAAAAAGAAAATTCTATTTTAAAAGCACAAGCCGCTGGTCCATATTTGAATCTGACCTTGTCGCCTCAATGGATAGGCGAATTGCTTTTAACGGATATTGTTTCGCAAGATTTTTTCAAAATGAAACTGATCGAAGATCCTGAAAAAACGATGATCGAGTTTTCTCAGCCTAACACTCACAAAGAGCTGCACGTGGGACATATGCGCAATGCTTGTCTGGGTGACTCTTTAGTGCGTTTGCACCGTTATGCAGGGTTTGAATTGGTCAGTTCAACATTTCCTGGTGATGTTGGGACTCATGTTGCGAAATGTTTGTGGTATTTAAAATATCATAATCAAGAGCCAATTCCTGAAACCGGTCGCGGCGAATGGTTGGGTGGAATTTATACCAAAGCCAATTTGAAATTAGAAGATGATGAAAAATCTGATTTGGCAGCAAAAAATCAAAGTGAGATGACCGAAATTCTTAAACAACTCGAGAGCGGCAGTGGGGCTTATTTTGATTTGTGGAAAGAGACTCGTCAGTGGTCCATTGATTTGATGAAACAAGTTTATGCTTGGTCAGGAATTGAATTTGATCAATGGTATTGGGAATCTGATGTGGATTCAGCCTCGGTCAAATATATCAAAGAATTATTAGCTGATGGCAAATTGATTGTATCCGAAGGTGCTGTTGGCATGAATCTAGAGGCCGAGAATTTGGGTTTCTGTTTGTTGCTCAAGCGTGATGGTACCGGTCTTTATGCCACCAAGGACATCGAGCTTGCTCGTCGTAAATTTCAAGATTTCCATATTGAAAAAAGCATTTACGTTGTCGACATGAGACAAGAGCTGCATTTTAAACAAGTATTCAAAGTTTTAGAAAAGCTTGGTTTTGAACAAGCAAAAAAATGTTTTCATTTGAAATACAATTTTGTTGAATTGCCAGATGGAGCCATGAGCTCACGCAAAGGCAACATCGTGCCGTTGATGAAGCTGGTCCACGCCATGGAAAAAATGGTGAAAGAACAATATCTAAACCGTTATGCCAACGAGTGGTCTTCAGAAGAAATTGAAAAGATAGCTTCGCAAGTTGCGCAAGGGGCGATCAAATACGGAATGCTTCGTATGGACACCAATAAAAAAATCGTTTTTGATATGGCCGAATGGCTCAAGCTTGATGGTGAATCGGGTCCATTCATTCAGTACTCAAGTGCTCGCATACAAAGTGTATTGAGAAAATTTAATCTCTCTGCCACTGATCCGCAAAAAGATCCGCCAAAAGATCAGCAAAAAGTAAACTGGGGATTGTTGGTTCATCCATCTGAAAAACGTTTGATGCAGAGTATGATGGGCTTTCATTCCATTGTTTTGGGTGCAACTGAAAATTACAAACCACATTTGTTGTGCACTTATCTTTATGAGCTAGCAAAAAGATTTAATCATTTTTATCATGAGTGCAGTATCGGCCAGGCTGATAGTGAAGAGCTCAAGCTTGCGCGTTTGGCTTTAAGCCAAGCTGTTGGATTGGTACTCAAAAATGGTTTGGGTCTTTTGGGGATTCCATCTCCTGAGCGAATGTAGGCAATGACAATGTGTAGGTTCTTAGAATAAATTGTCTGTGATTTTTTTTGAGATTAGATTGAATCTTGATTAATTTGAATCAAACCAATTTAAAATTTTCTGTGGAGCTTCAATGCTCCACTCGTGTCCTTGATGCTCATCCACCCAAATGCTGAATGGGATATTTTTTTTAAGCAATGCTTGGGCATATTTTTTCATGGTAGAAATAGGAACTACGTCATCCTGTCTGCCATGTAAAAATAAGGTTGGAGGATGGTTGTCGGGAATAAGGCCAACCCAACACATAAAACCAACACAAGTTGCGTAAGAAGCTGATTGAATAGCGACTGCACGAATTTGCTCTGGAAAGGTAATAGCCATGCGTGAGCTTTGGTAACCACCGCTTGAGAAGCCTGCAGCATAAATGTGTTTGGCATCTAAATTACCAAAGCTGCCATCAGAAATGTAATTTAAAATTTTTAGCATAAAGGCATAATCGGCTGTGCTTTGATAATTCATGCTCCATGGAAAAAGATTTGTATCCCAGACCAAATTCAAAGTCGGTCGTGGGACGATCACCGCATAACCATGATTGAGAAGGTTTTCAATAGTTTCTAATTCGTAATATGTGTGAAAACGATCGTTTTTATGGCGGCTGAATTCAATCGGAGTTGCCGAGCCCTGAAAGAGTAAAACAACAGGAGTTTTTTTTGAGGCATTATTTTCTGATTGTGGCAGCGAGTACAAAATTTCACGACCAGATATAGACGTTTTTTGAAAGGGGCATTCCAGTTTATCATTCTGCTCACGGCAGATTGAGCTTTGATGCTTGTCTAATAGTTCACTTGCGAAACAATCATTTGTATTAAAGAGGATAACTGCTGAGATGCCTAGATAGAGGGGTAAGAGCCATAATCTTGTTAAGATGGAAAATTTAGCAAGTAATTTAGCTGGTAATTTAAATATGGAGGGGGAGGAGGCTTTAGTAGGAAAATATTTTTTTTGAATTGAAACAATAGACATCTATCATTTTTGTCAAAAAATTGATTTCAAAGCAAGCAATGACGATAAAATGAAAAAAATGATGTATTCATCGTAAAGTATCACAATTAGCGTTAAGCGGTGTTTTTTTGAGGTGTTTTTACAATGACTTTTGAGTGTTATATTTGATGCTTTTGTTGTTTTGTGCATTTGAGAATTGATTATTGCAGCTCTGGTATGCGATATGCTATTGTTGTTCTCTGCCGTTTCGTTGACATTTGTGAATTCTGAATAGAAACAGAGGATTGTATGAAAAAAACTTTTAAACTGACTGATCCGAAAAAAACTCCTGAACGGCAGGCTGATTCTGTAAAACATGAAATTAAAAAATATTTCAAACGTGAACGAAATAAAAAAATTCCCGAGGGTGCAGACTTCTGGGATTTTGATTGTAAATTCGGAGACACTGCCGAATCGGCAGTTGAAATTAAATCCGTTGAGATAAATAAATTGATTAGTGCTCAACTTGCTAGTCAAAAAGATAGTTTTTATATCGAGATACTTGCCAAGCCAGGCTTCAAAACAAAGAAAACATAATTTCTTTGTTTCTTATTCAGTTCACATTATTTTTTGAGTGATAATTAGTGTGTGTTTTCATTTGATCGAGCGTCGCTTGCGAATCTGTTTTCGATGCGAGATCAAAGCGAGCTTATTTTTTCTAATTTTAAAATCAGCAAATTGATTTTACC
>CAZMVK010000094.1:0-13986 GCA_964569545.1 uncultured Bdellovibrio sp.
AATCGTGAAGATGAATTACTGATTTTGCCATCGGGATCAACCTTAAATCGTAGTATGGGTGTTTTTGTTGAGCTACACGATGAAGAGTTGCGTTCACTTAAAAAAATTGACCTCTCTGCACTTTATCAACACTTAAGACAAAATTTTTCTGAATTAAATATTGAAGGTGCAGTTGTTGTTGGTTCAGTTCTAAGAATCTTTCAAAGAGGTAATGGCCCTTCAGGAAGGAATGCGATCATTGATTTAGATTTGAATGGACTGAAAAATGATATACAAAATTTAGGTTTTGTAACGACCGAAAGAATTCTGAACATTACAGATTATGATTTAGGAACTTTGCAAGGCGTGGCATTAAGTTTTACCGATGCATGCTTTTGTGTTGGAGATTATTTATTTTTCTTAGCTGTCGCAGAAAGTAGTCCTTCAACCTATGACGATGGCGAATACTTAGGGGCTATATTGGGCTGCATAGACAAGTCAGGAAAAATAATCTCGCATAAAGAACTAATTTGTCCTTTCAAGCCAGAGGGTCTATGGGTCGAGCGAATAGCAGATCAATACAAAATTTATGTGGTAACTGATGCCGACGATCCAAATCAAGTGTCCTCTTTGTATGTTGGTGAGTTTTTAGCCTGACACTTGCTCGATCCAAATCTTAGGTAATGAACCCAGCCCGCCCAAGGAGAGGTGAAAAAAATAGCTTTTACGGATAAAACTCTGAAATTTAAACTAGAAATCAGCGAACTAGCTATAAATAAAAGACTTTAGCGTTGGGACCACCAGTACTTTCAGAAATTGATTTAGTAATAGCACGGATTTCAGCGATTACTTTACCACGCTCTGATGATCCATCCGTATTATCTAATTTTTTTGAAAGCATAATAAATTTTTCTCGTGCTGCTAGAAATAAATCTGAATAAAAAATTTCGCGCGCCCATTGTTTATCTTCGGCTGACCACAGGTTGAATAATTCATCCGCTGTTTCTGTGGCGTATTCAGGGTGTTCCCAATTTGAAAAATGTCTGAAATCAGATCGAACAACTTTTTCACCAAGTAATACGGGAATTAAATATAGATTTGAAAACATTGTTTGATAAAGTTTTTCTACAGCTTCGCTAATTAAATTGTTTTTTAGTAAAGATAGCGTCCAGCATAAATATTGTGCTGGCTCGCCAATATCATCAGCAAATTTACTTTCAAACCATTGAAAACTTTTTAAGGCTCCTTCGGCATCGCCCATCATCATGTACATAGGGCCAAGTAAATAGCGTTTGCCGTAGCTGTCATCGATGTGACCGTTTTCCCCAGCTAATGATCTTTCATAACTACGGATGCGTGCTTTTAACTTTTTAGGATCGGCTGGAAATTGTGTCATTCAAATCAATCTTCATCATAAGTTGGAAATTTATTTTCGGGATAAATATTTTTGTTCAGCTCTATATTATCAATTATGTGAATTAAATAAATGATTAAGCTGTTTTTTGAATCTATACATTTATAGAAAATGCGGTATCGACCTTCACAAAAAATCCAGGACTGATCGCCAGTGGTAGGGTGCGCAGCTGCTGTCGTTGGGTTTTGTTCTATGAATCGCAGCACCTGATCATGTTGATCTAAAAATTCAGAAACCTTATCGATGGATTCAGCGACTTGTAAAATATAATCTTCAATACGCTCAAGCTGAATATTATAATTTTCTGAAAATACAAATTGAGCCACAGTCGGTTACTTCTTTTTAGTTAAGCGATCTAATCGTGATTTATCACCAATTTTATATTCTTTTGTTTGTCCAGATACAACATCTGACATTCCTAAAAGGCGTCTCTGCAAAGATAAAATTTCATCCTGCATTTCTTGGTATACCATTTCTTTTAGTAAAATATAACAATCGCCCGATCGGCGTTGAATGCGAATCGGTTCTTTCATTGCTAAATCAAGATAGTCTTTCATTTCGGCTCTGAGCTGTTTTGGATTTGTACTTTGCATAGTGCCTCCAGATCAGATAGTACCACTAAGAGTACACCTTGTGAAGTGCTATTTAAGAAGAAAAACAGCTTTAAAATAGACCTAAATCGGCTTCTAAATGCATAATTCTTATTTTCATCAAAATTGGCATTTTTTTGATGTATATTAAAATATACGGTATCTTAAAATATACATTATGGGCGGCAACTGTGGCATTGTGGAAAGTTAAAATGACAGAAAAAGTGGAAGCTGAGCTTAGAGGGTTGCTTTCTGAGGGCGTTGTTTTAAAAAGTGATGTGAAGGTTCTTTTGCGATGGTGAAATGAAATGGAAGAGTTCGGACCAGAAGTTATTGTTGAAGTTCATCGGGTCACGGCTGACCACAACTATAAAAAATAGAGGTTTTATGAAAAACATGCGGTCGGTATTAAATGACATTATAGGTGATGAGATTACACCAGGCGAGACCCTTAGGGCACTGAGAATTGAAAAAGGTATTTCACAAGATGAGCTTCAGGAAATCACTGGTGTTGCTAGATCAAATATAAGTGCTTTGGAAAATCAACGTCTAGAGATGACGGCTCACTATGCTATGCTATTCGGTGCGGCTTTGAATACGCATCCTTCAAATATTTTGTTTCCAAATGGAAAATTCAATAAGACTGAAGAAATATTGAAAATAGAAGCGAAGGCAAAAGCAATTTTCAAAAAACACGCGGCTGGATAGTTAGAATTTTCTAAATGAACTCTGTAGTCAAACTTTCCTTCGAGCCAAGCTGAAGGGACCCAGCCCGCCCAGGGAAGATGAAGAAAATAGCTTTTATTCGCCTTGTGGTCATGAGAGCTCTCCTATTAGAATTTTTTCTCTGCGTTGACAGAGCGGCCTATTAGGTCGAGATAGAATCTCTCTAATTTGTTTGCTGTGGGCAGTAAGAACACCTGTGCCGTTCGAATGCCGTTTTTGCCGAATGAACCAGAGGTAAGTTCGTCAGAGCTGGGAAGTTCTTCGTTGTTCGGAGCAATAACCCCGACACAGCATATGCCAGTACGCAAAGGGTAAACCGTCATTTTAAAAATCCATCCCTCGCGTTGGCCGTAAATCTCCGGAAACGCGACAAAAAATTTCGCGCGACTATATGTTGGCCTCTGAATGCTGAGAGCATTCTTAAGAGCCAGCTCCTTCACCCATTTCGAAATAAATTTGAAATAAGTGGCTGCCGCGCCTATTAAAAAAATCAAAAGGATTACAGAAGAATAAATTTTTGCCGTCATCGATATATTTCAACGGAGCAACCGCAAAGGCGTCAACAAAGAAATGAAACTGAGACAGACACCTTACAACTATGCGGTCTGGTTCAAAATTAACTTCATTACTCAGAAGGATTTGGTTTTGGTTGTTTTGTAATGCATATTATTGGATCATCTAAAAATGGATCAAATTTCAAAAGCTAAAAAGTTCTCTATAATTGCATTTTTAATTGTGGTTTCAACTTTAATTATTTTGAAAAAATGCACTCAGGATTTTGAAGATGCTCTTGCAAATAGAGGAAGTGGTGACATACTCACGGTCGGTACTTTAGGAAGTGAACGCTGCGGCCGATATCAAGACGACTGGGTATTGTGCAAAGAAAATACAGATTGCATTGGCGACTTAACAGTATGTGGGTTCCCCACAACATTTAACAAAACCTTTAAACAGGACATTGATCGTGTCAATGCTTGCGAAGGTAAACCTACAGATTGCGATACACCTCCCCCGAACGTTGATATTCAAAAACTCAAGATCAAGTGTATGCCAATTTATACAGCTGTCATAGATGAAAACGGAAAAGTAAAAAACCCCGAGAAACCCGAATTCAAAGATACTGGCAAAAAAAAATGTAATATACTTAATTGATCTTTAGGTTCGAGATGTCTGATTTTCTAGATGATATTCATAGGCCGTAGCAATCAATGTACAAAATCACTTGCTTTTAAAATCTGATTTTCATGAGCTGCTAAGACTTTGGTAAGCAGCTTTTTCTTTTTTTGAACCACAATTTTCCCTTACTTTCTAGCCCTGTCCTTTGTGATCTTGTTGCAAAGAGAAAGAAGAGGCTGTAGCTGGGGCTACACCGAAGGAAGCAGCTCTATTATCGGGCGTTCAAATGAAGACTCGCCCTTGTTTTAACTGCGAAATTTGTCTGTTGCTGCTATCAGTGCTGAGCGGATTCCGGGTTCTGAGGCGGAGTGTCCTGCGTCTGCTATAATTTCTAATGTTGATTGGGGCCATGCTTGGTTGAGTTCCCAGGCGCTGGTTGCGGGGCAAACGACGTCGTAACGGCCTTGCACAATGTGGCCTGGAATGTTTTTTAGTTTGTGGGCATTTTCTAATAGGTAATTGTCGGTGCTGAAAAATGAATTGTTGATAAAATAATGGCATTCAATACGAGCAAACGCCAAAGCCTTTTGAGGTTCGTCGAACTCTTCAATCGCTGTTTTGTTGACGTGAAGATATGAGGTAGCACTTTCCCATTTGCTCCAAACGCGAGCCGCATCTAAGCGAACTTTTTCATCTGTAGAGGTCAAACGTTTGTAATATGCTTTGACCATATCATGTCGTTCATCTGCAGGAATGTGGTCAAAATATGTTTGCCAGTATTCTGGGAACATGTTGCTGGCGCCTTGTTGATAAAACCAACGAATTTCAGAAGGACGACACAAGAAAATTCCACGTAAGATCAATGCTGTTGTTTGTTCTGGGTACGTGATCGCGTAAGCTAAGGCCAGAGTCGATCCCCAGCTGCCACCAAACACATGCCATTTTTTAATCTGTAAGTGTTCGCGCAGTTTTTCTATATCAGAGACCAAGTCCCAAGTTGTATTTCCTTTCAACTCGGCATGGGGTGTGCTTTGTCCGCAACCTCTTTGGTCGAACAAAATTACATGGTAATGTTTGGGATCAAAATATCGTCGATGATCACTGTTGATGCCGCCGCCAGGTCCGCCATGAAGAAAAACGATGGGTTGGCCTTTTGGATTTCCGACTTGTTCAAAATAAATTTCATGGAGATCAGAAACTTTTAATTTGGCTTTATTGAAGGGTTCAATTTCGGGATAAAATTCACGCATACATCACCTCAAAGAGTGGATTGGTTTGGGCCAATATTTTTGTTTGTAAAGTAAAGGTAAGAAGCTTGCCTGTGCGGCAATATCATTACAGTGGTTGAAATCAGCTTCGCTAAAATTGTGTATATCGCGAAGCAATTGATACTCATGCACAAGATCGATACCAAAAATTCCAGGATCATCTGTGTTAATGGTCACTGGTACACCGGCATTGAGCAATTGTCGAATCGGGTGCGACGACAAGTGTGGCACGGCCTGGGTCAGCCAGTTGCTGGTCAGGCAAAGTTCTAAGGGAATAGCTTTTTCGCGGACAAGTTGAGTCACGAATGGGTCGTTGGCGATTTGGACTCCGTGGCCAATTCGCTCTGCTCCTAAAAGTTCAATTGAGCTTTTGACGTTTTTGCTGGCCTCGGGGATCAGTGCTTCGCCAGCATGAATGGTCACGTGCAAATCGTTTTTGCGAGCTTTTTGAAAAGCGGGACCAAAAGCTTCAGGATGAAAACCAACTTCGTTGTCAGCGAGATCTACTCCGACAAAAAAATCTTTATTGTCGATGGCAAAATCAATCACTCGTTCAGCGGTTGCGACCGGTAAGGTTCTTTGAGCGATGGCTAAAAAACCTACAGCGATGGGTAGGTCTTTGGCCATCTCGGCTCCTCGACGGATGCCACGCAGGATTTTTTCAAAATTCAATTTTTCATGACCTTGTTCGATGTATGTGGGTGCCCATCGCAACTCTAAAATTCGAATGCCTTCGTGAAACGCGTCTTCGATTGTTTCAAAGGTTAAGCGCGCTAAGATTTCTTCTGAGTTTAATACCTGTTGTGAGCGAGTGAATTTCTTCAACACACTTTCAAGGTCTTTCATTGGTGATTTTATCAAAAATTGCTCTTCGATTTCTTCGGCGGTGTCAGGGATAGGAATGTTTAAAACTTGAGCTAATTCAATCAATGTTGAAATGCGCATAGAGCAATCCAGGTGTCGATGCAGTTCGACCTTGGGCATCAGCCTGATTTTTTCATCACTCAAATCAGAAGAGTTTGAAGAAGAGGATTTTTTTGCAGAGTGTGGATTGCTATTTGATTGACGTGAATTCATGCAACAGAGGATAAATTCGGGAAGGGCATTTGTAAATAGGAGGTCTTATGAATCCACTCTCGTTGCGTCATTCTTTGGCTGGTAATCCGTCAGGCTCACCAATTTTCTCAAGTACTATTCGCGGAGTAGATGGGCCTTTAAGTGTTGTCGATCCTCGCGCCACCAGAGCGATGGTGTCATTGATGGATATGAATGCTGTCATGGGTGGAGCAGCTTCGCATTATGGCGGCCCTGCGGCTTTTGCAGAATTGATGTCAGCTTTGCATGGTTATGTATTTTGGGAAGCAAATAAAAATAATAAGCAGTGGTTTGATTTGTTTCACCTGGTGAATGATGCTGGTCATTGCGAAAACGGTCTTTATGCTTTGAAAGCAAATTACAATCAGGCGGACCTGACCATCGAGTCGCTCAAAAAATTTCGTTCATTTGGCAGTCCATTAACAGGACATGGTGAGGCTCACTTGTTTCCGCAAGGTGTGCAAATCAGTAATGGTCCTTTGGGGTCGGCTTTGCCGCAAGCTCAAGGTTTGGCTATGGCTGAATCTCTTTCGAAACAAAACAGAGTAACCATCACCAGCATTTCAGATGGTGCTTGTATGGAGGGTGAGGCTCGCGAAGCCTTAGCGGCAATTCCGGGTTTGGCTAAACGTCAACAGATGGGCCCATTTGTATTAGTGATCAGTGATAACAACACCAAACTGTCTGGCCGAATTGATAAAGAAAGTTTTTCGATGGCGCCAACTTTTGCATCTTTAAAAGATTTAGGATGGAAAGTTTTGGATTTACAAGATGGACATAATTTACAAGCTTGTTTTGATGCTTTTGTTGCTGCCATTGCTGAAGTTCGACAAAATCCAAGTCAGCCGATTGTTATTCATGCGCGTACCATCAAAGGTATTGGTACTAAAAAAACGGCTGAATCGGCAAGTGGTGGTCATGGTTTTCCATTAAAATCACCAACAGAGCTGTCGGCATTTTTAAATGAGATTTATGACGGATCTTATCCTGTCGAGTTTCAATCGTGGATTGATGAGATGATTGCTCATGAAAAAACTTTGAATCAAAAAACATCGGGTGAAAAAATTCAGACAGGTGTTTCAAAAGCGATGATCAAAGCTTTTGATCAAGGTTACCCTGTGGTGTCGATCACTTCGGATTTACCAGGTTCAACCGGTGTGGCGGCATTTCGTAAACATGCTCCACAAATGAGTTTTGATGTCGGTATTGCTGAGAGTAATATGATTTCAGCAGCCGCTGGATTTTCGAATATTGGTTACATCCCAGTGGTTGATACCTTTGCACAATTTGGTGTGACCAAAGGGGCGTTGCCATTAACCATGGCTTCGTTAAGTCAGTCGCCAATGATCTGTATTTTTTCGCATACTGGTTTTCAAGATGCGGCTGATGGGGCGTCTCACCAAGCTCTCAGTTATTTGGCTATGACCAGCTCTATTCCGCATGTTGATGTTTACTGTTTAAGTTGCAGTGACGAAGCTGAACAATTGGTATTTCAAGCTATTCAAGAATTTGCTCAAGCTAGAAATTCTGGAAAAATTCCGCACTCTAAAGTTTTCTTTTTAGGTCGAGAAAATTTTCCGCAGACTTACAATCCTGCGAATCAATTTGAACTGCAAAAAAGCCAAATCATTTTACAAGATTTGAAAGCAGAAAAAAATGTAACCGTAGTTGCTTCTGGCAGCATGGTTCATCAAGCGGTGATGGCAGCAGAAGAATTGCGAACCTTAGGTATTGGTTGCACGGTTATTCATCCGGCTTGTCATAATAAAATTGATTTAAAGCCGATCGTAGACAGTTTGTCTAAAACTCAATCGCGATTGGTCACTGTCGAAGATCATCAAGCCATTGGTGGTTTGGGTCAGATGTTGGCTTTTGATTTGGCAGTGGCACATGTGCCTGTGAAATTAAAAGCACTGGCCGTGCATGGTGAGTTCGGACAGAGTGCGTACTCTGCACAAGAGCTTTATGCGCATCATCGTATTGATGCAAAAGCTATTGTGCAAGCGGCACGCGAATTGTGTGGATAATTATTTATAGTATTTATTTACCAATGTAAGGGCGAGCTTGTTTGATAAAGATTTTTCTTTGTCCTTCGCGCACGTCGACTTTGAATTCCATATCCATTGCAAACTTTGGATTTTTATTTTGCGGATCCATAATTTTTTTAAAGTGATTGTGGATTTTCATTAAATAAGAATTCAGTTGGTTGACTTCGTTGTCACACATAATGTGTTTTTGTTGTGGATTGCACACGGTGTATTTGTTCTCAATATCATTAACAACCATGGATGAATTGCTGATATATTGAATTCCATTTTTCAATACCAATAATTCTTCTGGAGTGGCATTTGGATCTGGATTGGTTACGGCATTGCCACCAACCTGTGTGTTCACATATGTTCCAGGTCCTAATTTAGGGTCCACTGTATTGCGAGTCACAGCAACGCCATTTGCAACCTCTGTTTGAAATGCAGGGCAAACTAAAATGGCCATATATACTTTTAAGTGGTCAATTTCAAATAACGATCTTTCATCAAATGCACGAATATTCCAAACCGATGCCCATGTTTTTTTCAATGCGCTTTCGATAGTTTTTTTAGGTTTTTGCGGGTCGTATGAATATGAATCATACAATCCTGCACCGCTAAAGTTTGGCAAATCCTCAGAATTCGTAGAGCTTCGAAAACGAATGGCAAGACCTGGATACATTTGCTCTAATTTTATTTTTAATGTGGCAACAAGATTTGGATTGATCTTCATATCTTGCGCTTTCATGCGCTCTTGTAGATCCGTGAGGGCCTGAATTAAAAATTGGCGGTCTTCAGGTGTTGCTGCTTTGCTGCGAGGGTCTTTGATTATTTTAGCAATCTGTCCTGCCAAAGTTGTGCTGGCATCATACATATTGGTTTCAATAAATTCTTTGTAATAAAAGAATGGAATGCCAAGTCCATTTTGAATGACACCTGCAGGTAAAGCTCGAGATGCTTCTCCATAATTTGCTGTTTTTGCGCCAACAGTGAGAACATCGCTAGAGTGCATTTTTGATGTCATACGAATTCTTTTTTCTGATAAATCGGCTTTGATTTCGACTTTGTTAGGAGCTTTTTTATTAGCCCAAGCTGTTTGAGCTTCTTGGCGTGAAACTTCGCGAATTTCAATTTGATTGTCTTTGAAACTAACTCGCACAAGCGCGCGTCGAGCAAGCAGATCGTTGATCAGAGGCAGGTTGGTTGCGTTGGGTATGTAGGCATCTGGAGTCCCACGAGATTTGCTTTTAATGCTGATATGAGAAAGTGCAGTTTGCGGTTGTAATGAAATGATGCCAGAGACAACTCCTAAATAAAGAGGCAACTCTTCAAAGATAGGAATCGCTGTGCGATCTAATTTTGCGATGTCATCATCTGAAGATCCTTTTTTGACCAGCACAAGATATCCATAACCAATGCCTTCTTGTTCGATTTTAAAATTTCCATTGTTAAAACCGCTGGTGTTTTGTGAGGTATTTTTAGATTCAAGGAGAGTGTGAATTTGATCAAACTCGGTGAGCATTGAAGATCTCATCATATCATCAATGATACCTTCGGTTTTAGCGTCAACAGCAATCCAATCTGCTAATGCCGGTTGCAGCATTGAATCGCTTAGGCTGTGCGCTTGGCTGTTTAGGTTTTCGATTTCTTGTTTTATAAGTCGTGCTTGTTCCGACGTGATTGATGTCGGCGTCGACCATTGAGTTCTCAATGAGCTGTATGATTCTTGTGAAACCAATCCTGAAACATACAAACAATCTAAAGCTATGCGAGAGCGGCTTTGCCAATCGTTTTCTAAGTTTGTTTGATTAATTTGTGATTGTAGATAAGCATTCAATCTGATTTCAAGATGCAATAAATCTGCAACTCGTGAGTTCATAAAATTTTGTTTGATTGAAACCATAAGTTGGCTCAGTTGTTCCAACTGTTGTACAGAGGCGATCTGACCAGGTTGCTCATTAATATTATTTAAGACATCAGAAGTGTTCGTAGGCAAATATCTCGCGATCTTAGTCTTATTAATAAAGTTAATAATTTCTGTTTTGTTGATTGAATAATATAAATCAATATTACCTTGAAGGTTTAAAATTAATGATTTGATGTTTTCATCCAGGATAGAATCATAATTAGTTATGAAAGATTTTAATCTGTTTTGCACATCAGGGGTCATGTAATTGTGGATTGAGTTTCTGATTCCACGAAAAGAAACATCCATCTGTGACTGTGTTCTATTGCCAGAAGAGGCAACTGTAATGGCATTGATTTGTGAGTATATATTTGCCACATCATCACGCAGTTTGTTCAGAGAAATTTGGCTTGAATCCCCAGAAAGATTCCATGTTCTTTGCACTTCGAATAAATGTAGATAATCTTGGTCTGTTTGAATATTTTTTGCTAGATAATCAACCAGCATCGAATAAAATTTCTTTTCAGAATTGGCGTCAGCTGTACCTCTTTGTTGCATGCCCAAGGCAATTCGGCTTCGTGGATTTTTTACATCAAAAAACTTTTCCATCAACATGTGTTTTAAACGCAAACGAGCTTCTTCTGCCATGGTGGTGTTTTGTAAAAATGCCGCGTGATTTAAAATAAAACCAGTTTGGTTTTTTTCATCTTCTGTCGCGATATATTTTGAATGCAGTTCGTAATAGGCAGAAGTAAAATGCAAGCCAACAAAAAAATTATAATTTTCAAGTTGGGTGGCTAGGCTGCTAGGGAAAGCAACAGTAAAGACATTGTTTCTGGGCGGGTTGGTGACTTGGCCATTAACAAATACTGGCAGTCTGCCAGTTTGAGTTTGATAGCTATTTATATCAAGTGCACCTTTGCTTGATCTATTGATAAGGTTGAATGTGGATTTGATCTGATTTATTTCATCTGCAGTTCGGGCGAAAGATTGCAGGGAGAAAATTGCAGATAAAAATAGGATCGAAGAGTTTCTGATGAAATGATGAGAAGAATTTTGAGGAGTTGAGTTGTTATTCATTGTTGCGGTTCCTTGTTTTAGTTTAATAACTTACTTAGTTCGGTGGCTTCGGTATTAAATTGTTCTTCATTGCAGGTGTTTTTGAAGTCTTCAACAAAAGGACCGCAGGCGTTGATGCGTCCAAAAAGTCGAACAAGCTGAGCTGAAATATTTGTTTTATTATTGCTGTTTCTAGATAAGCTTGCATTGCCAGTCTTGATGTTTACAAATTGCATTTTATCTTTTTCGTAGGACTGTTCGTACAGTTTAAACGAGCCCTGTAATTGAACACTGTAAGCTTTGGCACGCCCATTGAGAGGATTGCCGGAAAAATAAGTCATATAAGGGTTGGTAAATATAAAATCATTTCCGTCTTTATAAAATTGGTTTTTGCTGCCATACAAAAATTGATAAAAATCATCTTTTTTTAATGCTTGAGGGATAAATCCAACCGCTTCGCGATAACCATCTCCAGAATCACTTGCTAAGGCGTAGGCAATTAAATAATCGACACCCATGACTTGTAATGTTCCGCTGCCGTCAATATCAAACAAATCGTAATCGCTGGCCGAGTTTCCATAATATAATACTCGTGTCATCGTTGTTGGATCTGACGGAAAAATTTGACGAACTTCTAAAATGTGGCCGGCTGCCATACGTGTGCAACCATGAGAAACTCCGCCACGAGAAACGGCCCAATAGGTGTCATAGTTTTTTGGAATATGAAGAGTGTCGTAAAGCCAAGTGTACTGACTGCGACGTAAAGATGTGCGAACTGCGGGATTGTGAATGGCGTTTCCTTCTTGAGTGTAATCCATTTTAGGAACCCAACCATAAAAGCTTTCACCACGAATATGGTCCACATCATGAGTCTCACGGTCAATAAAATGCAAACCACCAACCTCACGAATTCTAGGAATCGTGTTGCCATCACGATCGGTGGTGTAATCTTTAACCGAACCAACAGGGTAAATGGCTGTAAATTCAGAATAAGACAGTTTGCAATTATTTAAATCTTCGCATTGAAGAGCTGTTTTTAATTCATCATTTTGTGAAGATAAGATCTGATATTTATTGCCAGTTAAATCCTGAAATAGTTTTTTGGCAGTCATAAGATCGTCGTTGTTCAGAGTTTGTTTGCTATTCAAAATTAGATTTGCAAGCTGTTGAATCTGATTGGTATTTAGATTGAATGCATTGATGCGTCCAAATAACATATTGTTGGCAACAAGTAGGGCTTCATTAGAATTTTTGTTTAAACAATCAATGATAGATTTTTTGTTTCCACCGCATTTGTTTAAAATGCGAGTTAATTCATTTTGTCGCCATTTTTGAATGATATCGACAAAATTAAAATTCAACTCAAAAATTCGTCCTGGGTTCAAGGCTCGTAATATATTTAAGCTTTGAGAATAAAATTGCGATTTACTTATTTTTCCATTCTCAAAATCTGCAATTGTATTTTGAATTCTATATTGATCTGAGTTTAGAACTAGGTTTGTAAAGGCATTGATTTGCAGTTGTTGTACAGGAGCGATCCATTTGTTTTCAATACTTTGTTTGATAAATAAAGCGCGCGCTTTTAACGAATACAAATAAGTGAGTACAGATTGTTCGTCGAGAATCACTGTTAAACGAGCTTGATTGCCGCGTCCAAGTTGAAGATGAATGCGCTCTGGGATTTCTTCGCGTGGGGCAAATCCCGTATAAATACTGGGGAAATAAACTCCGCCGCCAGCTTTCCACGCTACGCCAAAATCGATCAGTGCATCATTATATTCAGTTACTGTTTGTACCTTGGATAAATCAGTTTCTGAAGCTTGTAAGTTAGATAAATAAAAAGAGAAAATTCCGCCAAGAAAAAAACTAAATGTTTTTTTTGAATTAAAGGTTGCAGCCATTTTTTTTTCGGAGAATTTTTTGAACATGAGTAGGGCCTTTCATTTTGGCGAACGACTATCTTCGAGCTCAGAAGCGAATCTTATGCCAGCTAAAAGTTTTCTTTAGGAATCATATTTCTTGCTCTCAATGCCTGGCAGCCTTACGATGGAAAAAGTATGGCATTATAAGGTGTTGAACTTTTTTTCATCCGACACAAAAAGGGTCACAATGGAATTTTTTGAAGTTATTAAAGCTCGACGAAGCATACGCAGATATTTGTCTGATCCTGTTCCAGATCAGGTGATTGAAAAAGCATTTGATGCTGCGATATTGGCTCCGAATTCTTCTAATGTGCAGACTTGGGATTTTTTTTGGGTGCGTTCAGAAGAGAAAAAAGAAAAATTAATCAAAGCTTGTTTAAGTCAATCAGCGGCGCGGACGGCGCAACAGTTGGTGGTGATTACTGCTGATCCGAAAAAATGGAAACGTTCTCAGGGACCACTTTTGCAGTATGTTCGAGCTATCGGTGCGCCGAAAATGGTTGTGGCGTATTATGAAAAATTAATTCCGATTGTTTATCGATGGGGATTTTTAAATTGTTTTTATCCATTAAAATGGTTGGCCAGTTTTTTTGTCGGTATTTTTAAACCCAGCGTGCGTTCTCCATTCAGTCGTCGTGATATGCAAGAGGTCGCAATTAAATCGGCAGCACTGGCTGCAGAAAACTTTGTTTTAGCAATTTCGGCACAAGGATACTCGACCTGTATGATGGAAGGGTTCGACGAATGGCGAGTTCACAGTCTACTTGGTTTGCCATGCACCGCGCGTATCGTGATGGTGATCAGTGTTGGTAAAGAGTCCGAGCAAGGAACGTGGGGTCCACAGTTTCGTTTGCCAAAAGATCAGGTCGTTCATCGAGTTTAAG
>CAZMVK010000095.1:0-10880 GCA_964569545.1 uncultured Bdellovibrio sp.
TTACTTTGTCTTCGTTTTGCTTTTTCTCTTTGTTAATTTGGTCTTTAATTTTTTGCAATTGTGAATCTACTTGCGATTTAAGATTATTGAGTTGTTTTTCAATTTCGGCTCTGTTTTTGCCGACTTCATCGTTTATGCTTTTTTGTAGTTTTGCTCGAGCTTCGTCAATTTTCTTTTGTATTTGCTTTCCAAAACCTTTCTGAAGTTCTGGTCCGAAGTTAGAGCTTAGGTCAAGTTTAACATTTTGTGGAAGTTCGCCGGCGGCATTGGCTTCGATATTTAAATTTGGAAGTCCGTTGAATACGGATATTAAAATTTCTTTAAGAATAGGTTCTTTTGCGGAAATTTCATATTTTGCATTTTGTATAATATTTTTGCTTTGTAAATTAAGCTGCTTTAGTCCAATCAGATTTCCTTGTGAATTGATTGAGGCATTAGCGTTTGTGAAGGAAATGCTGGCATCCTCGCTCTGAAGTAGGTCTTTTGAATCAATAGCGTAGCTGCCAATTTTGAAGTCGTAATGAATTTTGCTTTCATTTTGAGTGTTGTCGAGTGAAAACATTGTTTCTAGATTGGAAATTTTCTGAGCCGGGAAGTCTCCTTGGATATTCATTACTGTAGGTTTTTTTGTTAGCTTTTGATTAGATGTAATATCTGTAATTCCACCTTTGATGTTTCCGTAATTAGAGTTGTTTGTTGTTGATTTTGAGCTAATCAAAATCTTTTTTAGCCAGAACATTGGTAAACTGTTGTTATGTCCAAACTCGTATGAGATCCCTTTGGAGCGTGGGTGTGGTTTAATGGTCTCGTCATCTGTTGACGTGTTATCTTTTTTAAGAAGTTTTGGTGGTAAATATTTTTCAGCTAGTCCGCGATAGTAATTGGCTTTGTTGATATAAGGATTGAGATATGAGCGCAAAATGCTTTCTGTTATGCTTTTGGCATCAAGCTTTGGTAAATGTAGACGTTGCTCTAAGTTTTTAATGTCACTTTTGATGGATTGATCAATTTCTTTTAGTTGAGTGTCTAGAAATTTAATATCTTCGTTGAATTCGCCATCTGCCCCTTGAACTTTTTTAAATTTCTCATCTATTTCTTTTACGATTTTGTCGGCTTCGCTAAGTGTTTGTTGTAATTCTTGCGGTGATTTAAAATCTTTTGTTTTTAGTTTGGATATGCGATCGTTGATGCCTTGTATTTCTTGTTGGTTGGGAAGTGATTTTAATTTGTCGTCCCATTTTTTTTGTTTATCTTTGATCGTTATGTTTAAGGCATCAATTTTTTTCTTTGATTCTAGATTGTCTTGAATTTTTCCCAACTGATCTTGATTGTTTGATTGTGATAAAAATGCGGCAATATCGCCAATTGCATTTTCTTTGTTTTTATTTTCAATAGTTTGTAGCGCCTTGTCTTTAGCTTCGTTAATTACTTTTGATGTTTGTCCATCGTCTGCTTTGGGCGGCTCTGGTGGTTTGACTTTTCCTTTGGTTTTTCTCAAAGTATTGATGCCGATTTGTTCAACTGCAATTTCATCAATGATCAGGCGTGCTCGTAATAGACCATTCCATGGGATTGAAAATCGAATTTCTCCAATTTCGACAGCGTTGTGCTGAGGATTTTCAGAGTCTGTGAGTTCGAGTTTTTTAAGTTGAAAAGAGCCGTCGAAAAAACTGGTTTTTATTTGCTCGATATTGAGTTCGACACCAAGAGCTTGGTAGCCGCCGAATTCTATTGCTTTTTTAAGGTGAAGGTCGAAAAGGAAGTGGAAATAGCAGTAAGTAATAACCATGATGATGAAGAATGGTACGACTGCTTCTGTGCGAATTGGACCTTTAATTTTTTTACTCATGTGAACTCCAGAGTTTGATCTTTCTCAAGTGACTGAATTGGTTAACAGTATGGATATCAAAATGTTTATTAATATGGTTATTCTATATTGAGTGGAAATATTTTTTCAACGTATGAAAGTCGAAAATAAATTATGTAAGTACTAGGTCGATTGATTTTTATTCTGGAGAATCTTTGTAAGACTTTTTGATTAAACATTTTTTGGTCTCTTTATTAAAGTGTTAGTTCTGTTAAGTTCGACAAAGTTAGGTCAGATAAAGGCTATGCGCCATAAAGGCTGTTGTATTTGCTATACCATTGGTAGAATGAAGTGCTCATCCACATTTTCCAAATTTTTGTAGATTGGTAGCGAGCGACGACAACTTCGCGATATTTAATGATAAGTGATTTGAAAACGAAAAATAAGATTGGTGCTAATGCAAATGAAATGACCGCTGAACCCATAAATATAGAATTGTTAAAGCGTGTGAGTGGAAGCAGGGGTACATTGTACATTTTAATGAAAATTTCGCGAAGAGCCGTGCTTTCGAGTATCGCTCTGCCTAGTTGATCTGAGACTGGGTCGAAAAGATAAGCTACGAATTTGAAAAAGAATGCAGATAAGGTTGCAGCCCCTAGTTGAACTCGGAAAAAAAAGCATATGAAAATAATTAGTATTGTTTGAAGAGACAGGGCTGGGGCGAAGCCAAGAACGACTCCGAAAGCTAAGCCTGAGGCAAGTTGATATGTTCCAGTGTCGGAATTTAGTAGTTTGAAAAACGAAAAAATTTCTTTTAATAAGAGTGTCATAAAATCTCCTGATTCTGCTCGATCTGTTTTTATTATTTACCATTGATGATATAAAAGTGTCTAATAAAACTGATGATTCGTTGTCTTTTTGGGATGATCACCTGTAGAAGTTAGGATTTGATCTGACAGTTGCCCTTTTGCTTTGCAAAATTATTTGTACTGTCAGTTCAAGTTCAGATTAAGATTAAGATTCTTTTCTTCCCATTTTTTTATTCCGTCAATAAAAGTTTCCATCGGCGTTCTTCCGTTGCACATTTTTCCTTGATGAGTCCTCCTTTCATTATACTCCTGCATCCAGATATCTAAATCTGCTTGTAATTCTTCGATGGATTTGAATATCTTTTTTCTAAATGCAATTTGATAAAACTCATTTAAAATTGTTTTATGGAAACGTTCGCAGATTCCATTCGTTTGTGGATGACGTACTTTTGTTTTTGTATGTTCAATATCATTTACGCCAATAAATAATTGATATTCATGTTGATCGACCTTGCCGCAGTAATCGGTGTTTTTTGATTGTATAATTTTGCAAATGCAACTTTTGAATAAGTGTCCACAAATGTCTGCTGATAAATACGGCCAACACTCTTTAATGTGCCCACATAAAACGTATCTTGTGAGCCCAGATAGCCTGGGTGGGCTGTTTCTGTTTTTCCGTGAGCTACGTCATCATCTTGCTTGCGCTCAAGTGCTGACAGCTGTGCTTCGGTAAATACGAGGCCAAGTTCGGCACTACGCTTTTCTAAAACTGTTAATCTTTTTTGAAATGACTCAAGATCATGACGTTGCCAAATACAATGAACTCCTGCGGGTGATACAAAAATACCAATTTTGCACAGTTCATTTGATGCTCTTTTCTGACCGAATGCTGGATTGTCATGAGACATCTTAACAACTTCATTTTCAATCTTTTCATCAATACGATTTTTTAGATTTAGTTTCCGCCGTGACACTTCGTAGAGTGCATCGACGCCACCCTCATCTGTTAATTCTTTGTAACGATAAAATGTATCCCTTGAATAACCCATGATTTTACAGGCTTTAGATACATTTTGAATCTCAGCGGCTAAACTTAATAGTCCAACCTTGTTTGATATGATTTTTTAATTTACTTTTGTTTACATAATTCAGTTACCTTTTCTTGATCGTGGTGATCATGTTTGTTTATTGCTAAACAAAAGGGTAACTGGGTTATCCACATTTTTTAATTCCAGATGTGTTGACGCAAACAACATGTCATTTTTTTTTTTTTGCGAACCTCTAGGTTTTAGTTTACGATTTGACCTTATGCGAAAAAGGAGAATCTGCAGTGGATATTATATCGTCGCTTTTGCCATTATTGTTGATTGCCGCAGCTGGCGGTCTTTGTTTCTTCATCTTCACTCGCTTTTTAGTCAATGTGGGGTCTGATGAAATCGCTATTACAGAAAGACAATTTGTTGGAAGTGAATTGGCACCTGGCAGGGTTTTCGCTTTAGATAATGAGGTTGGGCTGCGAGCGAGTTTTTTAGCTCCAGGGCTGCACTTTATACCTTGGCCAGTTGTAAAGTTATCGAATAAGCCAAAGTTTTTGAATATTGATGCCGACGAACTTGGAATTATCGAAGCTACCGATGGAGTTTCTCTTCCGTCAGGACGAATTTTTGCCGATGATCCAGCTGGCGGAAAGCATGATAACTTTCAAAATCCTGTTGAGTTTTTAAGAAGTGGTGGAATTCGAGGAAAGCAGCTTCGCTTTTTAACGAATGGAACTTTTAAAATTCATCCTGATCTGTTTCGGGTTACGAAAATTAAAAAAACAACAATTCCTGAGGGAAAAATAGGAGTAGTTACCGCAGCTGATGGAGCCCCACTTGGTGGTCATTTGCTTTCTAAAAGCATCGAAGGTCATGACAACTTTCAAAAAGCTGAAATATTCCTGCAAAATGGTGGTGAAAAAGGCCCTCAAATAGATTTTTTACGACCTGGTGTTTATAACATCAACACTGAGGTCTTTAATGTAGCGATACATAATGCTATTCAAATCAGTGAAAATGAAATTGGTGTTGTCGATGCTCGCGATGGTTTGCCAATGAATCGTGATGAAGTTGTCGTCCATACTCCAGACAACCATCAGTATTTTCAAAATGGTCAGCTGTTTTTAGATAGTGGTGGCAAGCGAGGTCCTCAGGAGAGCATTTTAACACCAGGAACCTACTATATTAATCCCTATTTATTTTCAGTTTCAAAACGAAAGCAAACTATTGTTGCTCAAGGTGAAGTTGCCGTATTGATCTCGAATGTTGGCAAGGGTCCTGAGGAGTTTATTCCAAACGAAGCTGAAACAGCTGCAGAGCAAGATAAACATAAAGCAAGACATGTTGTCCCTAAGGGATACAGAGGAATTCAGCGAGAAGTTTTAGGTCCAGGAGCTTACAATATCAATCCCTTAGCTTACACTGTTATCATTATGCCAACGATTACTCGTTCTGTCGATTGGAGTGCTGAGGCGGTGAGAAGCAATCCCGAGGGAAGCTTCGACCCGTTTCAAGTTGTTTCTTATGATGGTTTTCCTATGCAAGTTGAAGTTCGTTGCCAGTATCGGGTGCTTCCAGAAAATGCTCCCTATGTTGTGCAGAAAATTGGATCGATTGATGAACTAGAGAGTAATGCAATTCATCCACAAATTGATGGTATATTTAGGGCCCAGGTGTCTCGTTCTCCTGCAATTTCCTACCAACAAAATCGTGCCGAAGAACAAAAAGCTGCTGAGGAAGCTGTTCGCATGGATCTAGCGAAATATCGAGTTGAAGTCGTGTCGGTTATGATTACCAACATCCATTTGCCCGAAGCTCTTATGAAGACGACACAACAAAAGAATTTAGCTGAACAAGAAAAGTCTATGTACGATGCTAAAAAAGATGCCGAGCAACGACGGATTGAGTTTGAAAAAACTCGGGCAGAAGCTGACATGCAAGTCGATATTATTAAAGCTGAATCAGGAATCAAAGTGGCTCAACATGAGGCTAGGCAAATGGAAGAGCGAGCTAGAGGAGATGCTTCTCGTGTTCGCATGAGTGCAGAAGCTGAAGCCACACGAACAAAACAAATAGGTGATGCTGAAGCTGGTGTTGTTCAATCCAAAGGGGAAGCACAAGCCAAAGCATACCGTGACCAAGTTGCTGCTTTAACTGCACAAGGGGTCACTACTGTTGAAGTTGTTAAAGCAATTTCGGCGGCAGGATTAAAAATCACTCCTGATATTCAGATTTCTGGATCTGGCTCTCAGTCAGGAGATAGTTCGAACGGTTTAGTCCAAGTTCTACTTGCGCAATTTATTCAACAGCAAAAAAATAGACCTGACGAATCCAACAAGCAAGTTCTACCTACTTCGTAAAAAATCAGCTATTAGGCAGCAATTTATTGTGAAATCTCAAAACCCGCGGAGATCGATATCGCCACGGAAAGATAAATCATCGCTGGGGTTCACAAATGGGCTCCGTCATCTTGAGGAAGCAAAATGTTGTGCGGAATTTCTGCGATATCGAAGTAAAGAACCCAGGGAGTTATCAGGGAGATATGAAGGAAGAAATAAAGTTTATACCCGCGTTAAACCTTCGATGAAAAATTGCAAAGAAGCTCCAGTTAAATTTAGACTCATGTGATATGAAATCATTGACTGGAATTTTAGTATCGTCTGGTGAAAATCAAAACAGACAACAGGTTGATCTTGCATTTCACGGTTGCAACCTAAATATCTCAGCTGATATTTCGAATCTTTTGTTGTTGAGTTTGCCTATTTCAAGTCTTGATTTCCATCTAGGTGGTAGTAATTTGTTGTTTATTACCTCAAATAGCTTGGGGGAAAATACGCTTTATGTCGAAGCCTCTGCTGAAAACTTTAGACAACTTGAGGCGGCTGCTGAAATTGGTAAAAAACTGGCTGCGATAAAAAAACAGAGAAAAATATCAGCCTTGCAAACGACAGTTTGGTTATCACTTGCAATTGGGATATTTGCAGGCTTGGTCCTATTCAGAGGGCCCATATTTGGTGGGCTTGGAACTCTTTTTCCGTTTTCATGGGAAAAGAAAATTGCCGATGAAGTATTCAACCCCAAATTGACCCGCGAACAAATGGAACTGACGCAGAAACTTGCAGAGCTAGTTGCTTATTTAAAAATGGATGAAAAAAGTTGGCCAGAAAAATTTGTTGTGCATATTTCTTCTGACAAAGAACTCAATGCCTATGCCACTCTTGGCGGGCATTTATTTATCACTCGAGGCCTCATCGAAGAGCTTGATCGACCAGAGCAATTGTTGGGTGTTTTAGCCCATGAAATGGTTCATGTGCAAAAACGACATGTTGTTCGTTTGGTCTTTCAAGGTCTGGGTTTATTTACCGTCTTCCAGCTGATTCTTGGTGATGTCTCGGGCCTGGTCGCAATTGCGGTTGACCAAGGCGGTCCTTTGTTTAATTTGCAATATTCTAGGACTTTAGAAGCTGAAGCTGATCAACTGGGGATCCGGCTATTGATACAAAATCAAATCGACCCCCGTGGCCTTCCGGAAAGTCTGAAACTAATGTCTGATCACCAAAAGACTATTTTAAAACAAACCCCAGGTGGTGAGACGCTTGAAAAAATTGGGGACATTGAGTTTATTAGCTCTCATCCCGAGTTGGAAAAGCGAATTCACAGTTTACAACAAATCACTGAAATCGGCGCGGCAGAGATGAAGATTAAAAAGATAGAATTTGATTATGTGAATTTTAAACAAAGGGTAAAGGAGGTTTTTTAATTATGGAAAAACCAATTTCAAAGGTCGAATGCATTGGATCCTCATCATTTGGGATGCTGAAAGCTTCTATTGCTCCAAATCACGTTTTAGTGGTGGAACCCGGAGCGATGGCCAGCCAAGACGTCGGGATTGAATGTGTGATTGATGTGAACGGAGGAATTTTATCCGCTATTATGGCAAAATTTTTTGGCAAAGAGAGCTTCTTTATCAGTTACTATAAAAACAACTCTCAAGCCCCTCAAGAAATTTATTTTACACAGGCAACCCCTGGGCAAATTGTTGAGAAAGAATTAAAAAATGAACGAATTTATCTTGAGCCCGGGTCATTTATTGCTCGCGTCCCGCAAGTTCAAAGCAAAGTCGTTTGGGCTGGTTTTGCTAGTTTCTTTGCCGGCGAGGGTTTGTTTCGTTTGTGTTTTCAAGGTTCTGGTAAAATTTGGTATGGGGCTTATGGTGCCGTTATTGAAAAGGAAATCGTCGGAGACTATATCGTTGACTCGGGCCATTTGCTATCCTACCCGCCTACCATCCATTTATCAATCCGACTGTCAGGCGGTATTTTTTCCAGTATTTTTTCCGGTGAAGGATTTGTTCTGAAACTATCTGGCTCGGGTAAAATTCAATTGCAAACGCGCAACGTAAAGGGGTTAGCTCAATGGCTAAACCCAAGGTTTTGGGGGTAATCATGGACATTGAAATTAAATATGCACCTTCTGGGACCGCGGCCATTTGCAAGCTTAATCCTGGCGAAGTTTTGGTTGCCGAGAGCGGTGCTTTGATGGCGCTAAAAGGAAAAGTTCAATTTGAAACCACCACTCGTCAGCGAACAGGTGGCGGAGTCATAGCGGGGGTAAAGCGACTAGTCAGTGGCGAATCTTTTTTCATCAATAAATTCACTGCCAAAGAAGACTGCCAAGTATGGCTTGGCACAGCTCTGCCAGGCGATATCTCTGTTCATGAGTTGAGAGGAGAAAAATTCATTATTCAAGGCGGCAGTTATATTGCCTGTGAAGAAACGGTTCACATAGATTTAGAGTGGCAAGGATTGAAAACTTTATTTTCAGGTGAAAGCCTTTTCTGGGTAAAAGCTAAAGGCCACGGCAAAGTGTTGATTGGAAGTTTTGGATTTATCTATCCTATCCAAGTCAAGGGCGAATACCTGGTCGACACTAGTCACATCGTTGCCTTTGAGGAAACTCTTGATTTTGAAATTTCAAAAAACAATCGATCTTGGCTCGGAGCTTTGCTTGGTGGTGAAGGTTTTGTTTGCCGCTTTCGCGGCAATGGAACAGTTTGGTGTCAAAGCCACAATCCAAAGGCCTTTGGCTATACCTTGCGACCTTATTTGAAGAAAAAAACTTAGCAACCCGGAGCTTAAAATGATGTCATTTAAAATTGAACATAAACCAGAATTTGCTTGGTTGTCAGTTGTCGTGCCTGCCAAAAAAAAGCTTTTTGTCGAGGCCTCCGCGATGGCCGCAATGTCGACAAATATGTCCATGCGGGCCTTATTTAAAGGAGGCCTAAAGCGTTTTTTATCCAAAGAAAATTTATTTATTTCAGAATTTACCGCTGATCGAATTGATGGCGAAGTTTGTATTGCCCCCGGTCCGAATGGAGATATCGGACATTTTTTATTAAACGGAGAAGTAGTTTATTTGGCTTCTACCAGTTTTGTCGCCCACACCGAAGGCGTCTCTTATGAAACAAAATTTCAAAAATTGTCCCAAGGTCTTCTGGGGGGAGCTGGATGGTTTTTAATTAAAATGACTGGAACCGGAGATGTTTGGTTTAATTCATACGGAGCTCTGGTTGAGCTGGATGTCACCGATGACTTAGTCGTCGACAACGGACACATCGTGGCCTTTACCGAAGGGGTTCAGTATGACATTACACGTATTGGTGGGTACAAATCTCTGCTCTTTTCTGGCGAAGGCTTTGTCTGTCGGTTTCGTGGTAACGGTAAGGTCTATATCCAAACCAAAAAACCAGCGGCACTCATTTCCTGGGCCTCTCGATTCCGAATTGTCAAAAGATCAAGTAACTAAAGAAATTTTTTGTACAAAACTAGAGCTTGGTGCTGATTGTTTTTAATGAGCAGTAAATGACACTCTTTGAGAGCACGCCCAGGTTATTGGATATTTTGTTTTTCTTGGTGGTGTTTGTATTGAACATATAAAAATGCTCCCCAAATGCCCATGCCAAATTGTCCAATTTGTAGTGCTGTCATAGCTGATGGGCCGATGGCGCCAGAGTTGGGTGCTACGAGGTTAAATAAAAAGAAAGAGGCAGCTTGCCCGACACCAATTCCTGCTGGAGAGATTGGAATTGCTTGTACGATAAAAGCAATAGGAACGACAAAAAGATAGGTTGCGTAACTGACGTCTGAGGCTTGCAACAGGTGGCCTGCGTAAATGAAAAAACCAATAGTACATATCTGTGCAAAGAAACTTAGTAATAAAGTAATCCAAAAAATTTTTTTATTGTTTTTATATGCGGCAAGGCAATGGATGGTCTGTAAAAGATGTTGGCCTTTGGGTAGTTTTTCAATTGCTCTGTGTATTATTTTATTTGTGGATAGGTTGGTGTGTAAAAGACAAAAAATGCCAATAATAAAAAGTATAGTAATGCTAAAAAGCGCGACGGCAATGTGTTTTGTTGTAGGATTGGCCAACATAAGATTCAGCTGGCTTAGTATTGAAATGCTTGCCATTAAAATCAGGGCAAAGAGGCCGATGAGTCGGTCGATCAATACTGTTATTGCAGCGCCAATTTTATATTGATGTGATTTCCTGGTGATATAATAGCCTTTGATAAGGTCGCCTCCGACGCCGCCAGGCATGGCAAAATTAAAGAATGTACCAATCAATGTGAGGTCCCAAACCTGTCTGTAGGGAATTTGAATTTGTTGGGACCTAAGCAATAAGTGCCAGCGCTTACTTGTGAGGGCAAAATTGAAAAGAATAAGAATAGTGCCGATGATCAAAAATTCTGGAGTGAGTAGTTTGTTGAGAGAGCTGAATTCGAGACGGCCACTTTGAATAAGCCAAAAAATCAAGCCCACCGCAAAAATAATTTTGGCGCTGAGTGTGGCAACTTTTTTAATCTTGCGACGCATGGGATAATCCTTTCGGCTGGTTTCGGATATTACTGAGGCTTGTGCTTGATGACAATGAGTTTTAGGTAGTAGTTTGGGGCTTTGAGCTAATGTGAAATGGACTGAGGGTTAAAATGAAAAAACATTTGCTGGTCACCGGTGGTGCAGGTTTTATTGGTAGTAATTTTGTACATTTGGCGGTGGCTCATGGCTATCAGGTAACTATTTTGGATGCCTTGACCTATGCAGGTCATGAGGCGAATATTCGGGATTGTATTGCTTCTGGAAAATGTCAGTTGATTCGCGGGCGTATTGAAGATGCTGAGTTTGTGAATAGTTTGTTTGCTCAGAATAAATTTAGTTCAATAGT
>CAZMVK010000095.1:10890-13967 GCA_964569545.1 uncultured Bdellovibrio sp.
GCAGAAAGTCATGTTGATAATTCTATCACTGGTCCTGAGGCCTTTGTTCAGACAAATGTTTTGGGAACTTTTGTTTTGTTACAGGCTGCTCGTGCAATGTTTACGAAGTTGTCAGATTCAGAGCGTGTTGGTTTTCGATTTGTGCACGTTTCGACAGATGAGGTTTTTGGTTCATTGGGTGAAAATGGTTATTTTACTGAAGACACGGCCTATGCTCCGAACTCGCCATATTCAGCATCGAAAGCGGCAAGTGATCATTTGGCAAGAGCTTGGTTTCATACTTACTCGTTGCCGACAATTATTACCAATTGTTCTAATAATTATGGTCCTAGGCAGTTTCCGGAAAAACTGATTCCGCGTATGATTACTTTGGCTTTGCGTGGTGAAAAATTGCCGGTTTATGGCAAGGGGATGAATGTCAGAGATTGGATTCATGTTGAGGATCATTGTGCAGGAGTATTGTTAGCTTTAGAGAACGGTGAAGCTGGTGGATCTTATTGTTTTGGTGGAAATTCAGAGCGAAGAAACATAGATGTCGTGACAAAAATTTGTGAACATTTAGATAAACTGCGTCCACAGGAAAGTGAATATTCTAAGTTGATTTCCTTTGTTGAAGATCGATTGGGACATGATTATCGTTATGCCATTGATGATCGTAAGGCGATTCGTGAGTTGGGTTTTAAACGGCAATACAGTTCGTTTGAGGATGGTTTGTTGCAAACGATGCAGTGGTATTTAGAAAACGATGAATGGTTGCGAGAAATTGAGAAAAGGAAAAAAATATGAAGGGGATTGTATTAGCAGGCGGCAGTGGAACTCGGCTTTATCCGTCGACGAAAGCAGTGAGTAAGCAGTTGTTACCTGTTTATGACAAGCCAACAATATATTATCCAATCTCAATTTTAATGTTGGCTGGAATTCGTGAAATACTGATTATCAGTACGCCTAGAGATTTGCCGATGATTGAAGCTTTGATGGGAGATGGATCGCAATTTGGTGTTCGATTCTCTTATCAAGTGCAAGAAAAGCCAGAAGGAATCGCTCAGGCTTTTTTGCTTGGTGATTCTTTTATTGCGGGACAAAAATCTGCACTGATTCTGGGTGATAATTTATTTTATGGTCATGATGTGCCGACGCAATTAAATCAAGCTTGTGCTCGGCAGAGTGGTGCTACAGTTTTTGCTTATCGCGTGAATGATCCTGAGCGCTATGGTGTGGTTGAGTTTGATGCGCAAGAGAGGGCAATTGCTCTAGAGGAAAAACCTTTAAAGCCGCGCTCACCTTGGGCAGTAACAGGTTTATATGTTTATGATGAGAGGGTTGTTGAGTTTGCAAAATCATTGAAGCCATCGCCTCGGGGTGAGTTGGAGATAACCGATCTCAACCGCATGTACCTTGAGAAAGGTGAGCTTCATGTTGAAAAATTTGGTCGCGGTGTTGCTTGGTTAGACACTGGTACTCATGAGTCTTTGTTGAGTTCTTCGTTGTTTGTTCAGACTATTGAGCAGCGTCAGGGGTTGAAAATTGCCTGCCTTGAAGAAATCGCATTTTTGCAGGGTTTTATTGATCGACAGCAATTGCAAAAAATTGCTGAAAACTATCCAGCTTCAGGTTATGGTCTTTATCTTAAAAACTTATTAACTTATATTTGATGCTTAAGATGATCTTGAGAAGACTCAAGTAACTTTGAAAGTATAGATATTTATTTCTTCAGAATGAATCAATTTGATTTCGTGATGTGGTTGAGGTTGTGAACATATGAAAGTTATCGAGCATTTGCAAAAAGCGACTAAGCCATTAGTGAGTTTTGAAATCGTACCTCCTCCAAGAGGTCGCAGCGTGAAAGATTTGATCGAAGTTGTTGAGCAGTTAATTCCATTGAATCCATCTTGGATTGATGTAACAGCGCACTCGTCAGTAGCTTTTTACAATGAGAAATCTGATGGCAGTATCAAGCGTCGTATAATGAAAAAAAGACCGGGCACCATTGGTATTTGTGGGATCATTCAAAATCGTTTTCGCATTGATACTGTTGCTCATTTGTTGTGCGAGGGTTTTACTCGCGAAGAGACTGAAGATGCAATGATTGAGTTGGGTTATTTGGGGATCAGTAATGTTTTGGCATTGCGTGGAGATTATTTGAATTTCCAAAAATCTGTATCGAAAGATCGCACGTCAAATAAATATGCTAAAGATTTAGTTCAGCAGATCACCGAGCTTAATAAAGGCCATTACATTGAAGAGATGTCGGATTGTGCTCCATTGGATTTTTGTGTGGGTGTGGCTGGCTATCCTGAAAAACATTTTGAATCACCAAATTTAAAAACTGATATTGAGTTTTTGAAACAAAAAATTGCAGCTGGTGCTGAGTATATTGTTACGCAAATGTTTTTTGATAACGATAAGTATTTTGCATACGTCAAAGCTTGTCGTGATGCTGGAATTACAGTGCCGATTGTTCCTGGTTTGAAAGTATTGCGTTCAGCTGAGCAGCTGAGATCTATTCCAAAAAACTTTTTTGTCGATATTCCCGAGGTTCTTTCAGGAGAGATATTAGGGAACCCTAAGCATGCTCCTGAGATTGGTCAGAGATGGGCCGCGAAACAGGTCGAGGGTTTGCTTGCGGGCAAAGCACCCTGTGTACATTTTTATGTAATGAATGATTCGAAGCTTGTTGTCGATGTAGTTAAGAAATTATTGTAAATGTTTTTTACCTCTTCAGAGGGGGTTCGCATGTCTTTGTTGCCTAAGTCTGCTTGTTGGATTGAACTTGAAAAAGAGTTGAAACAGAAAATTATGATCATGGATGGCGCGATGGGCACCATGGTTCAGCAATACAAATTGCAAGAAGCGGATTACCGAGGCGATCGGTTTGTTAACTGGCAGGGTGACCTGAAAGGTAATAATGATCTTCTGTGTTTAACAAGACCTGATATCATTCGAGAAATTCACCGACAATATATGGAAGCCGGTGCGCAAATCGTTGAGACAAATACTTTCAATGGAACAACTATTGCGCAAAAGGATTACAATCTTGAATTAATAGTTGATGAAATCAATATTGCTGCTGCGAAAAT
>CAZMVK010000096.1:0-12777 GCA_964569545.1 uncultured Bdellovibrio sp.
GGAACTATTTTAAAAGGAAAAAAACACACGACCACAAGTTCTGTTTTGTTTTTCGGTTTATTAATGACAGCCTTGTTATATCTTCCAGGTATGATCGGTACTGACAGCCAAACACATGACTCTTATTGGAGATGGTGGGTTGTTCACCTTTGGGTTGAGGGAGTTTGGGAATTGATCATGGGCGCCATCTTGTCATTCCTTTTGATCAAGCTGACTGGTGTTGATCGCGAAATTATCGAAAAATGGCTTTATATTATCGTTGGTTTTACATTCTTGTCTGGAATTTTGGGCACTGGTCACCACTATTACTTTATCGGAACACCAAAATATTGGCTTATCATTGGTGGAGTATTCAGTGCCTTAGAACCAGTCGCTTTCTTAGCTATGGCAATCTACGCATTGTCGATGGCTAAAAAAGGTGGACGAATGCCTGAGAATAAAACGGCGTTGTTGTGGACTCTGGGCTGTGCCGTAATGTCTTTTGTTGGCGCAGGATTTTTGGGATTTGCTCACACCTTACCACAAGTAAACATCTACACACATGGAACTCTGGTTACAGCGATGCATGGACACCTTGCTTTTTGGGGTGCATATGCTTGTTTGATTTTAGCGATTATCACTTACGCTTTACCAAATTTAACCGGCAGAAAAATGCAAGACACGGCAATGAATACCTTTGCTTTTTGGACTTCAAACATTGGCATGGTAGCAATGACTGTCGCCTTCGCCATTGCAGGTATTGCACAAGTCTATCTTGAAAGAAAAATGGGAATGGATTTTATGACTGTTCAGAAAGAAATCCAAGTTCACTTTTTAGGTCTGATTCTAGCCGCAACATTGTTTACCGCTGGTATCATTGCTTTTATCTGGAACTTTATTCGTTTCGGCGCCCCTGTTGGCGAGGTTCGTAAATAATAATTTGGTAGGGAAAAATGAAATCACAGTTAAACGAAAAAACATTATTTTTCCCATCACATAATGAAGTCGAAGTTTTTGAACGTTGTTACAGAAACAATCTTCCTCTTCTACTTAAAGGCCCCACCGGCTGTGGCAAATCACAGCTGGTGCAATTCATGGCCGAAAAATTATCTGTTCCGCTGATTAAAGTTGCCTGCAACGAAGACACAAGCAGCGCAGACTTGTTGGGAAGATTTCTCATCAAAGGTGCTGATACCGTCTGGCAAGATGGCCCTGTGACTCGCGCCATGCGTTTGGGAGCTCTCTTGTATTTAGATGAAATTGCCGAGGCCAGAGAAGATGTCATCGTCGCTCTGCACCCTCTGACAGATCACCGTCGAGAAATTTATTTAGATAGAACCAACGAAGTTGTCAAAGCCCCTAAAGAATTTATGTGTGTGGCAAGCTTCAATCCTGGTTATCAAAAAGGTTTTAAAGAACTCAAGCCGTCGACCAGACAAAGATTTATCAACATGATGATGACTTATTTGAATGCTGAAGACGAAACACGATTACTCTCTGAGATGACTCAAACGACCACTCAACAAGCGGCAAAACTAGTCAAACTGGCAAGCAAACTGAGACAAATGAGCGAGTTCAATCTGCGCGAAACCGTTTCAACAAGGTTACTTGTTTACGCCTCTCAACTGATTAAAGATGGCATGAACCCAAGACAAGCATGTTATGTAAGCATTGCCGAAGTGCTGTCAGATGATCCGCAAATTGTGCGCTCTCTGAAAGACTTGATAGATCTGAGTTTATAATGAATCCGATTGAAAAGATTTTTCAGCAATTGTGGCCGAGAGATCTTTTAACAAAAAACAAAAGCAAAAATATATCTGAAAATGAATGGCTTGTTTTATGTAAATCATTAGAAGCGTTCGCCAGCGCCTTATTTGAACCTAAATTTCAACCACAGATTGTCGCAAGCACTCGTTATGTTGGCTTGCAAAACCAAAATCTTTTTTTACCTCAATACATTCACCACCAAGAAAACCGGCTTTTCTATCTAAATCTTATTTTACAAACTTCGGCATCTTTTAATTTGAAACTGTACAATCAAAACAAACACATCTCGGCAATTGAACAACGACTTGAGCATCTGTCGCATATTCATAAAATTAATTGTTATTTGGATGCTCAATTTCCTGAATATCATACATTACAACATAACATATTTAATCAGATAACCTCTCAGCAGAAAAAAAACACTAACACGCCTCTTTGGCTTGTCTGGAAAGAACTTTACCTATTACGAGAAAAAAAAGAATCGGTAGAAACAGAACTAAAATACAACTTAAAGAAAAATGAAAAACTGCCGTTGTTCTTATTACTCTCAACACCTTGCCTGGTTTCAATCGATGAAGCCTTTATTTTGCCCTCTCAATCCTTACAAGACCAAAATAAAAGAAATGAAAACAAAGCCCCGACGACAGTAAAAAACAAGCCTCACAGTGGAATGATCGAACATGTTGATATCGAAAAAGAAAAAGCCAATCCCGTCACACATTCATTTGAAAAACTGGAAACGGCTGACGAATACCAAGGTGGTTATCGTATTGACAACGGCGATGACGAACTGGAACAGCACAGTAATGCCCTGGATGAATTAGACCTTAACAAGGTTACTCGTGGTGGCGAGGCGGCACAGTCGATTTATCAATCAGATAATATGTTTTTAAATTTTCTAAACAATGACGAAATTAAACATGAACATGCCAAATCATTTCTTTATCCAGAGTGGCATGCGAAATCGACGAAATATCTCAACAATTATTGCCGACTATTTGAAGATCCATTACAATTAGAAACACAAGTTAATGATCATAAAAAAAATCTTATATCAAAGCACACCGCAAATATTGAAATATGGAAACGTAAAATTCAAAG
Organism: uncultured Bdellovibrio sp.; assembly: GCA_964569545.1. GTDB lineage: Bacteria > Bdellovibrionota > Bdellovibrionia > Bdellovibrionales > Bdellovibrionaceae > CAZMVK01. The sequence goes on from CAZMVK010000096.1 coordinate 2,848, forward strand.
CTTGAACAATCAATTTCTATGGAAAAGAAGACAAAAAGACGGAGAAGAGATTGATTACGATTCTTATGTGCGAGATATACCTGCACTTATAAAGCGAAAAAATGTCGAAGCTCGTTGGTATGAAAGCAAAAGCAAGTCTCTTCAAGAATGTACCATTTATATTCTTTTTGACCAATCCATGTCATCAGACTCGTGGGTTGCTAATCAACGAGTACTGGATGTGATCATCGAAGCTATTGGGTTGTGTGGGATTTTATTTGAAAATATTTTTGACAACGTCAGTATCGCTGGCACTTGGAGTGAAACTCGGAAAAACTGTTTTCTGCAAAATTACAAAAATCCTAAGCAAAACTGGGAACATTTTTTTCAGATACAACATCTGATAGAGCCCACAGGTTACACTCGTTTGGGTCCCGCAATTCGCCATGTTACTGAAAATCTAGCCAAAGCTACTACTCACAAAAAACTTTTATTATTAATAACCGATGGCAAACCAACGGATCTTGATGGTTATGAAGGCAATCATGGCATTCAGGACATTCGCCAAGCTTGCCTCGAGGCCACCTCTCGGGGTATTTTGCCATACGCACTGACTGTCGATAATCAGGCTAAACAATATTTCCCACGGATGTTTCAACATTACCAAATGCTACACGATCCGCAAAAATTAGCTGAAGCGATTTATACTGTGCTATTGCAACTGATCAAAGGAGATCAATAATGACAGCTCTTGAAGCCGCTATCAATGAACTAATCAACTGTTCATTTTTTACCAAGATGACACGGCAGCAAATCACAGATCTTTGTCAGAGTGGAACTATAGCCACATCATGCCATCGAGAGGTTCTCTTTCAAAGCGGCGATGAGGCCACACATTTTGGAATCGTACTCAGTGGAGCTTATAAACTAGTTAAACAAACATTTTCTGGTGAAGATGTTATTGTGCATTTCGCAATCCCAGGCGATGTCATAGGCGCATTTATTATGACACAAGCAAAACCCACATACCCGGTGACTGTTGTCGCTATGGGATCTTCTCGCTTTTTAAAAATTCCGAAAGCAACATATCTTCAACAATGGTCTCAGACTCCGGAACTGATTTTTCGTATTCAAAACTCACTCTCTGAACGCATGGAACTGCTGCAAATCCAAAAGGCTTTAAGCAAATCATCACTGGCGCAAAAAGTTGGCATCTTACTGCTAAACTTAAAAGAAAAAAACACCAACCCAGATCTTTGGACTCTGCCGCTGCCATTAACACGCAAAGAAATTGCAGATTGTTTAGGTGCCTCAGTCGAATCCGTCATTCGCGTGATGAGTGATTGGTCAAAAAAAGGAATCATCGCAACCACAGATCAACAGATCAGCATCTTGAAACCAGAAATGCTAGTTAAAGAAATACATAAAAATCAGAAAGAATTTTAATATGATCAGCTTACTAAAATATCAAAAAGATCCCTATAAATTGCATTTTCCAATAGGTCTGTTGGCAGCCACTGTCGCAGCATTAATTTGGTTTTTTCATCAACAACAATGGATCGTTTTTTATCCTCGAAATGCTCACGCCAATTTGATGTTTTTTGGATTTCTTTGGTCTTTTATTTGTGGTTTTTTAATGACCGCTATTCCACGAATGACAAAAACCGACACAGCTAATAAAATTGAGATTATACTTTCTGGTCTCTTCGTCCTAGCGCAATTACTGTTGAACTTAAATAACATGATTTACCAATCGGCCAATTTATTTTTAGCCCAAGTGCTTTTTTTAATAGTTTTTATTGGCAGTCGTTTTGTCGTCAGAAAACAAATTCCGTTTGAAGGTTTTATCTTTTTACCATTTGCATTACTGAGCTCAATTATCGCTCCAATTATTCACTTGCTAAATATTCCGATAAGCTTTTCCAATATATATCTTCTGTCTGGACAGGCGTTTACTTTGAATTTAATTCTAGGTCTCGGTAGTCGTTTAGTGCCAATGTTGACACGAGTCCCCTCTGCCATTTCCCCAGAAACAGCAGGTAATAATAAAAAACGTCTGGAATTTTTAGCCCTGGCAATCACGCTGAATCTTTCGTTTGTTGGTGAATTCTTAAATGTCATCCAACCTTCTTACCAATTGCGCGCTTTTGTTTGCCTGTTCATTGCAATCAAACATTTTAAAATTTTACAGAAACCAATGACACGATCCTATGTCGGCATCGGCCTACGCTCAGCTGTCTGGATGCTTATCTTAGGATACACACTGCTATCCTTTGTCTCCGTTGAAAATCAGGCAAAATGGCTGGGCCTTCAACATTTGGTTTTTATCGCAGGTTTTTCACTCTTAACATTAATGGTGGCTACTCGAGTGACCTTGGCTCATGCTGGTCATTCATTGGATCATGAGAAAAGTGCCAAGCTTTTGTTGCCGACAATTATATTATTTCTAACAGCTTCGATCCTGCGTTTAGTTTTAACACTCAGTATTTTTCCAGAAAATTATGAGCTTCAGTTGTTAACTGCGATGGTTGGTTTTATAGCCGCCATAGCTTTATGGTTATGGCAGCTACGAAAAGCTTTATTCGGCAACAGCTGTGTTGATAAATGTTAAAGAAGATTGAGGCCGCATTTTTGCTAACTGATGATAATGTCGGGTAGATTGCTCAATCTGTCGTGGTGTACTGAATGAAGAAACTCGTTTCAAATAACCAATAACCCTGGTCGCATAATCAACATCAGCAGAACCACAGTGCGAACAAGTCGTCTGTGTTTTTTTAGTTATCTTCTGACAATCATTACAAACTGTCACCTTCACGTTTGTACAAAAATAATTGCAACCAACACGTGCCGCCTGGTCTAATAAATAAACATACTGTTGTTTGGTTAAATACTCTTCCATATTCAAATGCAAGGCAGAACCACCATCGAGATACTGAATGACCTCATGTCCATGCAGATTCAACTTGTCAGTAAAATCTATATCGTTGTCCTCTACAATATAGAAATATGAATTGTAACATTCTCTCGGGGCATAATAACCATCCTTTTGATCCCATTTGGCATTTTTCACACCCAGATTTTCAGCCGGAACAAATTCAGTATTAAAAGAATATCCGTAATGCTTTTTTGCGGCCTTGTTGAGGTCATAAATGATTTTTAAATGCTGTTGTAAAAATCTTTTGTATTCTTCATTGTCAGAAACTTCCAACCCAAGAAACTCTGCAGCCTCGACCATGCCGTTAATACCAATTGTCAGATACTGTTTATCCATAGATATAAAGCCAGCATCATAAACTGTTAACATGCCATTGGCTTTGAAATCCTCCATCAGCTTACGATATGCCACTTGATATTTTTGAATTTTCACAACTTGCTCAGATAGATCTCTGCTATTTTGAATCAAACGATTCATATTCATCGTGATCACATTTAAGCTGCCTGTTGCAACCCCCCCCGCGCCTAATGAATAACTGAAATCTGTCCGAGTGATCTCATTTCGCAAACGACAACAACTGGCCAAACTGTCGGCGGTATCTGAGAGATAAATAAAAAATGAATTTCCCTCTGAAAGTTCAGTAGCACAAAATTGACTGTACTCGCGACAGCGCACTCGATTATTTTCTGTTAACATCGCTACCGTTACCACTGGAAATGTTAACAATGCCTTTTCGCGTTCTTTGTTAAACCATTTCATAAAGCATTTCTGCAAAGCACTTAGTGTTTGCCAATTAGGCTTGTCGCCATCAGGAAAAACAAAACCCTCAAACAAACTTTCAAAATAATACTGATCATAAATTGAAATGTTCCAAAAAACGCTTTGGTAACCCCTTGCTGCCGCGGGCTGATTGACTGAATAAACCACCTGTTGAAAAAAACCTTCTATTTGTTTGCTGTGTGTTTGTAAATAATCATCACCAAAATCATGACGAGCAAAATGATCAAAATAAGTTAAAAACTCAACCGTTGCAATCGCGCCTGCAAACTGAGCGCTGATTGCAAAAACCAAATTCACAAAGGAGCCACAAAATGCAGGAAGATTTTTAGGCGCACGTGATTCACCACCCATTTTTGTCATACCATCTAATAAAAATGGATACATAGAAATAGATACGCAATAGGGCTTCAACGAGGTCTCATCATGAACATAAATTTCATGGCTCTCTATTTGTCTTTCGTATTCGTCAGCCAGCTCACGCCCAAACAACTGTTCAATTTTGTTTTTGACCAAGTGTCTGTTGACTTGAATATTAATGTCTTTATGAATTTCAGACTCAAGTGTTGAAATATTCTTTAATGACACATTGGCATTGGCATCCATTTTAGAACTGTCTGCCGCATTCATATTGGACATATATTTAGATATGAATTGTGTCTTTTTACTTATTTGTGTTTCATTTAAACGTATCACAAAACCTCCTGATTGTTTTGATTTTCTTGATTGATAAAATATGAATTGAGAATCTCGCCGGTGAATACATTCACAAGCTTCTGATTGCTTTGCTTGCTGTCTAAACCACCCAAGGCCCTGACGTATGAACCTGTTTTTAAATAATCTAAACACGCCAGCAATTGTGGTGAGACCTGCTCGGCCCCTGTATAAAGTGCGGTTTTTATTTTTTGACCACGCACCAATTGACAAAATTGTATCAACTCTGCCTCATGCCACTCGCCACCCATAAACAAAACACAGGTGATCCATTCTTTATATTTTTGCAAATGCACTGTTAGAGTTTCTAAAGTCAGAGGCTTCCCACCCTCTGCATTCCACGAATCTGCCGAATGACAACCAAGGCATCGGAGAGCGCAGCCAGTAATCAAATATGACATTGAAACTTCGTTTGGAATTTCTCTAAAAACAATTTGTCGAGTTAAGTAGTTCATGAAATCAGTTCAATGGAAACACTACATCTAGTCAAAGCTGTTCAAATTATCGCTAGGTCGAGATGACCGCCGTCATCTTTGATGACATAGATCACAATAAAATAATTAAATTTGAATTTTGTGAGACAAAACAAAGTATTGACTGACAAGTAGGGTTGCAACAACTTGATGGAACACAGCAAGATACATTGGAATTGATAAGACCAAAGTTGACACCCCTAATGCCAGCTGTACAAGCGCAATCACAAACAATTGATAAATATCACGCTCTATTAATAGACATGTCTTTTTTTTATTTTTTAAAAATGTAAATGCAAATACACCAATCATAGTGAAAAGCAATACAGCCAGCCAACGATGTACCCATTGTACAGTTGCTGGATTTTCAAAAAAATTTAAATACTCTGGATGCAGATTTAAGCCGTCCACTGGAAAAAATCTGCCATACATCAAAGGATAACTATTATAATAATATCCAGCTTTTAAGCCGCTTACCAAATTCCCCCAAAATACTTGTAAAAATAGTAACAACCCAACTAATAAAAATAATAGCTTTTGCTTTAGCAGTAATATTACTTTTGTTTTCTGACGAATTCGATCATCAATCCAGATGATTAAATAGACCAATAAAAGCGCGGTGAAAAAATGCATCGCTAACATATACTGACTGACATGAGGGCGTGAATTCAAGCCAGAGAGGACCATAAGCCAACCGATAAGTCCTTGCGATAAAACCACAAGCGGTAATAACAAGGCATGACTTAATTTTAACAACTGACGACGCCAAAGAAAAACAGCAACCACCATGGAAACAATAAAAATTATTCTTCCAAAAAGACGATGTAAATACTCCCAAAAAAATATTTTTTTATAATCTTCAATTTGAAAATGACTATTGATTTGAAGATACTCAGGTGAGTTTTGATACAACTCAAATTGCTCTTGCCATTGGCTTTCATTGAGCGGCGGAAGAATCCCTGTCACAGGCTTCCACTCAACGATCGATAATCCTGAACGGGTTAAACGAGTCAATCCTCCGAGAGCTATCATGGTCAACACCAAAATAAATAAAAAAATTAGAAGCTGTCGTCCATACTTTGTAGAATTAAGATTTGTAGTATTTGTTTTCAATTTGCACCATTTTTTATCAGTATTTTTTGGTTAGAGTTCACGTAATCCAGCGTAGCGATAAAATAATTTCAATACGAAATCAAGGGAAGAGCTAAGAGCAGCAACTGTGCACAGACTTTTTTTATTAAAACATCTTATCACTGACGTAAATCATAACCATATGACACGACTACTATTATCTATTCTATATGAATCAACCATTTTATCTTGAACACCTACCTTCTTGGCATCCAATTAAAAACTACTTTCAAGAGTCGTCAGTATTAAACGAACTTATTAATGAACTGCTCTATTTAGATCCCAAGAGTGACCCGCATAAATTTTATAATATTTTTAACCATCTATGTGAGATCGAAAAACGTTTTGCTCGAAAAGAAAATCAATTATTTCCGTTTCTTGAAAAGCATGGATGGCTTGGCCCTAGCAACGGCATGTGGGCTTTTCACGATAGCATAAGGCAAATGCTTAAAGACATTCGAGCTAAAGTCGAAAATCATGATTTTTCTGACTTACAGAATCTTATCAACTACACCCTATCTGAAATTAAAAGATTGATGCAAGTTGAAGAACTTAGACTATTCCCAAATTCTTTAGACCTTGTAACCGAAGACGAATGGAAAGAAATGAGTCTTGGCGAAGAAGAAATAGGCTTTGTCAGTGAAACTAAATATGAAATCACTGAACATATCTTGAATAGCAATACAGCTCATCAAGTTATATCAAATGATCGAAACCTTGAGTCAGTATTTTTAAAAATGCAAGAAGGCAGCATGAATTTAGAGCAAATAAATTTAATGCTACAGTTCATCCCCTTTGATCTAACATTTGTTGACGAAAATGATCGAGTTCTCTTTTACAATCGAGGCGAACACCGAGTGTTTCCTCGCAGCGCTGGTGTTATTGGACGAGAAGTTCGCTTCTGCCACCCACCGAAGAGCGTACATACAGTATTAAAAATTTTAGAAGAGTTTAAAAACGGCAATAAAGATGATGCAGATTTTTGGATTCAATTCAAAGGCCGTATGATCCACATTCGTTACTTTGCAATCAGAGATAAAAACAAAGCCTACAAAGGTGTCATCGAAGTTTCTCAAGATATCACCGAAATCCAAAAGCTGAGTGGCGAAAAAAGATTATTAAGCTGGGACTAAACGTCCCAACTTAATTCGCTGATAATTTTTTTATACACAATTTCAGCCTGCTCTTTGTCAAAATCCTGATGGTATTTTTTTTCAACACCAAGATCAGACATCACATAATGACAGTCCGCCACGACAGAATGGCGTTGCAAACAGTGTTCAACACATTTTAATGCACAGCCATCAAGTGCAACAATGCGCCGTCCAGATTTTGCTACATTTACTAAACTTCGTACATCGCCACCAACTCCAGCAATACAACTCATCTCAGCTATCCGTGCTCTGTCCATTCGTACCGCTATATGATTTGCGAGCTGAGCGGCCGATGAACATCCAGAACAAGAATAAACGATCGGTTTTTTATCATTTTCCATACGGCTCCCGTTTTTCTCTATCTATGTTTGAGAATAGAACTGGATATCAATAATTTGACGATACACAATTTTTAACATTTAATGTTGATCATTACCTATGACTATTATCACGCTGTGATCTTGATCTGGAGAAAACATGAAAGTGAATGATCTTAATATCTGTATAGCTACAGTTAACGGCAGCGGCAGCCAATCAGCCAATAACATATTGATGCGAGCCATATTTAACATGGGCATTCCAGTAGCTGGTAAAAATTTATTTCCTTCGAATATTGCAGGCATGCCAACTTGGTTTTGGATTCGTGCCCACCAAAATAGTTTTTTAGCTAAAAAATCTGTTGCTGATATTGTTGTTTGCCTGAATCAAGCTTCCATCAACGATGACATCCATCATTTGAACAAAACTGGCCTATTGATTGTCAGCGATGATATTAAAATTTCTGATGAGTTCAAATCGGATCGAATAATTAAAGTGCCCTTTAAAAATCTAGTTGCAGACTTATCAGACTCCATCAAAGTTAAACGCTATTTGATAAACATGGTTTACGTTGGCGTGATAGCAGAAATGCTTGGCATCAACCAGGAATCAATTGAACAATCCATGCAATTTTTCTTAGGTGATAAAACCAAAGTGCTTGAGGCCAATCGTAATGCCCTGCTTGCTGGAAGAAATTTTTATCGCAGCAATATACAACTGAATGCGGATTTACAATTAACGAAAATGAATGCAAACACCAACAAAATGCTTATTGATGGCAACACGGCAGCGGCTCTTGGCGGCGTAATGGGTGGTTGTACTGTTTTTTCATGGTACCCGATCACTCCGGCAACATCTCTTGGTGAAAAGTTTATTTCTCTAGTACAAAAATATCGAAAAGATGAAAACTCTCAAAATAAATTTGCAATTCTTCAGGCTGAAGACGAATTAGCGGCTGTTTGTATGGTACTGGGTGCCGGCTGGGCAGGTGCTCGAGCGATGACATCGACCTCAGGACCAGGACTTAGCCTTATGCAGGAAGCCAGTGGTTATGCTTATTATTCTGAAATCCCAAGCGTTATATGGGATGTTCAACGCGTTGGCCCCTCAACTGGAATGCCTACCAGAACAATGCAAGCAGATATTCTAAGTTGTGTGTACGCCTCTCACGGAGACACATTACATATTTGCCTATTCCCAGCCAATCCAACCGAGTGTTACGAGTTCGCACAAACAGCCTTTGACCTTGCAGAACAACTACAACAGTTGGTTTTTGTTTTAAGCGATTTAGATATCGGCATGAATTATTGGCTTTGCGATGAATTGCAATACCCAAACAAACCATTCAATCGCGGCAAATTGCTGACCAACAAAGATGTGATTGATTGGTCAAAATACGAAAGATATGGAGATCCAGATGGTGACGGAATCAGCCATCGAGTGCTGCCAGGAATGCCAAAAATGGAAGCCGCATTTTTAACTCGAGGGTCTGGCCATAACATGAAAGCCGGCTATACTGAAAAAAGCACAGAATACATGGCATTGATTCAAAAATTAAAACGCAAATGGATCACAGCTAAAAACTTAGTCCCACAACCATTGATTGAAAGTAACGGAGAAAAAATTGGCGTGATTGCTTTTGGCTCCAGCGATTCTATGATCAATGAACTCAAAAGCCTGACTGCGTTTGGATTTGATTATTTAAGAATTCGCGCTCTACCACTGACTGATTCAATTAAAGATTTCATCAACAAACACGAAAAAGTATTTGTTGTTGAACAAAACGTTGATGGACAGATGATCAAAATTTTGCAAACTGAATGGCCGGAGTTGGCTTCTCGTCTTCATTTTATTGCGAATTACGACGGAATGCCAATTTCGGCAGAGAAAATTGCGGAGGTAATGATATGAACTCTTCTGATTTCAATCCCAATTCATGCACTAAAGATTTTTACCAAGGTGGCAAATCCACTTTATGTGTAGGCTGTGGACATGATCAAATCACAGGCGCCATCATGACAGCCATGTTTCAAGCAAAAATAAATCCTTATGAAACTTTAAAGATGTCTGGCATCGGTTGCTCTTCAAAAACACCTGGGTATTTTTCAAATAGATCTTTTGGTTTCAATTCGATGCATGGTCGCATGGCTCCGCTAACAACGGGAGCCTCAGTTGTTAAAAATAATTTTCACATCATAGGCGTGAGTGGTGATGGCGACACCGCAAGCATCGGTCTTGGCGGGTTTTTACATTTGGTTCGTCGCAACGTTCAGATGTGTTACATCGTTGCCAACAACGGTGTTTATGGACTGACTAAGGGACAATTTTCTGCAACCTCTGAATTGGATGCAGAACTTAAATCAGGAGAGAAAAATCCTTTTGGCCAAATGGACATCTGCTCGCTTGCCATTCACGCCGGAGCCCCCTTTGTCGCCCGATCTTTTTCAGG
>CAZMVK010000096.1:12787-13877 GCA_964569545.1 uncultured Bdellovibrio sp.
CAATTGGTCCCTCTTCTGCAAGCAGCCATGAAATTTCCGGGAACAGCAGTTATCGACATCATTTCCCCTTGTGTGACTTTTAATAATCATGATCAATCACATATGAGTTTTAAATATGTAAAAGAACACGATCAAGTATTGCAAGACATTGATATCGTCGAAGTCATGGACCACCAAGAAATCAGTTATCAAGACGGCGATTCAGTGATGGTGCAAATTGGCGTGAACCATTATGTTCGTTTAAGAAAAAAATCTGAAAATTATTATGATGTTCATGATAAAATTTCTGCACTTAAGTCTTTAGAAGAGCACAACAATAAATCTGAGATATTAACAGGTCTGCTTTATTTAAATCCAAACAGAAAAACACTGCACAAAGCCCTTAATATTTGTGACAAAGATTTATCGCAGCTAAATGAACAGGCATTAAGATTAACTCCAGAGCAATTCAAAGAAATTTTAAAAAGTCTCTAAAGTTTATTCACACCAGTAGCTCGCAACAGTATTGACTGATGTTCCCGTCCACAATTTAGTCAGCGGCTGTTCACATTGAGTGATTTGATTACTGGCTTTATTGACCTCAAGACCCGCAATTTCTGCCAATGCTTGATTGTTTAAAATTTCGATAAAACGGTCTGCAGTACGAATGTAACCCTTAGAGCTCCACTGGCTCATTTGTCGAATCACGGCCTCTATTGAAGCCCCAACGTAGGCCGCAATTTCTCTTCGCGTGATAGGAACAGTGATCACACCTTTAACTACTGTCTTGTGATTGCACAAATAAATAAGCAAATGAGCAATTCTTTCAGCCAAGGACAATCGTTCAATTCTTTTTTCATCATAACTACGAAACAACCTGCCTTGTAAATCATTTTGAAAACGCAACATGACCTCAGGATATTTTATCCAGTCAGAAATAAAATTCTCACGGTGAATTAATAAAAATCTTGAGTTCCCTTTAGAAATTGCATGAAAGGGAAACACTTTAGGCTCAGTCATCACTGACATAATTCCCAAGGCCTCGCCTCGTCCTGCAAAATGCATAATCAACTCATCACCAGTTTGATTTACATAAGACAATTTGTAGGTA
>CAZMVK010000097.1:0-13841 GCA_964569545.1 uncultured Bdellovibrio sp.
GGTGCCAGGCCCTGTTTCTTGTCAGCACGCGACAAGAAACAGGGCCTGGCACTTTTGACAAAATTGGGAATTCACCTGTCTAGATCGCAGTCGTAATTGTCGCTGTCTCATTTTGAGACGGCCTCTATCTTACTGATATATCAAATCAATTCCAACTCTTCTGAAATGTGTTCGTTGGCACAAAGATCGCTATGTAATCAGTTGTGAGAGTAGGTTCAAAAACCAAATGTATAGGAGGATTTATGAACAAGTATTTCTTGGCGATCGTATTGGCTTTTGCGGGTCTTGGTGGAGTGTATGCTAATGCTTGTGGCGCACGAGATGGAGGCAGTCTATTGCCAGCAACAAATTACTCATCCATGTTGCCGACAAGTCAAGCCACCCCTCCGCGATCAGATGTCAAAGGTAAGGGTACAAATTAATTATTATTCATCAGCACTGGAGCTATTCGTTGAAGAGCTCTCAGTGCTTTGATGATGTAGTCTCTGGAAATCCAGGTTGATCCGGCTAGCTTTTTGGCTAATGCTGTCGCCTAACGATGATCCCTGAGAACCGCCAGTTGCTTTTTTCACAAAAGCAACGCTTTGGTGTATTACTAAAACTGCACCTTCTGCGGTTTTATTTAAAAAATTTCCAATCGATGAGCTTCTTGTCCATGAAAAAAAATGTCGTTCAATACTTCTGTTCTCTATTTTAATTTGCATCAGCATAATTAAGACAACAGTAAAAATTAATGTTTTTATTACGGATTTGAACTCAAGCATGTTTTCGTCCCTTTCTTTGAAACTCTATTGATTGAAAAGTTTGAATAAACTGTTGCCTTTGCAGAGGCTTTTTTAAAAATGCTTTAAAACCACGAGCCATTGATTGTTGTAATATATCTTCATCTTCAAGGCTTGAAAGCGCCACCAAATCAATTTGCGGCATGGCTGCATGAATTTGTTCAGCAGCCTCAAAGCCATTCATGACCGGCATAACAAGATCCATCAAGACAACATCAGGACATAATGAAAAGGCTTTACTGACGGCATCTTGTCCGTTGGCAGCTTCTCCGACGATGATATAACCAAGGCTCTCACATTGCTGAATCAGCAACTCGCGTACAAAACCAGTATCGTCGGCAATTAAAACCCTTAGACTCATATAATTATGTTAACCAATATTTGGCCAATATAAAACTAGAGCAGCAAAAGAGATTGTAGAAACTGGATTTACTGCCAGCAGCAGAAAGCATTCTGGATATATTCTAGATATACTTCAGGACTATTGTCCCCAAGTATATCCGATAGAAAATAAAACAAATGAGTTCTCAACAGAAACGCCTTGCGGTTTGATATTGCTTTTAGGGTCTATCTTGTCGGCTTGGCCATCAAATTTATTATTTTCTAGCGAGTATAATAATTTCCAAGTCATTAAGCTCTGTCTTTTAAATTTTATTTCGCCACCGGTATCAATAGAAAATTTCATCGAAGTTGGATCATTTCCAGAAGACGCAGAAATTCCTGTACTGAGTTCTGTATTTTGTACCCGAGGAATGGCTTGCAAGCCAAAACTCTGCGCGTAAATTCTTGTCAATGGCAGTCGAGTGCTAAGATGCAATCCCAGTCCTGCAGATTTCGTTTGTATGCGACTGGTATCATCAGAGGGAACTGATAATTTGTATTCGCTGTAAACTAAACCAAAAGTAATGGATGGAGATTTTCTATAGATGCCAAAGTATTTTCGCATATTCAACGAGATTTCTTCCCATTCATGATGCGCGGATATTTTGGATTCTTGATTTCCATCAATGGCCGCTCCTACTGAGGTGAGATAGGATCCGCCTAAACCAAAAAAAGGCGAAAGCCAAAATTTACCATCTACTTGCAGGGCAGGAGAAAATGTTGAGTAATCTCGGTAATAATAATTAGATTTAGATCGATTGCTTACTGCGCCTGTTGCAATGCCGACCTCAATGCGATTTATTCTATTGTCATCTGGGTGCAGCTTTTGTTTATAATTTTCAACTTGTGATGCTTCTTTTCCGCTCATCAAATTCATAAAATCTGTTGAAAAGTTAAGATCCAAGGCTTCGTCATTCTTGTTTTCGTCCGTTGTATCATTTTGTTCATCAGAATCGACACTGGCATTTTTAACGTCTAAATTGGTTTCATTTTGTTTTTCGGCATTTGCAGTTTTACGTTTTATTTTTTTTTCAACAAAGACTGTTGGTTGTTCTTTAACAGCCAAGCCTTGTAAGCGCTCTGGGTAAACCATTTTCTCTAAATTTTCATCGATATTTTTTTTATTACGGTGACTGGTATTTGATGTCATTTTTTTTTGTGCATAATTATCAGTCTTGTCAGTCGTTACTTTCTCAAATTCTGAATTTTGTGGCGGATTGATATTCTTGACAGTTTTAACAATTTTTTTTGTTTGATATGTTTCAGACTGATAAAATTTATTAACATGATTTGATGATCCATTTTTCTGGTCTGTATTCTCGCCAGACTCTTGTCCAGTTTTTTGCAATAACATGAGACTACTTTGATCAATTTGAGCCCAAGCCTGCTGCAGGAAAGTTGAAATAAAAAAATATAAACAGAAGCGTGCTAACAACATGATAGATGTTTCGGATATTTCAGTCTTGTTCTTGAAGAAAATTTGACCGCGCTTGACCTTTCAGATGATAATCAATGCATGCACAAAAAAATTCTACCTTTGCACAGGTCTGGGTTGTTGTTATTTTTTCTTTTTAGCACTTGTTTGCAAGTGTTTGCTCAGAACACTGTATTCAAAAGCAGTGTTGATGACAGTTTGTCTATTCACTCCGTGGCAGTAGCACCTGCGATTGACAATATGTCTGGTATCTATGCTAGGCCTTTGTCTGCTCAGCTGTTGCAATTAGTAGAAGAGGACCGTCGGTGGGCAGTCAAAGCATGGCCACAGGATTTAAAAATTGTACCTGAAAAAATAGAAGAAAATCCCAACGAAGCCAAAGCTGTGATGAAGAAATTAGGAGTCGATTCTTTGTTGACGACTCGGATTAGCAAGGGTCCCTTAGGAATTGCTATTTACATGAATTTATTTACGGCCAATGAGGGGTTTGTTTTAGCTCAAGAAACTTTGAAAGACTATGCAGGGTTTGAAATTTCTGATTTACAGAAACAGCAACAAACTCTTTGGCAAAACCTAATTAATAAAATTCCATATGTCGGCGTGATTTTATCACGTAAAGCTCAGATGGTGACTATCAATGCGGGTTCTCGTCAGGGATTGCGAGATGGAAAAGACTTGTCAGTTGTGCAAATCTTAAAAATTAATCGCCATCCAAAATTTCATTTTATTATCAGTACAGAAAAAGAAATTATCGGTCGTGTGCATTTAGACAAGGTCGACGATTCGATTAGTTTTGCTTCGGTAACGTTGGAGCGCAGTGCTCAGGCTATTCAACCAGGTATGAAGCTCATTCCAATAGACTTTATCGAGTACTCTCCAACTGTTAAAACCGGTGATGGTGCTTTGATCACTGATATCAATGGACGAGCAGATAAGGCAGTGACGGTTGGCTCGGGTGATTCACAAGAGTGGAGACCTAATCAACAGGCCTCTTTAGGCTCTGTGGCTATGATGGTTGGTCTTGGCACATACAATGTGAGCAATACGTTGAATTCGGCAGGTGGAGTCAATGGCAGCAACAGCTTTACTCCTTCAGCACATATTCAGGGTGAGTTGTGGTTGACTACAGATTGGTTTTTAGATGGTGGTTTACGCCAATATATTTCTTCTATACCAAATAATTATTCTGGATCCAAACCAGATAAAATAAATATTTCAACAACTGAAACCAAGTTGTTGTTAGGACATAATTTTTTATTAAACGAAGATTTTTGGGGGCCGCGTTTTCAGGTTTTGGGTGGATATTCGAAAATCACTGCTTCGGTTGATGACTCTTCGCCAATTGCATACACCTCGATCAGCGTTGGTGGTTTTGCAATCGGCTTGGGCGGGAGTTTTCCATTGGAAGAAACCTCACCGATTTCTTTGGGTGCAAGATTGCTTTATTTTTACAGCCCATCGATCGATGAAACACCACGGACCTCTGGTTCATCGTCGTCTGGAAAATGGACTTCTTTTTCAGCTTTTGGAACTTACAAATGGACGTCACGCATGAATTTGCGTGGTGAATTAATGTATGATTTGTTCGGCGCAAACTTTTCCGGAAGCGGCTCGCGCGGAATTGATAGCGCTTCCAGCGTGACTCATCAGATGACGACACTAACGGCCGGAGTAGAATACCTCTTTTAACTAATGAATTGGATTGCGAACGAAATATATGAGCGGATCCTTCGTTGTCTTCGTCGGGATGGCCACTTGGCCAATCCCTCCTTGCCGCCTCGGCTGCGCTCATATCTTTCGTTCTTGGATTTGTTTTCGGGGATTGGGTACGGGGAATTGATTTTGAGTTTTTTTTATAAGCTAGATTTCACTGGAAGAAATTTTTTTCTTTTAAAACTAAAGGGCTTGAATTTGATTTTAACTCGTGAAAGGGTGTTTTTAATGAATTTTAAAAATTGTTTCATATATATTTTTTTTCTGTATACGAGTTTGTCTTTCGCTGCTCCTTTAAGGCTAGAGACAGTTCAAATTAAATTTGCTGAACTTAAACATGCCGATCTAAACAATGATTCTGTTAAACCTATAAAAGTTCTGAAAGTAACTAATCTGGTTGATGCTAAAATTGTAAATGATCTTCTGTGGATGTTGCCTGGATCTGATGAAGGCAAAAATCAAAATGCATCAGTAGAATTTCTTGCGGAAAATAAAAAAATATACTCAATGCCGATAATTGTAGAGACGGCCCGCTCATCAGCAGGGTGGGATGAAAGTATTCACGGATGTAAGGAGGAAAAAGGATGCCAAGACGAGGCTTCGCCGAATATTTCTTCGGAAATTAAAGGACTTCTCCCTTTCAATTTAATTACGCCGGAAACGTCGCAAATAGAAATCAAAATAAATAATATTCCTCAAAAGATCGATTTAGATCTGAATGAATCTAAAGTTGTGTTTCAAGGCATAAAAAATGGGTCTTTTTCTTTCAAAGAAATCTCCTGGAATAAAACAACTTCGATACTTACTATCAAGGCAGACAAAATAAAAGCCATCTATGAGAAGCTACCGAATGAACCCATTGAGATGTCAGTTTATTTACTAAGCACAAGTCGAGATTTTTCAGTCGAGCAGAAATTTACAATCCAAAAAGCTCCTATCCATTTAAAGATTCAAATCACGAACCTTCCACCTGAGGGATGGAAGTCTCTTATAGGAAAATCAATCAGCATCATTGGAGAAGATAGTTATCGGAAGCTTGTAAAGATTAAAAATAAAGATTTAATTGATATAGGATATGTTCCGCGAGATTCTTCTTTTTCATATTGGATAACCCTAGAGGATGCAGATTTTCCAAATTTTTTTAAACAGTCTATTGCTTTAGATAAAAAAAATATAAATGAAATTAAATTTGAATTTAATCTTAAAAGTTATTGTGACATTACGAAATGTCTTAGCTTGACGAATTAGAGAGTTGCCAATTCAACAACCGATTTTATTCAGAGGATAAATAATTGTCAGTGATTATAGACTTTAGGTTCTCCGAAAGAATACTTTTTGGAGCAACTCTGTGCAGACTAACTGACTAACTGATTGATTGATTGATTGATTGATTGATTTGGAATGTTGGTTCTGGTTTTTTTTGCTTTTAAAAACAAAAAAGCCTCGATTTCTCGAGGCCTTTTTTTATTTTTTGCTTTAATTTGTGTATAAGCGATGTGATTACATCATGTCGCCCATGCCACCCATTCCGCCCATTCCTGGGTGTCCGCCGCCAGCAGGGGCGCCAGAATCTTTTTTCGGAGCTTCAGCAATCATTGTTTCAGTTGTTAGCATTAAAGAAGCAACAGATGCTGCGTTCTCAAGTGCACAACGAACAACTTTAACTGGATCGATAACGCCGTCTTTGATCAAATCAGTGTATTGATCAGAGTAAGCATTGTAACCGTATGTAGCAGATTTGCTTTGAAGGACGCGATCTAAAACGATAGCGCCATCAAGACCTGCATTTGCAGCTAATTGACGAATTGGTTCTTCAGCAGCACGTTTGATAATCGCAGCGCCAAAACCTTCTTCTTCGTTCAATTTGTTTTTCTCGATTTTTTGAGCAGCACGTAACAAAGCAGTACCACCACCAGCTACGATACCTTCTTCAACAGCTGCGCGAGTTGCATTTAGAGCATCTTCAACGCGGGCTTTTTTCTCTTTCATTTCCATTTCTGAAGGAGCACCAACGTGAACGATAGCAACACCACCAGAAAGTTTAGCCAAACGCTCTTTCAATTTCTCTTTGTCATAATCAGAAGAAGTATCTTCGATTTGTGATTTGATTTGAGAAACACGAACTTGGATGTCAGCTTTTTTACCAGCGCCATCAATGATCGTTGTATTGTCTTTGTCGATAACAACACGTTTAGCAACACCTAGATCAGCTTGAGTAGCTTGTTCTAATTTAAGACCGATATCTTCAGAGATTACTTTTGCATTAGTCAAAATAGCGATGTCTTCAAGCATAGCTTTACGTCTGTCGCCAAAGCCAGGAGCTTTAACAGCAGCAACGTGCAAAGTGCCACGCAATTTATTAACTACCAAAGTTGCCAACGCTTCACCGTCAACGTCTTCAGCAATGATCAACAATGGACGACCAGATTTAGCAACTGCCTCAAGCACGCCAATCATGTCTTTCATTGAAGAGATTTTTTTATCGTAAACTAAAACAAAAGCGTTTTCTAAAACAGCTTCCATTCTTTCTGCATTAGTTACGAAGTATGGAGAAAGGTAACCGCGGTCAAATTGCATACCTTCAACAACTGTCACTTCAGTTTTAGCAGTTTTAGATTCTTCGATAGTGATCACACCTTCGCGACCAACTCTGTCCATAGCATCAGCAAGCATTTGACCGATTTCAGGGTCATTGTTTGCAGAGATAGTACCAACTTGAGCAACTTCAGAAGAAGCTTTTACTGGTTTAGCTAGGTTTTTCAATTCAGCTACAACTTGAGCAACAGCTTTGTCGATACCACGTTTCAAAGCAGTTGGGTTGTGACCAGCAGTAACCAATTTAACACCTTCACGGTAAATAGCTTGAGCTAATACAGTTGCAGTTGTTGTTCCGTCACCGGCTTGATCGTTGGTTTTAGAAGCAACTTCTTTAACCATTTGTGCGCCCATATTTTCGAATTTGTTTTCTAATTCGATTTCTTTAGCAACAGTCACACCATCTTTAGTGATCAAAGGTGATCCAAAAGATTTTTCGATAACAACATTGCGACCTTTAGGTCCCAAAGTTACTTTTACAGCATTAGCAAGGATGTTCACTCCTCTTAGAATGCTAGATCTAGCATTTTCAGAAAATAATAATTCTTTAGACATTTTTTTCTCCCTTTATAGAGTTAAAGTGTAGATTTAATAAGTAAAATCAAAATCAGTTGAAAACACCTAAGATGTCTTCTTCGCGCATCATCAAATATTCGTGGCCATCAAGCTTAAGCTCAGTGCCAGCATATTTTGAGAACAAAACTTTATCGCCAGCGCGAACTTCTAATGGCAAAACTTTACCATCTTCAGTTACGCGACCTTTGCCAGTAGCTACGATTTCACCTTTTTGTGGTTTTTCTTTTGCTGTGTCTGGGATGAAAAGACCACCAGCGGTTTTTTCTTCTTCAGCCATGCGACGAACCAAGATTCTGTCATGCAGTGGGCGTACGCCTAGATCATTTTTAGCCATAAATCCTCCTCTTTCCTTATTTGTTTTTATAAAATTTAAAACCATCTTTTGAGGGATGATGTTTGTTGCTTTTATTGTCGCTTTACACTTTAACCGAGGTTCTTTTTGGCGCCCCTTGTCGAAACAGTGGGTGCCGCAAAATTTCGAATTAAAATGCGAGCAACTTCAATATGGAGAGTGATAGCGAGATGTCAAGTTGCGGTCAGATAAAAGGCCGTGAAAAAGCGCTATTTCTCTTGTTCTGCGCGTGTTTGGCGGCTCAAGCTTGTATTGTTGGCAGCAACTGGTTCAGAGTCAACGCTGGGGCCCGAATCCAGGCTTTCAGCATAAGCACGCATCAGCTCGGCAACCTCTTCAGTGCTTAGCTTTGAGGCGGCAATTTCAAAGCGTTTGGCTTGAGTTTGTTGCGACAAATAGAGGACACAGTAGTCAGTGACCGACAGCTCTTGAGCGACTTGCATATTCCAATTCAATTGGTCTGACTGTTTTTTATTGGCTAACAATTGAGAGGGTTTGCTGTTGGGGTCTGCTTTTAACTTTTTAGCTTCGAGCTGAGTTTGTAAAATCTGAATGCTGACGGCTTGGATTTTTTCATTTTTCCAGTCATGAAAACTTTTGATCGAAGAGATTTCTAACTTTTCTTTTTCAACAGCAGCATTAGGGGATTGTAACGAGGGTGGGGTCAGCGAATGGATTGGCTGAGTTTTAAAATAAGAACCCGAAAAGGTCGTAGCCGGAGAGGGCAGCAATGCGGGATTGATTTTGCCGGTGGCATAGGTCGCTGAACAGGCAAGACTGCCCATAAAAAAAAGAGAGATTGATAATGGCTTAAACTGGCTACGCATAATCGACCTTTGAATTACTAAATAAAAGTAAAGCTGCAGAATCAATCTTTACAAGAACTAAACCAAAGGAATTTATGGCCTGCAAATTTTGTCTGTGACGAAAAAAAACTGGTAAAATCGTTGAGATAGGCTAATTCAGAAGTCCTATTCTCAGAGCAGAAATGTGGATAATTAGGTGTAAAACTTTTGAACAGAGACTTCAAATTGAGGACCCTGAAATTTTTTTCAAATTTGAAGGACTGAGATTTGAGTTTATTTAATTTAATCGAGTATAAATCGGGTCTTCCTCTAGCCATTATTATATAAAGAATTGTCAGAGGACTGTCATTTTCGAATTCTTGCATATAGCCTAGATTATTATTCATGGTTTATATTAGCTTTGCAGAAGTGCGATCTTAAATCGTATCAGTGAATAGGTCGATCGCAATAGACCGCTGACATTTCGGCCGACAGATATTTGTCATGTGGCTGAGGTAGCTGAATAAAAAAATATAACTCGAGGTGAAATTGGAACCATTTAAAAATCTTCTCAACGAAAAAGCGGCAGAAAAAATAGCTATAGCTTTGCAGCGTTCAGACAACAAATTTGATAAAAAAGTATTTTTAAAAAACATCAAACAAGAGCTTGATCCTCTTGAGCTGAAAGAGCGCAGTCATCTGTTGGCAGAAAAAATAAAACAACAACTGCCTTCGGCGCCAAACAAGTCTTTTCCGATTTTGATTCGTGCACTTAAAAAAAATGAAGCAGATGAGGTTGGGCTATCAGGCTTTTTGGTATGGCCACTGGCCGACATCGTACAAAAATATGGTTTGAATGATTTTGATGTTTCGATGCAGGCTTTATATCAAATCACACAGGTGTTTACTGCCGAGTTTGCGATTAGACCTTTTTTGATTTCAAATCCTGAAAAAACAATCAAACAATTAACTGATTGGACAAAAGATAAAAGTGAACACGTGCGCAGGCTTGTGTCAGAGGGCTCGCGTCCATTGCTCCCTTGGGGGCAAAAAATTCCACAGTTTGTTGTCGATCCAGAAGTGACTTGGCATTTGCTTGAGCTACTTAAATTTGATTCATCGAAATATGTGCAAAAATCAATCGCCAATCATTTGAATGATCATTCAAAAAATCACGCGGAATGGTTATTAAATAAACTCAGTGGTTGGAGTAAGGCACCAGAGCTTGATTGGATTATCAGACATGCGACTCGGACTTTGGTAAAAAAAGGTCATCCCAAAGCTTTGGCTCTGCATGGAATCAAACCAGTCAAAATTAAATTATTAAACCATCAAATTAAAAATAAAACGATTCATCTTGGCTCGACATTAAATACAATTTTGGAAATTCAAAATCTTGAAAACAAAACGATACAACTGATGATTGATCATGAAATTGCATTTCTAAAAGCCAACGGCAAACACACGATTAAGGTGTTCAAGGGTAAAAAAATTCAGATTTCACCGAAACAAAAAATAAAGCTAGAATTAAAAATCCCTATGAAACCTGTGACGACTAGAAAATATTATCAGGGAAGACAAAAGTGGTCGCCAATGATCAATGGTAAAAGATTTGAACAATTAAATTTCAAACTGACCATATAGCGTGTTTTTCTGCAGTTTTGATTCCACCAAAATGTAGTCAATTGGATCTTGGTTGTATGCATTGATGAAATGTATATTCATATTTTTAGACTAGTTCATGAATGATTGGGTAATAGTCGATTTTATTTTCGGGTTAAATAAAAAAGCCCTCATCTTGCGACGAAGGCTTTTTTGTTTTCATCTTGTAACGAAAAAAACTAAACGTACATTTTTGCTAATTCAACAAAGGTACGAATCATTGCGCCTGAAGCGCCCTTTTTTGGACAGTATGGCAATCTGTTTCCTACAGCCCAACCTGTGCCGGCGATATCAAAGTGTGCCCATGGAATTCCTTCTTCAACGAATTGCTCCAAGAACGCTGCTGCGGTTGCAGAGCCAGCACCTTTGCCAGAAGACATATTTGAAAGATCAGCATAAGTGCCTTTCATGTCTTTGACGTGGAAATCACACAAAGGCATGTTCCAAACCCACTCACCAGATTGTTCAGATGCCATCTCGATTTTTTCTTTTAATTCTTTATTGCGAGTGAAATAACCAGTGTGAGTATTGCCTAAAGCAACAATCATCGCGCCTGTCAATGTCGCGGCATCAATAATCACTTGTGGTTTGTGTTCGCTTGCAAAGCAAAGAGCATCAGACAAAATCAAACGACCTTCTGCATCTGTGTTATTGATTTCAAAAGTTTTTCCATTGCGAGCAGTGTGCACATCACCTGGTTTGGTGGCAGAGCCATTGACCATGTTTTCAGTCGATGGAACCAAGCAAATCACGTTTACTTTCAATTTTAATTTTGCGATCGCAAGCATAGCGCCAATCACGTTGGCTCCGCCGCACATATCGTATTTCATTTCTTCCATGCCACCTGAAGGCTTGATGCTGACGCCACCACAATCAAAAGTTAAACCTTTACCAACAAAAGCAACTGGCTTTTTAGAAGCGGCCGCACCTTTGTATTCCAAGATAATAAAACGAGGTTCTTGATCTGAGCCATTTGAAACACCCAGCAAACCGCCCATTTTTTCTTTTTTAATACGAGCTTTGTTCCAAACAATGGCTTTGATGCCAGTGCCTCTGCAGGCAGCTACAACTGTGTTTGCCAAAATAGTTGGAGTCATCAAATTGCCTGGAAGATCTCCCAAGCGGCGCGAAAAATTCACAGTTTCAGCCAAAACATGAGCTTCTTTTAAAGCTTTTTTGCTGTCAGCATCGTCAGAAAATTTAGTTAGAATATGAAACACTAAATTTTTATCAGCAGATGTTTTTTTGTCAGTTTTTTTGCTCGATTTTAATTCGCTGAAATCATAATCAGTTAAAATCAAACCCTCAACCAGCGCTTGCAAGCATTGAACAGCTTCGCGTTTGTCAGCAGGGATGCCATCAAAATCAATGGTTGCCACAGTTTTGCCCAAAGTCTTGCTCAAAGGTTTGACACAGCAATGAATAGCAGCGGCAGTACGACGAATTTGCTCGTGATTAATTAGATCTGATAGGCCAACAACCACAACATGTTTGTAACCTTCAAAGTCCATGTTTCGAAATAAAACACATTCTTCAGGTTTCAGTGACAATTCTTTGTCATCGATGACTTTTTTCAGTCTTAGATGTAAGGCTGGGTGTGTTATTTTGAGACGTGTCTCTTTGCCTGCTTTCTCGTTTAATGCGAATGCAACCAAAGTTGATCCAGAGTGAGACATTTTTGTGAGTTCAATTTTCATAGCACCTTCTTTGCAATAATAGTTTTCATAAGTAAATAAATGAACCAGACTAAAGACGATTGAAACTATGCTGAATTTTGCCGAAAGGCAATAACAGTAAAAAGAAGGAGAACACCGTGGGACTGATTCCGTATGTCATAGAACAAACAGCTCGAGGCGAAAGAAGTTATGATATTTACTCGCGATTGCTTAAGGATCGCATTATTATTTTAGGTTCTGCGGTAACCGACGAGGTTGCAAACACATTAATCGCACAATTTTTATTTCTCGAGGTAGACAACCCAGAGAAAGACATCCATCTTTACATCAACTCGCCTGGTGGATCTGTATCTGCTGGTTTGGCAATTTATGACATGATGCAATTCGTAAAATGCGATGTTGCAACATATTGTATGGGTATGGCGGCAAGCATGGGATCTTTGCTTTTAACAGCGGGAACACAAGGCAAACGTTATGCGATGCCGAACAGCCGCATCATGATTCACCAACCGCATTTGGGTGGTGGTGGAATTGGTGGTCAGGTAACTGACATTGAAATTCACGCCAGAGAGTTGGTTCGTACAAAAGAAAAGTTAACAAATATTTACGTCACTCATACTGGCAAAGAATTCGATTTTTTAGCTAAGACAATGGAGCGTGATCATTACATGAGTGCTGAGGAATCAAAATCTTTTGGATTGATTGATCACGTGGTCGAATTCCGCAAGAGCAAAGGAAAATAATCATGAGCAAAGATGCTGGTTCTCTAAGATGTAGTTTTTGTGGCAAGGGTCAAAAAGAGGTTAAGAAATTAATCGCCGGCCCTGGTGTATATATCTGTGATGAGTGTATTGATCTTTGCACTGATATTATTGTTGAAGAAAAAGATAGAGAGACTTCGGTTAAAGGTGGCAGTTTTCGAGTACCAAAGCCAGCTGAGATCAAAGGTTTCTTGGATGATTATGTTATCGGTCAGTTGAAAGCTAAAAAATCTTTAGCTGTGGCTGTGCACAATCACTATAAACGTATCAACGCGCTTCAGTCGGGCAAAAAAGGCCAAGATGTAGAGCTTGCGAAATCGAATATTTTATTGATTGGCCCAACTGGTTCTGGAAAAACATTGCTCGCGCAAACCATTGCTAAAAATTTAAATGTTCCATTTGCGATGGCTGATGCAACCACTTTGACAGAGGCTGGTTACGTTGGTGAGGATGTGGAAAATGTTGTGCTTAACTTGTTACAAGCTGCTGATTGGGATGTTGAAAAATGTCAACGTGGTGTGATTTATATCGATGAGATCGATAAGATTTCACGCAAATCTGAAAATCCATCAATCACACGTGATGTATCGGGTGAAGGTGTTCAGCAAGCCTTGCTTAAAATTTTAGAGGGCACTGTTGCTAATCTTCCGCCAAAAGGTGGACGTAAACATCCGCAACAAGAATTCATCCAGGTTGATACTTCAAATATTTTATTTATTTGCGGCGGAGCTTTTGTCGGTTTAGATAAAATTATCGAGAGCAGAACCTCAAACCGTACGATGGGTATTGCTGCTGAGATTAAAACGGCACAAGAAAAAGAAACTGGCGAAAATATTTTACACAAAATTGAGCCAGATGATCTTTCAAAATTCGGTTTAATTCCAGAGTTTATTGGTCGTTTGCCAGTGATTTCGGTACTGGATCCATTGGAAGAGTCTGCTTTGATTGATATCTTGTTGAAACCTAAAAACGCTTTGACTAAGCAATATCAAAAATTATTTAGTTATGAAGGTGCAAACTTGAAATTTACTGATGATGCCATCAAAGCTATTGCTCAGCTGGCGATGTAACGTAAAACAGGTGCTCGTGGCCTGCGTTCTATCGTAGAGGGCGCATTGCTGGA
>CAZMVK010000098.1:0-11795 GCA_964569545.1 uncultured Bdellovibrio sp.
TGTAAGGTCAAACTTGCCCGGATGATCAGCTGTAAAGCAAAGGTGTGCAGATTTCGCACGCATTATTTTTTTTGCTCTTTGAGTGACGGAATCGACAAATTTACGGAAATCTGGCTGGCTGACAATTTCCTGTTCTACATTTCCAGAAAAAGGCCGAATAACACTGACCGCTCTGGTAACCTCAAGAATATCTAAATATTTTGCAACAGTTGGGCGACTGACACCGCTGGCCTGCCCTAATTTTGTTATTTCAAATTGATTTCCATTTGCTGCAATCAAATACTCCAATGCCTTCAAAAAAGGTTGACGTTTTTCAACGGCAAAAAGCTCTTGAATATCTCGCGCATAAAATGAGTCCAACCACTCTGCATAAAAATCTGGATCTAGCCGATTCGCCAACAATGCCGGCGGCAACCCACCATGCAAAAATCTTTTTTTCAAATCAGCACCAAAGGCTTCCATTTCTTGAATTAAAACTGGTGTGAAATGAATATTTCGTTTGCGTCCTGACAAGGTATCTTTGAATTTTTTCGATGCGACCAAAGTCGAAGAACCCGTTGCTAAAAACTTTACGTTCTTTTGCGTATCCGCACCAATTTTTAAAAGCATACTTGCTTCTGGAAGCTGATGAATCTCATCAAACACAAAAACTTTCGCTTTGTTTTTTTTAAAAAAAGACTCTGGATCGGCAACATCTTCTTGCACGCTTCTTAAGTCACAATTGAAATAGGCCGTGTCATTCAGCGACTCGACGAAAGTCGTTTTTCCAGATCGACGAACACCTGAAAGCCAAACAATGGGAGCCCTCTCCCAAGCTAATTCGATTTTTTTTTGCCAGAATGAACGACTGATATCCATAAAACAGACTTTACATTTAGTACTACTAAATGTAAAGTCTGTTTTCATCTTATTATAGGGTCTAATTCCAAAATTCAACAAGACTAGGCCAGACTAAAACCCGACTCGTCAGTATTCTCGGCTTAATTTAGAATGATATTACCTATGATGAAATTCAAAAACTCTCAGCAAAAATCCAAACGATCTAAACAAAAATCAAATTATAGCCTTTGGGAAAAGCTTTCTCCGCTAATGTGGCTCATATCCATCCTCATATTCAGCACCAACAGCTTTGCTTTATCCGTAGTAATCGACCCTGGCCACGGCGGCACCGACACCGGCGCCAAATATGGCAGCGCTAAAGAATCAGCCATTGCCTTGCAAGTATCAAAAATTTTAAAAAAACTTTTAGAAAATGAAAAATCAATTCAGACAAGCCTGACCCGCGATACTGATCAGAGTTTAACATTGCCTGAACGCGTACATATCGCCGAGAAAAAAAAGGCAGATTTATTTATCAGCATCCACCTGAACGCTTCACGCAACGCCAAGGCACAAGGTGTGGAATTTTATTTTCAAAATCAGTTAGAACCTGATGAAGAAACTTTGTATTTAGCAAATTTAGAAAATCAAAAAAATTCTGATTTGGGCGAGGCCTTCAACAACGATAACACTCTGACCAAAAAAGGCGACGTCGCAGCGATCATCGAAGATCTTCGACGCACATATAAAATGGGACAAAGCCATTTATTATCACAAAAATTATTTTCATCATGGTCCCAACAATTAAACATTGGCAAAGACAGCAACCCAATTCGCCAAGCGCCATTTTATGTGATTAGCAAAACTAAAATTCCATCAGTTTTGGTCGAACTTGGATTTTTATCCAACCCCAAGGAAGCTGACAAACTGAACAATCCTAACTTTCAGGCACAAATTGCGCAAAGCCTCTACAAAGGCTTAATGAACTATAAAGAAATGATAGACAATTCCCAAGCGCGAAGTCTACAGTAAGCGCATATGCGCACAGATGGACGTCTCTTCAATCAACTCCGCCCTATTTTAATAACTCCGAACGTTTCTGAATACGCCGAAGGCAGTGTTCTGGTCGAGTTCGGCAAAACCAAAGTTCTATGCACAGCAAGCTACGACGGTCCTGCACCAAAATGGCTGCAAGGCACAGGTACAGGCTGGATCACTGCTGAATATGGCATGCTTCCACGTTCTACCCACCAACGCATTCGTCGCGACAAAGCGGCCACTGGTGGACGCACACAAGAAATTTCAAGATTGATCGGCCGCAGTTTACGCGCAGCCGTCAACATGAAAATGCTGGGCGAAAAACAACTGACAATTGATTGCGATGTATTGACTGCAGACGGAGGCACACGCACAGCTGCCATCACCGGTGGTTATGTAGCTTTAGCTTTAGCACTTAAAAAATTATTAGCTGTCAGCGAAATCAAACAAAATCCTTTACAACATTATATCGCAGCAATCAGCGTCGGTTTACAAAAAGATCAACCTCTGTTGGATTTAAATTATGATGAGGACTCAACCATCGGCACAGATATGAATTTTGTCATGACAAATTCAAAAACTTTTATCGAAGTCCAAGGTACAGCCGAAAGCCAACCCTTCAGCAAAAGCCAATTGCTGGCAATGATGGAAGTTGCCGAAGCCGGATGCGAACAATTATTTGCCAAACAAGCAGAAATTATTGGTTCGTTTTTTCCTTTAAAATAAAACAAACTGAACTAAGTTATAATTTAACTATATCCATACAGAAGGAGGCCAAAAGTAACTTAAAAATGAATAAGATATTTTGTTATTTGAAGTATTAAAACAATCTCAAATAGTCTTGAACCGTTCCTTTAAAGAGTTTTAATAATTAAAAAATTTCAAAGATCCAATTCAACTTGAAATACTTGTGGCATCTTTTGTTATTCTTGCGTGAGTTAAACATTCTCGAACTTAATTTATAACTTTAAAATTTGTGACTTTAATTTGTTTCTCTTATTCTTTAACAACGAGGTTCATGTGATCAACGAAATCTGGATTGCAACTGGCAACAAAGGAAAACTCAGCGAGTTCAAATTACTTTTAAATAAAGAATTCGCAAGTGTTGATGGTGGACTTAAAATATTTTCGATAGCAGATTTACCAACCTATTCTCCACCACCTGAAAATGGTCAAACTTTTGAAGACAACGCCCGCATCAAAGCCAAAAGCTTACGTGCAATGAAACCAGGAACCTGGATCATCGCCGATGACTCGGGCCTTGAGGTCGATGCTCTAGGAAATCTTCCCGGCATTCATTCCGCAAGATATGCGGGCCCAAAAGCTGCGGACTCAGAAAATACGGCTAAGCTTTTAAAGATGATGCAAATTCGAGCTGGAGCTAATCGCAAAGCACAATTTCGCTGTTGCCTAGTCGTTTACTCACCCACTGGTGAAGAAATGATTTTCAATGGTTTACTTAAAGGCGATATTGCTAAAAATACAGCCGGCCAACATGGTTTTGGTTACGACCCTGTTTTTGTCCCGACTGGTGAAACCAAAACTTTGGCAGAGTTAGGCTCTGGATACAAATCCACACACTCGCACCGAGCCCTAGCCATTCAGCAATTTATTGAAAAATTAAAAAGTCTTTGAAATGAACCGAAATAATAACTCCAACAATTCCCTGGACGAGCGCTAAGCTCTCGCGCTTGCCATTTTACCAGCGGGCCTGCGGTCATCCATTGTTCTATGTTGGCATTGTAAACTCGGGATTGTGACCAATACAGATTCTGCCCGCTCAAATCATCAAGGCCGAAATAACTCCACGGGATTTTTTGATCCAACTTTGCAGCTGAATCTTCATTATTTACATTCAAACTATTCGTCAGTTTATTCATTTTCTTCTTTTGAAGGAAAGAAAATTAGAAATACAAAACGTAATGGTAGATAAATAAATATTAACCCTAACATAGCATACAATCTCAAAGAAATTATACTTGCATCTGGTCGCAAATATCCAACCCCCTCCCAAATTGAAATAATAAATAAAATAATAAGAACAGCTTCATATATATTTATGCCAAAAAAATTATTGTTTTTCATCGGCAGTCACCTTGTAATTTTTAAAACTTGTATAAGATGAGATTACACCTGTACCAAAGTTAAATGCTTTTCTAACACTTACAATACCCCAACCAACAATATCGTGAACCTGGCCAACGGCCATCTCAACTGGCTCTTTCATTGGAATGCTTTGCAGAACATGGCTGGCAATTCCAAAGACTGCGAACTCTGCGGCCTCTTTCAATCTGTCTTCTGTATTGAGCATCTTGACTCCTTTTACACTGGTCATATTTAAACTCCACGGCTCGACTCCGGCCCCAACTCGCACTACAGAATTTACACCGCTGAACTCGCCGAGCACCTTGTATGCTGTTCCCCACAACTTATCAAAAATCTGCTTTGATGATTCTGTTAGCTTCCATACCGTTATTTAACTCCTGATGACATTGCCCCATGTATTCATTTGTTAACGATTGCCCGTCTAAATACCAATGCCCGCTCACGTCCACCATCATCAGCGGGTCATTTCCAGCATATCTATAAGGATAATAATTCCCTGGACGAGCACTGAGCTCTCGCGCTTGCCATTTTACTAACGGATCTGCGGTCATCCATTGCTCTATGTTGGCATTGTAAACTCTGGATTGTGACCAGTATAGATTTTGTCCGCTTAAATCATCAAGGCCGGCATAACTCCATGGGATTTTTTGATCGAGTATGTTTGCTGATTTTTCAAAGTTAATAAAAAAACTATTCGTCAGTATCTTCATTATTTTCTTCTTTTCGCGGAAAGAAAATTAGAATCAGAACTCGCAGTGGCAGATAAATAAATATTGCCACCAGAGCAGTGTAAAGTCGCAATCCTTCTGCACTTTCATTTGGGTTAACCAATCTGCCTACATACCAAACTAGCTCAACACTTAAAAAAATAAGGATGACTTCTTTAAATGATACTTTTGTCTTATTTAGATTATTCATTAATATTGTTTCCAAATTTTTGTATCGTATTCTTAGTTGAATTGGATTTTTCCCATACACTCACAAATCCACCTAACTTTTGCATGCCCCACCCAACAATATCGTGAACCTGGCCAACGGCGATCTCAACTGGCTCTTTCACTGGAATGCTTTGCAGAACATGGCTGGCAATTCCAAAGGCTGCGAACTCCGCAGCCTCTTTCAATCTCTCTTCTGCATTGAGCATCTTGACTCCTTTTCCACTGGTCATATTAAAACTCCATGGCTCGACTCCAGTACTCACTCGTACTACTGAATTGACTCCACTGAACTCGCCGATCACCTTGTATGCTGTTCCCCACAACTTATCAAAAATCTGCTTTGATGATTCCGTTAACTTTTTCATAATATTAACGTCTTAATTATTTTGAACTTTTACTATCTCTATTGAAACTTTGTAAAAACT
Organism: uncultured Bdellovibrio sp.; assembly: GCA_964569545.1. Taxonomy (GTDB): domain Bacteria; phylum Bdellovibrionota; class Bdellovibrionia; order Bdellovibrionales; family Bdellovibrionaceae; genus CAZMVK01. The sequence continues at coordinate 5,327 of CAZMVK010000098.1, forward strand.
TACTCTTCATAGATCCAACGAACAGTACAACGAACAAACCAGTTGAACACATGTAACTTTTGATCTTTTGATCTTAAACTAAAACCTTTACTCAATTCAGAATTCCAAATCTTCACCTCGCTAAAAACATGATTTCCATCTCTAAATTGACCTACTGCCAAATCGTATTTTTTACGATGCACAATCAAATCTTTATCTGAAAATAAATATTCATTAGCTGTTTTCTCCAAGGTGGCAACGGCCTGTTGTGCGCAAATAATTTCATTCACTCCTTCTTTTTCTAGATATTTACAATTTGGGGGAATTCGCAAACAATATGAGCCAGCCAACCTTATTTCACGCCCTAAATTATTTCTAGAATACAAGAAATAGTAACCTAAAAGTGATAGCTGAAAACTCAGCAACCCAAAAACTGGTATCAATATTAAATTGCGATCACTTTTGCAGATTCTTTTAAAAAGATTTTTCATTTTAATTATTTTCTTTATTAATTTTCAAATCGCAATTAACGCATTTAGGACTAAAAAGAAAACCAAACCCAGATCTTAAATAAATTGCCTTCGAACACCTGGGACATGGTGTTTTTCCAAAATACCAAGAGGTTGGAAAAAAAAATACAAACACCCAAATAAAAATTAGAAAATAGAAAAGGCTTACATTTTCTTTCGAAATTGAGTCAATAAATATCAAAACGGGTATAAATGAAAACATCACAAGAATAAATAATGAGCGCCTCTTCCGATATTCTGACCAATCATAATTCATTGTATCTCCTTTTTATCTGCCCCATCAAATATTGTATACGGCTCACTTACAAATGTTTCAGAAACAGAACCATATATATCACCAAACAAACTTGGACCGACGCTTACTGAGACAGACTTACCTACGCTGCCATTTTGATCTGAAAATTGCGGGGCTACTCCAACGAGTGGCGAATCAATTCCTAACCCAATAGAAACTCCAGATAGATCTTTAACTTTTTCTATATCCATACTACCTGTCACCACTATTCCAACTCCTGCATAAATACCCAGCCCTAATCTCACCTGAGAACTGCTATATGCACCTATCTGAACCCCCTTTACTGTTGAACTTGATAAGGCAAAACCACCCTCAATAGATCCTCCTAATGTCCCCAACATTAGTCCCGCAGAAACCCCAACTTGGAACGTCCAATGCCCGCTCACGTCCACCATCAACAGCGGATCATTACCTGCATATCTATACGGATAATAATTCCCTGGACGAGCACTGAGCTCTCGCGCTTGCCATTTTACCAGCGGATCTGCTGTCATCCACTGCTCTATGTTGGCATTGTAAACTCGGGATTGTGACCAGTATAGGTTTTGTCCGCTTAAATCATCAAGGCCGGCATAACTCCATGGGATTTTTTGATCCAACTTTGTTGCGTCTTCAACATTTGTGTTTGTGTGCAAAATCTTTCGCCCCCATGCATCAAAATGTCTATGCAATAACAATGTTTTTCCATTGGGCGAGATCACGTATTTTAAACTGCCTAAATGATCACTGACCACAGGGTAAAATTCGCCTTTGATAACAACCGCTACCATGATGCCTTCAAACCTTACCAGTTGTACCGGCTCGCCATTTACAAAATATAAATCCTGCGCTAATTTATTTACGCAATTTTCAGAATTGATTTTTAATTTTGGCCCACGGCAAGCGCCCAGCACCGAACCATGCATATCGTAAAAATAATTTTTTTGACCATCCCCTATTAAATTATCATCACGGTACGAATAGACTTGATCTTTCACCTTTACAGTCTGACCTTTTGAGTTTCTTAAAACCTCAATATCTGCAAAATCAGCAGAATGTTGATTGATCAATTGATAATTGTTTACGTCGTATGCAAACTCTTCTTGATATGATGCTAAACTTGAAGCCTCGGTTCGCGAACGGACATTGAAATCTTTTAAGCTCAATGATTCTTGCAGCAATACAGAACCATCACTGTTAATAAATTTAAGACCTAATAAACGATGAGTTCCAGGCTCAAAAGATCTTTGCAACACGGAACCATTCACATAATTCAAACGAATCACATTACCCAATGAATCTTTGTCCACAGATTGAATCACTGGCAAAATTGCTGAAAGCTCTGCCTGGTTATAAATATAATCAAGTGTTGATAGATTACTGATCTTCTGCTCAGTCACATTACCAAATACATCATAAGAAAATGTTTGAGTCAGCACACCATAATTATTTTGCAGCACCCGATTTTCTGAATCATAAACTGTTTTAGTGGTTGCCACCAGACGCCCCTGAGCATCTAATATTTGATGTTCAGTAGCCAAACCTTTTTGATAAATAATATTTTCTGAAATATCACCATTTAAGCTTTGACCAACTCTGGTTGATAAAATCTCTCGACCATAACTGTCTTTCTTTATCTGCAATCCATCAGCGCCTACTGTGATATCACCAAGTTCATTGATCTTGCGATTTTCTGTACGCCAGTTTGGCAGCCTTTGATCCTCTGGATTGCTAGCTTGATTGCTGATTACTTCTTGGTAAGAGTTATGAACAAATGAAATTCCTAAATTTGATAAAGCTAAAATATCCCCCGTGGCAGTCGAATCAATCTGAACCTCTTCATTGCCAATACTTTGACTTAAAATATTACCAACACCCGTCTGACAAAATGATTCTTTCAATAATTGATTTTTTGTCGTTACAAAACAGGCTCCGTTGTTTTCTTTTTCTATAACATCACCATTTGAAAACTCGGACTTGCGTAAAAGACCCTGAGAATTGTATTCATTACGAACCAACATCGAAAAAGGATCTCCACCTGAAAAATACGGCTGCATCTCTGCAAGCACCTGGTCAGATTCTCCATATATTTTCAACCCGCTCCAATGTTGTTTGCCATTAAGAATCGACTGACTCTGCAATTCGCGACCTAATCCATCCAAACTCAAAATACTTTTTTTGCCATTTGTTTCCAATTCCATGGCTCTGGCTTCGGGATTTATCTTTACCAAATAAATTGGGACTAAACCCTGCTCTGATGATTTATTTATACCTATTAAAATATCATCCTTGGAATAATCCCAAGAATACTGAACAGTCTTTGGCGTTTGCATACTGAGAGGTTCGCCAGAAATCAGAGAGAAACTAAAACTGAAAACTCCTCGTTCATCAGTCATTGTTTTTGGCAAAGACTCTGCACCTGCGTACTGAAAGTTTTGTAGGGCACCCAATGAACTCTGTGTTTGTTTTAATCTGCCTACATTATCGAAAATAAATTTTTGACAGCGCTGAGCTAAACATAAGGACTCAAGCGAGATACCTTGTGCATCATAACTTCGAATTTCAACAGGACTGATCGTTACATCATCAACACCTAAAATATTTGTTTCGGCTTCATTTAATAAATAACCATCTGCGTACAATCTGAATTTTCGATGTTCACTTTGAACCCCTTCGGTCAAATCATCACTATGAATCGAACGAAATCCTTTGCCTTTTGCAACTAACAAAATTTCATCTGGAGCAATATCAATTTCTCCATCAGCGGTTTCAGATTGAGCCCAAGATAAAACCTGATATACAGAAGTCCGTCTTTGTGTGATTTCATTTTTTTGATAAAATCTTTTTTCTGTCGTTACTGACAAGGGCCATACACGATCTGAATCTAGATTTTTTAAAACCAAATCAGAATAAATACTCTCTTGACGCAGTTGATTTTGCGAATCAAAAATCTGCTCACTTAAAAGTTTACCATTAAACCTTGCCCGTGTTTGATAAAGACTGACACTGGGACTGATATCCTTTGAAAATCTTCGATATATTTTTTTAGGCTCAACTGCATTAGGTAAAAATACAGACAAAACATTATCAAGCTCGGAGGTTTCAGCAAATCCAATAAATGTACCACGATGCGGATCCATCATAGGTGACAAATAGGCATATCTTTTTTCAGTTATAGTATTAAGATTAGCTTGCAAGCTCTTCGGATCGGTTGTCACAGTACCAACCACCCAAATTCCATCTTTTTTAATATATGAAATTCGAACCTCACCACCAAATATAGACTGAATTTTAATAAGCATTGGGTGTGAACCGGATTCAACCTTTAGCGTCTGTCCGTTTTGATAAATATCTAACTGAGAAGTGATCGGATTGGTTTGTATGTGCCGAATATTTGCCAAACGCAGAACTGCAAAAGAAGAATTATCACCTTGAACTGAGGTTGAGGCTTGAGATATTTGCACCACACGTAAATCATGTTCATGATCTAAAACATAAGATAAATCTTTCGAAATATAATCCATTGGATTGACTGATATTACCGCTGCATGTTCAGCAACATTTTCTGATCTCAGATTGCCGATCAAATACAATGATCTGCCAGTCATAATTCCGATTGAACCGGCAATATCAACAATCTGCGATTCTTGATTCATTTTAAAATTTGCATCTCCAACCAGAGACCAGTGAGAAAAACCAACCAAAGCATTTACACTGGATTCAGACGTAGAAAACTTTTGCATCTCTTGCCATTTTAATTTTAATGACTCGTAATTATAACCTTGCATGAATACAGTCGGAGCTGATCCTGAGTAATCAAAAGGATTCAGTCGAGGTTTGGATCCATTTTGCAACTCAAACAAAGCTTGTTTGGCAAATAAAAATTTATCTTCTGCAAACTCGACCTGAGGACGCACAAACAATAAATCTTTTAAGCCATCTTGATCCAGATCAACAAATTGCAAAAAGCCTGAGTTTTTCACCCACAGTCGACGATCTAAATCTTTACAGCCAAATTGATACTGAGTCAGCTTTAGACCATTGGCTTTGAGCATTGCAGAGATATCAAGACTGGAATCTTCCACAAAATGAGATTTCTCTGACGGCGAATTTGCCACCGCGATCTCAACTTTAATTGGCACATCATAGTTAGCCAAATTTGCTGCCAATGTATCAGCAATATGCTGGCATTTATCCATTGGATTCCCAATAGCGTGTTTTAAAGCATTGTTATATACGTTGCTCAATGCAGAATACCCGACAACAACTCGATCAGAGCGACCATCACCATTTATGTCTACATACATGACATCATCATTTTTATCGACAATCTCGACACCTTGCTCACGACTGGCTTGATAAAGCACTTTGTCATCATCAAATTTCAGCGAATTAGTCTCAGTTGAAATTGAATTTTGGTTTGGAAGATATTCGCCGATAAATAATGGGACAAGACCACCCTCGACCACAGATTTTGTTAACATCCCATTTCGATTTTCAAACAATATCTTTTTTTGTCCACTATCAGTTGAAGAATATAAGATTTCTTTCAACCCCATTGGCAAAATAGTCCACTGATTTGCCAATGAACCCACTTGGTCAGCTTTAAACGGACCAGCTCTCAATTGTGGGTGAGATTGTTTCTGTGCTTGATACGATATCTGTACATGCCACAATTTTTTTGGCTCTTGAATATCTGTTAACAAACCCTGATCCCACACAAATTTTAAAGATTGTTGATAACGATTTAAAAAAGAGATCGGAGCTCCGGCTGAATCAAACAACCATCTTTGTCCGCTGGTTGTTAATGCCAACCAATAATCGTCAGCATTTGTTTTAATCTTTATAAATAAAGTACCCTGTCCGTCAACAGCTGGTCGATATGCCTGAACAGCCTGAACCTGCCTACCGATTTCTTGTCGAACAATATTACTAACAAGTGGCAATACAGAATTCAGGTTTTCATTAATTGCAATCAGCTCAAAGCTGCCTATCAATCCTTGGGTTTGATAGGTAGCCTTTCCCGACACAGTTCTCATCTGAGATATCATTGGCAAATTCCATTGCCAACCAATTCCCAGGCCAACATTGCGTGGGTTCTGAGAATGATATTGTAAATTCAAATCTCTGAACCCAGCCAATGATGGTGGTAAAATTAAATTGATAGTAGTTTCAAAACTGCCTCGATTTGTGTTCACTGACAATAATGGATTAAAACCAATTTGTTTCTTAGTTTTCAAAAGCATTGATGCCGAATCAAACTTTGGCAAATCAAATTGCGCTGTCCCCGTATTTTGCGACCCTGAATGATCTGGACGTGGATGCACCTCATCTTTTGGCCCGGCCAAAATAAATTGGCAAAATGCCAGTAAGAAAAAAAATAAAAACAACCTTACCAACGAATACCGCCATCATTGCCGCGCTCACCATTGTTTCCTTGCGAATTTCCTGGCCCACATAATCCGGTATGACCACCATAACCACCGCGACCGCCAGCAGACACCGCAGACACACCGGAAGTATGAAAGCCACGTAAATCTACAACGCCACTGTTTCCACCGTTTCCACCATCACCACCAGCTCCAGCTGAAACATCACTGTCAAAAGTGACCAAAACAATTCGATTTTCACCTTCGCCAATAAATCTTGAACGCAGTTTATTATTAAGAGTATGACCACTGCGATC
>CAZMVK010000098.1:11895-13397 GCA_964569545.1 uncultured Bdellovibrio sp.
TTTTCACTGGACACATCGACTAACAAACCAGAAACATTATCTGATTTAATTGTGATCGATTTTCCTGGAGCATAAATCATCGCTAATGGATGGAAAACCAAACGAGCTGCTTCTAGCTCCATATCCGTGTCAGCAATATATATTCCAGCACTGACTGGTTTAAGTTTGTTATATTTAATTCGTTGAATTTTATTTTCATTATCTAATTCCGCATTGATTCCATCAAGTAATTGATATGTCGAATTTAAATCATAGGCTGCAATATTTGGATTTTTGTAACTGTCACAATTGTATCGACCTTTCATTTTTTCAAAATATCGAACACAAAGTCCTTCAGCAATGGCTGCGCGCAAAGCTTGAGTTTCTAAACGAAGAAAATCTACATTTGGATTTGATTTATTTCCGTTCGTTTCAAAATAGTGACGCGAGACTTCCACGGCCATTAAATAATTTCTGTATAAATCAATACGTTGTTGATTGTTTAGTCCAGCGATCATTTCCATTGTTAAATTTATTTTAAGTTCAGCATTCAAATCTAAATTTTTTAAACCAGCAACAGAATGCAAACGAACTTTCGGAATTCCTTCGCCTGCATGTTTCAACTTGACTGCAAGTCTATTATCGAAATCATCCAAGGCATCAAGCAAACTTTTGTGTCGGATTATCAACCCTTGTGAAATATTCGCAAGCCCAGCAATCCCTCGTTCAAAATATATATATGCTAATGGATCTGAGAAACTCAGCCCCCCATGATTGGGCAACTTGTCTTGTGTTGCTAAATGACGAATGAGGTTTTCAAAACTTCGCAACACTTCAATTCGCGCATCCATCAAAACAACCCAGTCAGCAAAAGCAATCTCTTCATAACGATTCAATGGCTGGTCAAACAGCAACGACACCAGCTCAACAAATGAAGCCGTATCATCGTTCCAAAACTGATGCGATAACTGATCCTGCAAAACACGGACTGCATTTTGCAAAACATGAGTACTAATTTTTACCTGACTGTTACCTAAATACACCTGTAAAATTTGAAAATAATTTCTGCGCGACGCGGATTTTAATGTTTCAACGTCGATCTTATCCATCTGCGCACCAAATTGAATTCTGAGCCAATCAGCTTGTTTGATGATATCAATCAAACAAGCATAAACTTTAAAATTCTCAGTAATACTTTCTGCAGAATCATTTTTTTGATTGAACTTTTGAATTCGCAATTCAAAATATTTTTTTATCTTTTCAAAATTAGGATCCTCGCTAATAGCCTCATCCTGATATTTTGCATAATTATTTGAATACAAAAACAAAAATGAAATCAGGAATTCATCAAATTCAATATTTTCTTTAGCTATCTCAGCATGAGTAGATAAAACTTGAAAAAGATCAGCGACAGTAGACAAGCCAGAAATCATATTTTTTCCGTCGTCTTGTCCAGCATATGATTCTTTAACAAGAATTGCTGCCAAATTCTGCACAGGATTTCCTTCTTTAATATCAAAAAC
>CAZMVK010000099.1:0-3313 GCA_964569545.1 uncultured Bdellovibrio sp.
TTATCGAGTTGTACGCTGATTACTTATTAGTTTATAGTAAACAAACTTTAGTTAAGACAACTAAAGTTTGTGATGAAGATTTTGGACGCAGTAACGATCGCGAGTTGGAGGAGTTAAAATGGACCATTCTAATTTAAAAGATCTTGTAGAATACATGGCAAAATCGTTGGTTGATGAACCAAACGACGTTGAAGTGAATGAGATCGAGGGTGAGCAAACAACAGTTGTCGAACTGAAGGTTGCAAAGTCTGATCTTGGCAAAGTGATTGGTAAGCAAGGCCGCACGGCACGTTCAATGCGTACCATCTTAAATGCAGCATCAACGAAGTTGCAAAAAAGAAGTGTTTTAGAAATCGTTGAATAGTTTTAATTTTAATACCTTTAGTTAGGCTGACGCCTGAATTTTAAGGGTATTAATCTAAGTATATTTTTTAATTATAAAAGCCGAATCATGAAAGTGATTCGGCTTTTTATTTTTTAAAATCTATCATCTCAAAAATCCTTTTACTGCAAAAGATTATTTTTCTCTTCGTTTCTTCTCGGCAGATAAGCCCAGCTAGGCCTCCTTAATAACTCATTGGAGAGAGCTTTTGTTGTCGTTTGTTTGGCAATAAAAAATTCCTTTAGACCTCTTTTGGGTGGTTTTTCCCAAGCCTGTTAATTATTTACTTCGAAGCTTAATAAAACTGATGTATTAAGGCCGACATGACTAAAAGAAGTTACGCAAAAAGTGATTATGGTGATTTAAAATCTGTTGGTAAGGTCAAAGATGCGCACTCATTAAAGGGTGAGCTTTATGTTATCATTTTTTCTAAAGACACCAGCTGGTTGGACGAAGTTAAAGAATTCGCATTGATAAAGGCAGAAGGTGAGGAGCCACAGTACTTCGAGGTGGATAAACTCAAAAAACACCGTGATGGTTTGATTGTGAAAACGCCAAAAATTACGGATCGAACGCAGGCGGAGAGCTGGAAAAATGCACTCTTTCTGTTGCCGAAAAATTTATTTATTTCAGATGCAGGTGAAACTATTTTTCTTTCCGAAATTCAAGATTTTACGGTTTATGATCAAGGTGTTCTGATCGGTGCTATTCACGCTTTTTCTAGCAACGGAGCTCAGGATTTATTACAGATTAAGAGTGAAGAATATGGTGAAGTTGAGATCCCTTTTGTTGCTGACTTTATTCTTGAAATTAGTTTTGAAAATAAAAAAATTCTGATGTCTTTGCCCGAAGGATTGCTGCTGGTAAATAAGAAATGATTTTTGATATTGTTACCTTATTTTCTCCGATTATCGAGGCTGTTATTCAAAATGGCGTGATCGGGCAGGCTTATAAAAAAGGTATTTTCGAGCTTAAATTTCACAATCCAAGAACTTTCACAAACGACATTCATCGCACCGTTGATGATCGTCCTTTTGGTGGGGGTGATGGTATGGTTATGCTGGCTGAGCCTTGGGCCAAAGCGATTGAAGAGATTGTGTCCGCAGTGAATTCAGGCAGTGGTTCAGAAAGTGTTTCTGGAAGTAAAAAACCTTGGGTTGTTTTTCTCTCGCCTCAAGGGCAGACATTGGATGTAAAAAAAATTGATCAATTGAAAGAGAAAAAACATTTGGTATTGATCTGTGGCCGTTATTCTGGGTTGGATCAGCGTGTGATTAATAGCTTTGTTGATGAAGAAATTTCGATTGGTGATTATGTTTTATCAGGCGGGGAGTTGGCGGCAGCGGTGCTTGTTGATTCTGTGGTTCGGCAGTTGCCTGGGGTTTTGGGGAACAGTCAGTCGGTCGAGGTTGATAGCTTTTCTTTGCAAATGAAGGGCAGGCTAGAGGCTCCTGTTTTTACTCGCCCACGTGATTTTGTGGATCAGTCTGTGCCAGAGATTTTGCTGTCGGGTAATCATGATAAAATTGAAAAATGGCGAGAGAAGGTGTCTTTTTTTGTAACTTTGAAAAAAAGGCCAGATTTATTATCTGCGGATAGGTTAAGCAGAGTTGAGAAAAAGGCTTATGCCGACTTTTGGCTTCAGCTATCGAATGCAGAAAAAGAAAGTTTAGGTTTAGTGGGTTTGAATGAAATGGTCTTGAATGAGTGGTTTGGAGATTTGTTGTCATGAATGAAAAAGTTCCTCGGTTGATACTGGGTTTGGTGCATCATCCAATTTTGGATCGTGAAAAAAAGATAGTTGCTACAAATGTAACCAATTTTGATGTGCATGATATTGCTCGTGCGGCTACAGTCTATGGGGTTGAGAGATATTATATTATTCATCCGATGCAAGAACAGTTGATGTTTGTAGACAGGATTTTAGATCACTGGCGAGTAGGGCAAGGGGCAAAATTCAATCCTTTTCGCCGCACAGCTTTACAAAATGTTCGTACAGCATCAAGTCTTGAATCCGTTAAAGCCAGCTTGAAAGAGTATTGGGGAGAAGATTTTTTAACTGTAGCTACTCACGCTAGGCCGGTTCCTGGGACCAAATTTTTTTCAGTGCCTGAGTTGCGTGCTGAGATCAGGAAGGACGACGCTAAACCCTGTTTATTGCTATTTGGAACTGGCTTTGGCATGACCGAGGAGTTTATGCAGTCTTGTGATGGTGTTTTAGAGAGCATTCGCGGGGCTCCGCCAAATGATTATCGTCATTTAAGTGTTCGTTCTGCTGTAAGTATCTATCTTGACCGGGTGATGGGACCATGGTAGATCCTTTCAAATATTTTGGTAATGATTAGATTTTTGAACACGGATGGAAGTAGGAAAATATGGCTAAAACAACAAAAGCTCCTAAGAAAATGAAAAAAGTAACCACTAGTACTGCGGTTGAAACGAACTTGGTTCGTCGTGTAACTACGGGTAAGAAAAACACTCAGATCTCTCAATTTAAAGCTGGCGACTCAGTAAATGTGTTTGTTAAAGTTAAAGAGGGTGAAAAAGAGCGCGTTCAGGTTTTCAAAGGTATTGTGACAAAGCTTCAAGGTGCAGGTTCTTCTCGTTCATTTACTGTACGTAAAGTTTCAGCTGGCATTGGTGTTGAAAGAACATTTCCATTTGTTTGCCCATCTGTAGAAAAAGTTGAAGTTTTGACTATTGGCCGCGTACGTCGCGCAAAACTTTATTACCTAAGAGGTCTTGAAGGTAAAGCTGCTAAAATCAACTCTGAGTTGGTAGCCCCTCAATCTGCGGCATCAGCTACAGCTGAAGCGTAATTTTAAGTTAAATTTAAATTTTAAAAGCCGAATCATGGAAGTGATTCGGCTTTTTTTTTCTGATGAGACTCTCGCGACACTCGAACAAGTGTGGACACACCTTAGATTTTTT
>CAZMVK010000099.1:3323-13378 GCA_964569545.1 uncultured Bdellovibrio sp.
AAAAAACTAGCACTCATCTCATAAATACATTCCCAGCGAAAATAGCTAAATTGATTTTAATCGAGGCGCGACGAGAAAGCCTAGCTGGGTTAGGCTGCAGAGGAGTAACGAGGAGTAAAATCAATTTAGCTATTTGCAGCAAGAGGTGTTTTTGAGATGAGTTCTAAGTGTAAACAGATAAAGATTATGGCAGCGTCAATGAAGATTATTTTACGCTGGAGTTTTGAATGACTGATCGTGCAAATTTAAAAAATAAAATGACTGATAAAAAATCTAAAGAAAAAAAATTAGAAAAGGTTGATTGGACCATTTTTTCTCCGGCCCCTGTTGTTGGTGTTGATGAGGTTGGACGGGGTTGCCTCGCGGGGCCTGTTTATGCTGCAGCTGTGTGTTTAAAGTCTGATGCGGGTGTGCATCTGCTGACTGATTCAAAACTGCTTTCCGAAAAGCGAAGAGAAGAGTTGTTCCCATTGTTGTTAGCTGAGCATTGGTATGGAATTGGTTCTGCAAGTGTTGAAGAGATCGATCAAATCAATATTTTGCAGGCCTCATTGCTTGCGATGAAAAGAGCAATTGAAAATTTGGCGAAAAAAATGGGAACAAGGCCTGGGCATATTTTAGTTGATGGAAATATGAAAATTCCAGGATTGAGCGAGTTGCAAACAACAATTGTTAAAGGTGATTTGCGTTGTTCTCCGATTTCTGCGGCATCTATCGTAGCCAAAGTAACTCGTGATCGTTTGATGAAAGAGCTTGGAGAGAAATACCCACAATATGAATTTGAAAAACACAAAGGCTATGCCAGTGCAACTCATAAAAAAGCGATCGAGAAGTGGGGCCCCCGCCAGTCGATTCATCGGGAAAGTTTCTCCGGGGTTAAGGAATTCATTACGCGGTCTACGTTGTGAAGAATTGGTTTTAAAATATTATCAAAAAAATAAATACAAATTGCTTCGCCGCAGATGGAAGACAACTTTTGCCGAAGTTGATTTGCTTTTGTTGAGCCCCGAGAATCGTTATGTGATGGTCGAGGTTAAGAGTTTGCACAGTACGGATTTTTTACCTCACCGTTTGTCTTGGAAACAAAAAGGACGTTTGCAAAAGGTGATCGAGAGTTTTTCCAGTAAAAACCTGTCGGTCTGCTTTCATTTGGCGGTGGTGGATAAGGCTGATCAGGTCCTCATTTTTGATTCCATTTTCGGTTGATGTCTTAGAACGCAACAGTTACGATTAAGAGCCTATCCTAAAAACTCATTCAGTTGAGGTTCTTGCGATTTGACAGAGTAGCGAACCCATCACGGGTTTTAAGATAGGTGCAAAATGTGGGGTGAATATGTCGATACGAGCAATTGTTTTCATGTTGGTGATGTCGCTTGGAGCTCAGTGTTTTGCTGGTGAGGCAATGTCTAAGTTTTTAAAGACCTGTGCCTACGGTACCTTGCTTGGGGCTGGGGTAGGTTTGGTGACTTTGGCTTGGACGGAAAACCCTAATGACAAGCTCAACAACGTGGCTCGTGGTGCTTCTTTAGGCTTGTACGCGGGGATTGCTGTTGGGTACACGATGGTTGCAAAAAAAGATGCTGTTGATTATGCTGACAATCGACCATCTGCATTTTGGTTGCAGCTTAAATCCACTCCGAAAAATCAATTAGAGGGTGCCGAAGTCCGTTGGTTGGCCGCAGAATTTTAAATGTAGATTTTTTCAATCAGCTTCCTGCCACAAGAGATTTTTTTGTGGAATTAGGAAATGCTCTTAGAGCATTTCCAGTAGGCTTTCCATATCGAATGGTTTTTGTACGCCATCCCAGATAAAATTAGCGCTGATTGAAAAATTTGTATCCCCAGAAGATATTTTATAATTGGTGAAAGCTAATTGTAAACAATTGCCAGGAACTCGCAGTTGGGCCCCATAACCCCAGTAATTCAGATAAAATTTTGAGTCTTCTATCCTGCGCTTCATATTGAATCGTCCAATGATATCCAGCCAACTGAATCTTTTTTTAATCGCGTAGATATAATCTTCGTTGCGCTTGGAAATATCGACTTCTTGTCCTGGTGTGACTTTGTAATCTAGATTGTGAGTCACTTGCAGGTAATCGCCATATTTTGTTTTTAGGCGAACACGAGAAGATGTGTTGGTCACTCTTTGATAAGGGAAAAAGTGAGCTGTTTGATTGATATCAATCAAATCTAAATTAATATTTAAAGTTGATAGTAAGTCTGAGAGTGGCTGACCGTAAGGGTTTTTTTCTGCAACGTAGACATCATAAGATTGAGAAATTTTCCAGGTTACGAACTGTTGATAAGTTGGAGCACCTTCCGTCCATATTTTGCGAGTCAATTTGTTGGTAAAAGCGAATGTGATAAATTTTTTATCGTAGACTCGGTCGTAATAATCATATTGCATCCCGGCTGTTCCATTGAGATCAGCATCAGTAATGCTATCTTGTGTGAACAGTGGTGTTTCTCGGTCGCGTTCGCGGCCAAAAAATGCACTGTGAGGATTTTCCATCCAAGGAATTGTGGTGAATGAAACTTCGGGTTGAATTTCGTGTTTGATACGCTCACTTTGTAGCGAGCTAAAATCTCCGTAGATTTTACTGTATGATGTCTTTGCAGAGAGATCAGTTTCAATATAACGACGATCATCGTGGGAGATTGGTCCCGTTGGGAAAGTATATTTAAGTTCGCGGTACGATAATTTTGGCAAAAGTTCTAAATTTTGAAATTTAATTGGGCGATAAATTGTTGGTTTAAAATCAAAACGTTGGCCAGTACGGATAAGATCTTTGCCATCATCAAAAGTGGCATCATCGGCTTTGTGGCACTGTGGGTCTTTTTCCCAATCTTTTGCTGAGCAAGATGGTGAAGAACCCGTGCCTTGTACGAAACGATCATTTTTTTTGTTGGGAGTTATATCCAGTCCTGAATTTAAATTGTCATAGGCAAGCCCTGATCTGACAAAATTCACATAATCAAAGTCGTAGGAAAAAAGAAAATCAGATGTGCCAATGCGTGTGTCGATTTGTGATATTCGTATTTCTGGTAAACGATGAACTGCATTCTCATTATCTGCCAATGGGTTGGATTGCATCATGTTCTTGTTATAATCTACTTGGACGCTCGTATGCATACTGTCAGTGTTTTTAGTTAACGAGGTTCTGTTTTCCATCGCAGACTCGCGATAGATTCCGGTTTCAAAAGGGAAGTCCTGAGGATACTGTAAGTCACTTGCGTTGTTTAAATAGGCGCGATGAACGTAGCCATCAGGTAATTCATAATAATGTCGATAGTGGAGAAACCATCGATCTAAAGGATCGCCTTGAGAAGCATTGGGGCGAAAATTATTTAAACGATCGACTTTGGCAAAAGCTTTGTCGCGTAGGAATGAATAATTGAATTCACCTTTAGAGTTGTTATTAAGGACATAACGATAATTTAACAGCCCTTTTTGTCCACGATTTTGATAGTTTTTAAATGTCCAAGTTGAGTCCTGGTTGCGTGACATTGCCCAGAAAAAACTCTCGGAAATGGCAACCCCACCACTGCTGGAACTTTCAAATCCAGGAGTGAGCAATCCGGATTGGCGATCACTTTTTAGCGGCACAATCATGTAGGGCATCCAGAATACTGGAATGTTTGTAATTCTCATTACAGAATTTTGGATGTAGGCATAGCCGCCTAGCTGGGCACGGATGCGTGAGCCAGAAAAACTCCATGTTTCAGGACATGTTGTGCAAGTTGTATAACGAGCATCTTCGGTGATGTATTCAGTGTCATTTAGTTTTTGAATTTGCGAGCCTTCAAATAGCACCGGCCCTGATTTAACATAACCATCTAAAATCAAACCGGTGTTGCTTTCGTAATCCATTAAGATGCGAGAGCCGGCGATGGTGGCAGTTGGCGTTGTTGCCAGGGCATGGCCTTTGGCATCTATCGTTTTGGCTCGCAGATTGATACGGGCGGAATCGCAGGAGATATGTTGGTTTTGGTAGATAACTTGGACGTGGCCTTCGAGATCGACAGTTTGTTGATCGCTGTCACGTACCATCGAGTCAGCCTGAACCAGAACGCCTTGAATTTTTGCAAGTTGCTCATTGGCAGACCACGCAAGCTGATGAAAGCTGAGCGTGGCTGCTAAAATAATGAGACGTGAAAAATAAAACAGGACGAACTCCTTGCTAAGGCCAATAACTTACTTAGTCTTCATCGTGAATACGCCATCCCAATTTTCTGGAGGTGGTTCTTTTATATAGTCTTCGCATCTTTCAACGTAAATCTTTGCAGGTGGGTCTTCACTGTTGATCTCTAGAGCTTTGTTAAACTGCTCCAGTGCTTCGCTGAATTTCTTTTCATGGTACAAATTAAATCCAGCTTGAAAAAATGAAACCATCTGAGCCGTTTTTTCTTCGGCTTTGCCCTCGCTAATCAATTCAAAAATACGAACAGGCTCAAGTTTACCTTTCACGCGAACCCAGTCAATCTCACGACAAGCAAAGTCATTTTTCACATCTTCATATGTGAACTGAGAAATAATAATGCGAGTGCCATATTCTTTATTAATGCCCTCAAGGCGAGAGCCTAAATTCACAGCATCACCCATAACGGTGTAACTGCGTACGATGTCAGAACCCATGTTGCCGACACTCATGTCAGCTGAATTGATGCCTATTCCTATGTCAATGTGAGGCAATCCCTGTGCTGCAAATTCAATCTGAATTTCTTTCAGTTTACGAATGCTGGCAAGCGCACAGCGGCAAGCGTGAGCAGCGTGGTCAGGAAAGAAAATAGGAGCTCCGAAGAATGCCATGACGGCATCACCCATGTATTTGTCCAAAGTTCCTTTGTTGGCAAATACGATCTGAGTCATTGGGGTAAGGTAGCGATTTAAGACATCAGACAAGGCCTGGGGATCAAGCTTTTCAGAAATTGTGGTGAAGCCACGTACGTCAGAAAAGAAAACAGACATACGTATTTTTTTACCACCCAGCTCGATATTTTCTGGATCTTTTAAAATCTCATCGACGATGGCCGGTGAAACGTATTTTGAAAAAGTGCTGCGCAAGTATTTCTTTTTTCGTTCTTCTGTTAAATATTTGTAGAAAAACAAAAAGACATAAAGCAAAGCAATCAATACCCCAGGGATAGTCATGGATACTAAGTACCCGTGTTGGAAAAAATATTGATCGGCAGCAAAAACTCCAAATATCGAAAGAAATGTAACCGCAAAACCGGGGATCGCAGTGGTTTGCGAGATGGCAATTGATAACAGCGCGCCAAATAAAAATAGCGCCCACATCATGTATAAGTGCTCTTTAGGGTATTGTTTTAAAAAGTTTTTTAAAAATAAATTTCCCAGAGCGCTGACGTGGGTTTCAGGTCCTGGGTAGTTTTTTTCAAAGGGAGTGACGCGCAAATCGTAAACGCCAATGGCTGTCGCTCCAAAGATAAAGGCCTTGCCTTTGATGAAATCTGCTTTTTTAACTTCAAATTCTTTTTGATTCCATTTTTTAGTTGCAGGGTTGAATTCGGCCTGAGAAATCAATGCGGTTTCTTTGCCGTTGAAAAGTTCTTTTGCGGGCAGAAATGCATACATATTTTTTCCACCAGCATAATTGATTGGCATACGGCCAAGGCTGTCGACTGGGACTTGTGAGATCAGTTATTCTGGGTCTTTTTGTGGGTTGACGATATTGAATTTGCTAATAATTTTTTGTTGTGGATTTTTTGGATCTTGATTGATTTCAATATCTGCACGATAGCCGGTTGCAATCAAATATGTCTCCAGAGCAATGGATGGAATAAAGCTTGAGCCTATGCGATTGCCAGTGCGGAAAAATAAAGAACTGCGACGGATGGTTCCATCGGCATCTTGTTCGGCATTAAAGCTTCCAGTGTAATCAACGGCATCTTGAATTTTGTCAGTATTGATCGTCCATCTTTGGTGCTGTACGATTGGCATAT
Source organism: uncultured Bdellovibrio sp. (assembly GCA_964569545.1). GTDB lineage: Bacteria > Bdellovibrionota > Bdellovibrionia > Bdellovibrionales > Bdellovibrionaceae > CAZMVK01. The sequence goes on from CAZMVK010000099.1 coordinate 9,288, forward strand.
GTTTGGTTGAAATTTTGAATTTTTCTAAGGCCTGTTCGAATGGCAAGTTGGCGAGCAGTGGAGATTTTTTGAAAATATTTAAGTACTGATCTTTTAGGTCTTGCACCCATGGGTCGTCTTTGGTCAGCCAGCGGTCACAAAACTTCATGTCTTCAGTTTGAACAAGATAACTTAGTTGTCTTTGCTCATACTCATTTAATTGTTGAGCATTTGTTTTGTGAAAGATTTCTTTTAAAGCTTTTTCCGTTTGCGCTCTTTCTAATGCTTGAAAAAGTGGATTGAATATTTGATCAAATTCAATTTCAACAAAAGGATCGGCCTCGTCGTTAACTATAAAGGTGGCATTCAGTTTGACAAGTTTATCTGCATTGGCGCGCTTAAAAGCCTCGTTGCGACAATAATCTTGATAAGGTTTTAAATTAGTATCGTCAGAGTCTTCATTGAAAGATCCCATCACTAGTTTGTCTTTATTCTGACTGAGAACTTGAGCCAAAATTAAATCTGGATCATTTTTGCTGCGCTCAGTTTCAAATAAAGTTTTGATGTGCGCGGGGAGAGTGTCTCCGGCTTGTGATTGGATGCGATTGAGGCTGTTGAGAGCTGCGTTGTCTTGTGCTTCTGAGAAAACAATATCGAAGCCAATGCTTGTTGCTCCATATTTTGTCATCTCACTAATGACGTGGGCGATTTTTTCTCGACTCCATGGCCATCTGCCAATTTCTTCAATGGAGCGATCATCGATCGTTAAAAGTGCAACCTGTTCGGCTGGTTTTTCTGGCCCACGGATGATGAATTTTCCGTCCAGACTTTTTTGATCTAGCCATTCAATGGCTTGAAATAATAATTGTTTAACCTGGGACTCTTGTTGACGAGTGCCTTCTTGTTGCGACCTCAATGAATAATAATTGTTGGCAATAAACAAGAAGACAAAGGTGACCACCAGACCAAGAAATATTGGGGATTTTATGATCTCCCAATTAAAACCTTTTTTCTTTTTTTCTTTGTTGTTTGATTTCGCAGGGCTGGCGGCAGGCTTGGTGGTTGTCGATGGTTTATTGTCTGGTGAGCTCATGTCCTATTTACTCTCCGTAGTTAGGTATGCAGTTAAGTATGGTGAACAGTCCGTTTGTTCACATTAATATTAGAAATTCAATAGTAGTCAGGGTGTCGACCTAAGTCAGGCTTTTTTTTCGATGAAAGTCGATCTTTAGTATTTAGCAAACACGCCGATCAGCTAAGGGTGGAGGTCTCGGCATGGAAGCAAAAATTAGAAATCAGGGTGATGTTTCAATTGTGACTATTCAGGGAATTTTAGAAATTGAAAATACGCAGCCTTTTCGTGATGTCTGTTTGAAACATTTAAAAAACAAGCAGGTTATTTTCAACATGGTCGATGCATCTTTTGTTGGCTCGACTGGTTTGAATGCTTTTTTTGAGACTGTGAAGACCTTGTCTCAGAGTTGCCCAAATGGCTTAAAAGTTGTTGGCGTCAGTCCAGAATTTCGTCGAGTTTTCCAAAACATGGAGCTCAGTCATCTGCAATTGCATGAAGACGAGCTTCAGGCAATGCAGAGTTTTATATGCCGCCAGTAACAGATTTGTTTTGCTGGCGTATCTGATTGAGTTGAGTGCTCAGTTCGGCATTTAATTTTTCTAGTGAAGAAAGTGAAATTTTTAGTTTCTCATTCTCTTCGCATTTTTGTCCCCACATATATCTGAGGTTTGTTACTTGCTCATCAAGAGCATCACGACGATTGTTTATTTCATGGCTTTCTTGCTGCAGGTTTGAAAGTTGCTGGCGAAGATCTTGGCTGAGCATTCGCAATTCATTATTCTCAGATTTTAATTCACGTTGTGATTCGCGTAGATTTTCCAGTTCATTTTGATTAGAAGCAATGCTTTCTTCTTTTGAACGACGAAGTGAGATGACTAGATTCTCTAGCTCGTCTTGTCTTTCAATAGCGCGATCTAGTTTCTGCGCCTTCAGCTCAAGGACATTACTGATCTCTTGTAAATTTTTAATTTCATGTTGCAGTTGATCGCGATCTTTTTCAAAAGAGCTGACCAATTCGTTCTGTGTCATTGTGTAAAATTGCTCACGATGGCTGGATTCGTCTTTGAGAGTTTCGATTTGCAATTTTAATTTTGATATTTCACTGTCTTTTTGATCTAAATCTTGGTTCAAAGATTGTATTTGCAAATGCAAAGAGTGCGCATAATCTTTGAGTTGTTGAAGATAAGGTTTGATCGTTGATTTGACTCGATCTTGATATTTTTTGTATCGTTCAATCTGACTTTCCATTTTTTGAAAGTCGGGAAAACGTTCGTGAAATACTTTGATTTCTTTTTCTAACTGGTTGTTTTTTTCTTTCCAATTTTTTTCTTTTTCCTTCCAGATCATCATCAGGTCGGATTGAGTTGAGAAGCTTTTTTTCAGCTCACTGATTTCGCTGTTCAGCGCGCTGTTCTCGTCTTCAATGGCGGAGAGACGTAAAAGAGTGACTTTTAATCTAGCCATGAGGTCTTCGTTTTGAGAGATCAAGGCGTCGACAGTGCTTGTTTTGCGAATGTCTGCTGGGATTGTTTTGAAATTCATGACTTCAAATTGCGATGCCTGTTTTTTCTGTAAAGCAGACTTGTGTGCCATCAACGTCTCTTCGATGTTTTCTTCGATGGAAGGTCTGTCTAATGAATTTAAGGTCAATTTCTGGAAAGATCCATTTTCCATTTTTCTGACTCCTAGTATGAGGCTTGAATAAACAAGCAAAGAGCCATTCTAGCTCTCACTATTATTATCACAAGCAAAGTAGACCAAAGTCAAAAAACCAAATGATATCATCAAAACCTAGACTTAAATCTGGCAGAGCTGTGGTTTTAGAATTATCTCGAGATGGCCGATAAGTAGTCGTATGGGTGCAGAAAAACGCGATAGCAATATGACTGATTTTAAAATGAACCGAGATGATCTCGGCAAGGCGGATACATTACGTTATAACGTTTTAACTTTTGTGCTTGAAGAAAATTATGAAAAGGCTGTTAAAGAGCTTAGAAAATTTCTAGCTACAGACTTTGAATATCCCAATTTACGTGAGCGTGTCGAAAGATACATTTTGCATTCCATCGATTTGGTCAATGCGGTCAGAGTGAAGCGGAGTTTTCCAGGGGCGCACATGTTAACCATGGCAAAACAACGTGAGCTCAATGAAAAGTTTATTAATCATTTGAGTGAGCTGCAGTTCGTATTAAAAAAGGTCGAAGAAGTTCAGCGTGATGTGCGTATGGTTGATGTTAGGTCTACTGTATTTGTGGTGCGCGCAGCAATCTATAGTTTAATAGTGATTGCTGCTGTTGGTTTTTTTCTTGATGTTCAGCGAGGTCTTTTTATTACAGCAGTAACAGTTGTTGATGAATTGTTTCAGGAGTTTGTAAGCTGGGTGTTTCGACATTTTTAATTTGAAATCTTATTGTAAACCTCTTGTAATACTGGCAAGAAGTAACCGCGGTCAAGATTTTTGCCATTGACGAAAATGGCTGGAGTTCCCGGAATTTTAGCGGTGAATCCTTCTTTACTTGTGGCCGCGATAAGTTCATTGATAGGGTCTGAATCTACGCATTTTTGCAACTCTTTGCTGTCTATTTTTAATTCTTGGCTGAGTTGATCTCGAATCCAATCAAAACTTTTGCTGTGAATAGATTCTTGACGATCAAAAATCCAATGGTGTGCGGCCCATCCTTTTTGTCCCATTTGTTCAGCACAGAAAACGCTTGCGGCAAGCTGGCAGCGCAAGCCATCACCTTGTTGTTTTAAATCTTTATTGCATTTTCCATCCAAAGGAAAAGGTTTGAAGATTAATTTAACATCTGGGTGTCCTTGTGCAAAGGCTTCAAGTGTTGGGTAGGCGACTCGACAATGTGGACAAAGAAAATCGGCAAATTCGACGATAACCATTCGGTATGGTCCTTGGTTGCGTTGAATGGTAAGGCCTTTGTTTTCGTCGAAGCTCATTGTTGGTGCTTGTTGCCAGCCGATGACAGATTCCTCTACGATAATATTTAATTTACTCATGCCGAAATTGTCTAAGACCATATTG
>CAZMVK010000100.1:0-11544 GCA_964569545.1 uncultured Bdellovibrio sp.
AAAGAATGAAACAAAGAATGAAACAAAGAATGAAACAAAGAATGAAACAAAGAATAGTAGTAAGCTAAATGTAAAAATTAATAGAAATTTTGATAAAAAACTGGATGTAAAACTGGATGTAAAACTGGATGGAAATCCTGAAGCATCATTCGCTGCGGAATCAGCAAAATCACCAAGTTCATCATCAGAAAAACCTTTTACAGAAATATCTAAAGAGTCTGAAGCAGGACAATTTTCGAATCCATCTAACGAATCACGTACTGCCTTATCTAAGGATTCATCTACAAAATCATCTACGATTTTCTTCGTAGCGGAAGTTGTAACGAAATCAGTTGCGTTAATTGACGGGACACCTTTGTTAAAAGATGCAGCAGTTCAAATTGTAACTGAAAAAGCTGAGTTATCTACTGCGACATCCTTGTTCTCAGCTGCCGCGGCGGAATTGGCTTCATTGCCTATCAAGAAGAACACTGAAATCACAAAAGGATTCCCTATCGGAATCAAAAAGGAAATTTTATCTCGTCATTTGTCTTGTCAATATCGTGACCTAAAGTCAGATAAATTATGTGGTAGTACTTGGTTTTTACAAGTCGATCACATACACAGTCGGTGGGCCGGTGGAAATAACGAACTCAAAAATGCTACCGTGCTTTGCTCACGGCATAATAATTTTAAATATCGCAACGAATCTCAAATAAAAGCAATCAGCCATGCAAAATAACTTTGCATAAAAAGTTTTAAAAATTCACTGAGTTATGGCGGGGCCTAAATAGATTATGAGAGATTGCTATTTCTTGCTCTCAGATTTTTTTAAATTTTGTTTTGCTGCATTCCACAGTTTTTCTTTGGTTTCATCTGGCAGTTTGGCGAATTGCTCTTTGCCTTGAATATTCATTTCATTCTCGGCGGTTTTCAAAACATGTTCAAAACGATTTTGAAAACGACGGTTGGCTTCGCGTAAACTGTGTTCAGGATCCAGTTTGAGATGTCTGGCTAATTGTGCGACGGAAAATAATACGTCGCCAATTTCGTGTTCAATGTGAGTGATGTCTGTGTGCTCAAGGGCTTCGTTTAATTCAGAAATTTCTTCGTGGACCTTGGCTAGGACCTGTTCTGGTGTGTGCCAATCAAAGGCATAGCCAGCGGTTTTGTGGCCAATTTTAGAGGCTGCCATTAATGCCGGTAAATTTTTTGGATAGCTGAATAATTGAGTGCCCTGTTTGTCTTGTGACTTTTGTGCTTTTTCATTGGCTTTGATAATTTCCCAATTTTTTTTCACTTCTTCAGTATCTGAGACCTGAGTGTCAGCAAAAACATGGGGATGCCGACGAATCATTTTTGTTGTGATCGATTCAATGACATCAGACAAATGAAAGTTCCCAGATTCTTGCGCAATCTGAGCCTGCAGCACGACTTGAAAAAGGTAATCTCCCAACTCTTCACAAATTTCAGATTGAGATTCAGACTCGATGGCTTCGGCGACTTCGAAGGCCTCTTCGAGAATGTATTTAACCAATGATTTTTGGTTTTGTTCTTTGTCCCAAGGACAACCGTTTGGTCCTCGCAGTTTGGCGACGACATCGACCAGTTCTTTGAAAGAGTTTTCTACGGATTTATTTGCAGGTTTGTTCTTGTTCATGAAAACAAAATACCCTGACCAAGGTCTGGCTGGCTAGCAGGTTTTTGAAAAACTATTTTGGTTGGGCGGCAAAGAGATTTTTTGACTGATCGAGGCGCGAAGATGAGATTTAGCAGGGCCTAAATTGAATCTGAGCAACGAAGATCAGTCAAAAATAGACCGAGAAGAACAGTCGGAAGAGTTTTTCAAGAGCCTGCTAGCTAGAAATCATCTCAATAAAAACAAAACAGACCAATGGCTGAATAAGAGTCTAGCTTAAAGAAAAAACAAATGTTTTAATGTAAGCCATCCGAAGAGATATTGCATGAAGTCGAACCACCAAGGCCCACAACATAAACGAGTGAACTATGAAGATCATAGTCACAAGTTTTTGGATTGGGCAAAACATTTAGGTTTAGAAAAAACATTTTTTGCAAGATGGTTTTTTGCTATAAACCAAAAAATCAATGTGCAGAAATTGCTGCTGATTTTTTGCTTTTCTGTAATTTTGGCCATAGCGATCACCTTTGAAATTCATTCTTCAGTAAATTTTCAAATCGGTGAGGTCGTCAAATATGATTTTTCCTCACCCTATAGTTTTGAAATGGTCGATGATATCACCACAGAAGAAAAACGACTCAAAGCTGAAATGGCAGTGCCAATAATTTTGGATTATGATCCGTCAGTTTTTGAACGCTCTTCTGGGGCCATTTATCGCTCTTTTCGTTTGATGCGTGCTGAGTTCAAAGCAACACATTGGGCACATTCGGCCTCGGCTTATGAAGAGCAGGTTAAAGATTTTTTTATTCACAAAGGTCAGTTTGAAAAAGAATTGGGTGAACAGATTCCTGATTATTTATTCGAGTGGTTGGTGCGAAATCATTTTTCGGCAAGACTTGAAAATATCGTCATTCACAATTTAGAAATTTGGTATCAATCACAATTGATTGAAAATGTCGACAAAGCCATTCCCAGCCATCAAACGGTTGTTTTAGCCAGAACAGTTGCAAAAAACAATAAAGGTAAAGAGTTCAGCGTCAAACGAGACAGCGTGCTAGATGTCGCCAATAAAGAAAGTTTTATTCTAAAATATAAAAGCGGTTTAGAAAGATCTTCAGAAAAAGACATTCAGTATTTATTAGATTTTTCACGGTATTTAATTTATCCAAATTTAACTTTAAATAAACAAGAGATGGCGACACGTCGGCAAGGTGCTCGAGATTCGATTTTACCAATTACGATTTCGATCCGTAAGAATCAGACAATTCTGCCTGAGGGCACATTGATGCAGCCTTATCATTTGTCTTTGCTTAAGCATATTGATTTGATGCGGTCGGATCGTCGGCAAGAAGTTTTAGTATTAGCAATCTCATTTTTATTTTTGTCTATTATCATTGTCTTTTTTCAATATGTCAGACGTTTTTCATTAAACAAAGTCGTAGTTGGAAATAATGATTTATTGGTGATGGGCTTTGTTTCGTTGGTTACCATTATTGTTGCTAAAGGATTTTTATTTTTAACTGAAACTGCTTTTCTATCGAGATTTGGTTCCATGTGGCCACCACAATTTTTTCTTTACGCAATGCCGGTGGCGGCAGCGCCGATGATGGTCGGTTTATTGATTCAATCCGGTGAGGTCGTGTGGTTGTTTACTACTTTTTTATCAGTCGCAGTGGGTTTGATGACTGAAATGAATTTCGCATATATGGTGGTTACTTTCGCCAGTGGTATTGCTGCAGCTCGTGGTGTTTATGGTTGTAAAAAACGCAATGACATTTACTGGGCAGGGGTGCGCACGGGATTGGTTAATGCTCTGATGATTGGTTTGTTGTTGGTTGTGACAATGCCTGACAATCAAGATTTGATGCGGATCATTGCTTATTGTGTGCCGGCTGGATTTTTATCGGGAATTTTTTCGTCTATGGTGGCGATGATGTTGGTGCCGTTTATTGAATCTGCATTTAATTACACGACTGATATTAAATTATTAGAATTATCAAATTTAAATCATCCTTTGTTGAAAGAGATGATTGTGAAAGCGCCGGGAACTTATCATCATTCGATGCTTGTTGGCAGTATGGTTGAGGCTGCGGCTGAAGAGATCGGTGCCAATCCATTGCTGGCAAAGGTCATGAGTTATTATCATGATATTGGTAAAATTGCGCATGCAAATTATTTTATTGAAAATCAAAAACCTGGATCCAATCCACATGATCACATTTCAGCTTACATGAGCAAAACCCTGTTGATTGCACATGTTAAAGATGGTGTTGAGCTTGGTATGGCCTACAAGCTTGGCAAGCCCATCATTGATGGTATCATTCAGCATCATGGGACAACCTTGATTTCATATTTTTACAATAAAGCAATGGATGGAAAAGATCAGGAAACTTGCGATATTTCCGAAGAAGATTTTCGTTATCCAGGACCAAAACCACAATTTCGCGAAGCCGCCTTGTGTATGTTGGCTGACAGTATCGAGGCCGCAGGACGTTCTTTGGATGAACCAACACCGGTGCGATTGCAGAATATTGTACGCAATATTATTCAAAGAAAATTTATGGAAGGCCAATTGGACGAGTGCAGCTTAACATTGAAAGATCTGTCACGAGTAGAGGCTGCGTTTACCAAAATATTATTGGGAATCTATCATCAACGTATTGATTATCCAAGAGCCGCAGGTGGCGGGGCCTCTGAGGCGCCACAAATTACGCCGTTTTTTTCGCGTCCATCGTGAGTGGCTGGTCAGTTACTTGCCTTTGAGTTTCAAGCGAAGCTCTTCAAGGGCATCTTTGAGATCGTGTAGGTAATCGTTTTTACGAATTTGTACGGGCTGCGAAAAATCACCTTTTAAAAATTGTTCTTTAATGACTGTGACCATCTTAAATTGTGCACCGAAAAAACGATGACCCCAGATCAAAACAATCAAAGCAGCGATGATAACAAAAAACATATTTAAAGCCAGGCTGTAGCTGACGGCCAAAGAGACATAATGATTGATTTGCAATTGCGCGCTGGGATCAGGGATTTGTTTTAAAATAATATCGATCTGATCCATAATAAGCGTGCCGGCATAAAAATTAGATCCGCAAACTAATGTTCCCCAGAAAAACACATGCAAAACAGTTTTTGTTTGTTCTTTGGGTTCAATAAATAAATTTAGTATTTTTCGGTTTTTCATCATATAGGAATTCCTTAGCAAAGCGTTTCTCAGAATGAGATTAAATCATACACAATAGATACCTTGGTTGTTAACAATAATATTGGGTCTAGTTTGTATCTTGTGCTGAGTTCAGGACATAAGTGCTGTGATATGATATGATTTATCTCAATGTGAAACAATAATATAATCTCAAATTGTTTATATTGGTCCTGATCGAAATCAACTGCTTTTCATGAGATGTTTTAAATTGTATGATATTATGTATCTATATGGTCGGGGGATCTTATGAAATCTATTTTCAATAATTTAGGGCGTACCAATTCTAAATGCTTTATGCCATTAAAGAGTTCGCATGGCTTTACGCTTTTAGAAGGATTGATTAGTCTTGGTTTGACGGTGGTGATATCAAGTGCCGTTGTTACCTATTTTCATAATACCAGTAAGATGTATAACGTATTAGATTCTACTCAGATGAAATGCGTGGCCGAATTAGAGCGTCAGGTTGATATACTAGTGCCAGATAAATCGATGACCTATGCTCCGCTTGCTATCGGGTCTAATGGTGAGTTGAAACTATATTCCACTCGTGATGACAAACAGGCTTTAAAAGAGGGGCGTATTAAGCCGTCATTGGTTAAAGAAATTTATGCGATTGAAATGGAAAAAACAAAATCGATCCCGATGGGGTTGTATAGAGGTCCATTAGGCAAAGACAAACCGACATCTCCAATTTTTCGTGAGGACGGGTTACCAGTCTTACAAAATCATTTGTTGCTCAAGGGTGCGTTGGCGCAGTTAACAAATGTTTATCATGATTTTATTGGCAGTTCTGAAGATGTTTGTTTGACTGGTGTGCCGACCGATAAAATTATCACAAGTTATGGTTTTGTAGATAATTATAAACCTGATGTAAATCCAGATTTATTGAAAGATTTTAAGTCACAAACCAAGGTGTATCCAATTTTTGGACGATCACAGGATGATAAACGCACTGAAATTTATTGTCCTAGGCCATTTGTGCCGACAGCAACGCAGACAATCCCTGGTGGTGGACGGATATTTAAAATCCCAACCAATGCTGTGCCAGACGGTGGTTTTATGGTTGAGCTGACTGGTACCTATAAGGACATGTCAACGACAGAAAAAACTGAAAAAACTTGTTCTATAACTCGGAAATTTTATCAAGGGACTGATAATGCATTAACTCAACCAGAAGCATACGCACGGGTGACAAACGTTTTCCCTGAAGGCATGAATTATAAATCTAAAAATCCACCGGGTATTTTTAAACAGGATTTTCCATATGGTTTCCCAAAGTTTGTTGAATATCTTCAAGATGGTGAGAAAAAATACTCTGTCGATTCAGCTTTAACCGTAAATAGTTGCCAGGTGGCTGGATCCAATGCGGTTCTTTCTAGATGGACGAAAACAAATCCGTTGAAAGTAATGCAAAAATTCGAAGTGACGATGGAGGTTGGAACGGCGCCTGGTGCGCATTCTGAGCCAGGCACAGTGATGTTGTGTAAGGATCGCAGTCGGCAGTTGGCACCAGGCTGGTTAAATCGACAAAATGGATGGACTAAATTAGGCGAGCAAAATCCGTCTTGGGCTTTTGATTTTGAACAGCTGCAAGATCAAACCAAATGGGTGCCTTGTGATCGTGTGACTTTGTGTGGTGTGCCAGTTAAGACAGTTAAATTTATTCCAGATGTTAAAAATCCATATAATTTAAAATATGAATTAAAATTTGAATCTTCAGATTCTGCAACGCCTGGTGTGCGTGACGCATTTTATGGTTGCGATCTTAAAATGGATGTGGCGCTTGCTGATCCTGCGGGTAACAGTTCTTCGTTTGCAAAAAAATTAAAAACGCGGACTTCTGGTGAGACAGGACTTTCAAAATTAATTTCGCGCAATGTTTTAGAGGTATTTTTTCAGCCGCACAATGCGTTCACGTGCAAGCTCTACAAACGTAGTCCTTCGCAAATAATAAAGGCTTATTTAAGGCTTCAAATTGCAATATTTAGAGTAATTGTTAATGTCGTTTGCACAATTTTTTCTGCGGGAGGTTGTGCAGAAGCACAGGCTGTCTTAAAAATTGTTCAGCTGACACAAACGATTTATTCAACCTATCAAATGATTGAGGCATTAACGCAACATCCACCATCAGACGTGCCGGTTGGCGATGCGCCTCCAGTTTCCGCGCCAGTGGGGCCAGAGATCGTGCTCCATCCGGATACTTTTGTACGTGTTGGCCAGGCTATAAAAGATCTAGATGCGAACAATAAGGTGCGCATGCCTCTGGTTATAAAAAATGAGAAAAGGGGCTATTCGTACATTTCGGCTGGTGCTTTAAAGCCAGTTACTGTTTTGGATGCGCCGTTGAGCGATGATGAAATTAGGCATTCATTTTTATATACAATGGAAGTGAACGGATTGAAATATCAGCCTGGAACTCCTGAATATGAAAATTTATGGAAAGCGGTTAAAAATCTCGCGTCTGAGAAAAAAGAGGTGATGGGTTACAGTTTATTAATCAATCAAGTGATAGATTTACATGAGGGTAATTATAATAAATCAGTATCTTTAGGTGAGGATGTGACCAGCCTAGGTGATAATAAGCCAGGTGGTTCTTATAGAAGTATTGCTGAAGCTCACACCGAAGGGAACGCTCTTCTACAAAGAATAATTAAATCGACAGCAGATTCATCAGACAAATTGAATTCAGAGTTGCGGTTCTTTGCGTTAGACAAGGCTGAGCGCGAAATTGCTGCCGCTGATTCTAAATATCGAAATATGTTGGTCACCTCAAGCTTAAGTGTTGTTGAGGCTGAGATCAATAAAGATAAAAAGTTATCTCCAAAGATGAAGGCAGATTATTTAGAATTTGCCAAGGCAAAAGCTGCTGCCATCGATGCAAATCATGCCGTTTGTGATCGGCTTAATGTAGGCAATCCGCAAGGTGGGCAGGCTTGTAACTTAGCAATGATAAACTGGCAGGACAGTTTGCAAAATGAAGCTAAAGAATTGTACGCACATCCAGAAAAAATGTTGATGAACCTTGAAGTGTGGCGGAACATGTCAGAAGACGAAAGGCAAAAGATTGTATCAGATCATGCTGCGAAACGTGTAGCTAAGCCAAGATCTAAAGACATTTGTACCAATACGGGCGACGGCGTACCTTGCGCAGGACAACCTCCGGTGGCTATTCCTCAGGATAAAGTGACGAAACTTGCGAATTCAGTTGCGGTGATTGCTTCATCTATTAATCAAGTCAAACAAGCTAAGCAAATTGCAGAAGCTGTTAAAGCTGGAAATGATAGAGCCGCAGGATTTGGAGCGTTAAATTTGGCAACAACCCAAGGTGGATTGTTAACAATCCTAGGAGTTGGAAATAAAGGTGGGACGGTTGGGCAAGGTTTATTTGGCGAAAACAGCGACGGGGTCACGGCAATCAGTAAATACAACCCGATTTCAATACTAGTTAATGGTTTTGATGGCAAAGGTAATGACGGTATAGTTGGCAAGATGAGTGAATTGGCGGTAGGTAAAATTGTAGACAAATTTCCTGTCAGCGCGATAAAATCTTTTCTTGAAAAACAAAATGCAGGCGGAAATCTTTCCAAGGGATTTGCTCAAGTCGTAGCAAATGTAATTATACAAGCACTTATAACTGGTGAAGATCTTGGAACGATGATTAAGGAATTGATTCCACAAATGCTGAGGGCATTTGTAGTTGATTTTTTTCAAATCGATGTGATTGCGAAATTGAAAGGGCAGCTTCACGGTTGGAGGCTTGTGGATACTTGGGAAAGCTGTGCTGACGAAAGTCAATACAGACGTCGTAAAAAATGGAATCCCTTTGACGATGAAAAAACACAATGCAGTAAAAGAACTGATATTCAATTGCCAGAATGGATAAAAAATAAAGATTACCCATCTTGCCTTGTCAGCCAATTTAATTTTAATTATCCGAACTTAGCTAATACTGATAATATGATTCTTACCACTGGACGTCAGAAATTAGAAAATGGGACGATCTTGACTGGTAAAAATATCAGATACCAAAATCAACAAACATTTATGACCAGAGAGTCTTTGATCGATGGTAAGAGTCACTCTAAAGGAATTGATTTTTCAAATGGTCTTATGTTTGATGCCACGGTTAATTGCGTGGGTGGAAAAAATCCAGATAATACCTATTTTGCTAATTGGCAATTTCCAAAAACATTAAATGAAAATGATCCAACGACATATGATGAAATCGAAACTCCGGTAGCTGCTGTTTGCGAAACGTATGGTTCTTTGTTCACGACTGCCCGCGGTCGTGGTCGTCGTGATCCGCGTAACTGGACTTCCAATAGAACTTGTCCGACAGGCAGTGTTCCCGCTAGTCAAATTTACGGAGCTCAAGCAGCTGATGGGAGTGGTCCAGCTGAAAGTGCTGACCAGGAAGCCCTTAATTTTTATCAAGGAGATGGTCGACAAGAAACACGAAATTGTATCATGTTGGGGAAAATGAAAATAGTCAAAGAAGAGCGACAAAAGACATCTGTGATGTTAACTAAGGTTGCTTACCAATTTGATAGAGGTGCTAATGGTAAAATTTCTGGATATAAAGAAATTGTTGATCAAGATAAAGCTTGTGTGGCTGCGTTTGATATTGAAGATACAGAATTCTTGCCAACAGTAAATTTTGTGAAAGACGAATATGAATTTTGTAATCTGCCAGGTCAGAATTCAAATTCATTGTGTAAACTTGTCGTGTTTGCTAAATATAAAGCAGCAGTTGGTGGTTATGGTAACGCTATTAGCCTTGGCTCCAATATGATTAATAATGGGCATAGAGCTGAGAATGATTCCAAGTTTCAAAACTGGAATGGATCATTAAAGTTTGTCAATTGGCAAGCCTCAGTGCCGATGAAAATTGCAACGTTCAGGCAGATGAGTGCGTATATTGCGACGAAGAAATCGCAATTAGTTTCAATCGAAGCTACGATAAATACAGTTGCCAGTAAGGTCATTCTTGAAGACGACCCAAAAAAGAAAGAACTTGAAGAGGAAAAGGCAAGGCAATTAAGTATACTTTATACGCAGAAATATCTTGTGCATATAGAAACTGAAAATAAATTACGTGCAAAAGAACAAGACGGTGGATACGGTTTAGATATTCCTTCTTCAGCAACAGAAGGTGGTGAATCACCAAATGCAGCTGGAGAGTATTATAAAAATTATGCACATTATGGAAAAACAGAAGATCAAATGCATAAGCTGTACGAAATTGATGATTTGTGGTTTGTGCTTAAACGACCAGAAGATATTAAACCCAAAGGTCGTGGACTTTACAAAACTGTGGCAAACAGTGACAGTAATGTAATTCATATGTTTGAATACAGATTGCCTGTACAAAAATCAATGCGTTGGTGTTTTCATGGTACTGATATTGATGCTGCAAAAGATCTGGATGCGGTCAGAGGTCGATACATCAATGGACTTAAGAAGCCTGCGTGTTTATCTAACAGACCGTTTTAAAGTACAGTACTTAACTGATGTGAGATGGGGATTGGAATGCGAATGGGGATGAGGTTTGTAAAGAATAAACTTGGATTTACTCTGATCGAGGTCTTGGCCGCGGTTGGCATTATTTCCATTGTTCTGATGACAATCACCCAGGTCACTTTGTTTGGGGTGCGATTGGCTCAACAAACTGGATCTAATCTGAATGATCAGGTGGATCGTTCGTTGATGATATTTGTTATGAATAAATATCTTCCATTTGCGACAGATCTTATCAGTGAAACTAATATTGCAAATATGCAAGCATGTTGCCCTGGCACCGATGGCATGGGCAGAGCGATTTCTGGTTTTCGTTCAAACAATTTTTTCGAAAGAAATGAGGCCTATCCATTATTAATATTTAATCGTTATGGACCAACGGCAGCCGGTACTGGCGCTATGTTGAAAGCTACAGGTCTATATTTTATTCCGCCGAATCCTCAGCGTGCAGGTATTTTAATCATTGCAGAATCAACAGATGGACAGTTGGATTATACGAAATCAGTGATGCGGTTTGAAAATATAGTAGAAGTTAACATTCCAACCCTGATGACCACCAGGGACGCAATGGGTTTAAATAAAGTTTTATCGGTGCCGATTGAAATAATAACCAGGAGAACATTAAGTGCGGGAACTGGTCAAAAGCTTCAATGGTGTCCACAAGCTTTAGCTAATAGATGCACGTTTAATACAGCAGCACGCTTTAAGGATGAACAAAATGATATTTATTTAAATATATTAAATAATAATTTAGGGTTATCAAATAATTTAACCGGCGATCAGGTTTTTAGAACAACATTTAGAGACCCTTTGAATCCAATTCCACAGACCGCTGACCTATGGTTTCGGCAAAGGATTCCAGCAAGAAAATATGGCTCGACATTTTATTTTCCACTGCGCAAGCCTGGCGCCGCACCCGCGGCACCAAACCCAACAATTATTACCAGGACCGAGCCATAAATGAAAAAAAATAGAATAAATAAATACAAATTGGGATTGAATAACAATAAAGGCTTTTCGGCTGTGTTGTTAATAGTTGTTGCTCAGATCGTTATATTTACCATGTTTTTTGCTTACTCACCGCTGCAGAATCAATTGCTTCGTTTGGCAAAATCAAATCGTGAATTTGATGTGGCACATACCATCGGCGTAGAGCTTGGTGCGAAAATCGCAGAAGCTTATAATGATGCGTCTAATACGTTAGCAC